>NZ_JCAMOR010000063.1:0-48299 GCF_059512385.1 Bradyrhizobium sp. Crot121 | reverse complement strand
AGCTCCTCCTTGCCGATCAGTTGACCTGTTACCCATGTCGCCGGTCTATTCTGTTACCTATGTAGCCGGTTAGGACCTCAAGCCCGGCCATGACGGAGGAGAGGATTGCGCAATGCATCCCTCCGTCATTCCGGGGCGCCGCAAAGCGGCGAGCCCGGAATCCATTTCTCCACCTGTGCTGCGGCTCGATGGATTCCGGGTTCGCGCCAAGAGGCGCGCCCCGGAATGACGGCACCGGGCATGTCATCGGCCCATGAGTTGATCGGCGAAATAGGCGATGGTTTTGCGGTACACGACAGCCCTGTTCCATTCGCGCATCGCTTCGAAATTGGCGCTGCCTTCCTCGTAGGACGCGCCCATCTTGAAGCCGTTGGTGTGCAGGAGGTTCGCGGTGGAGGCGAGCACGTCGGGCACGCTATGGCGCAGATCGACGTGGCCGTTGCCGTCGAAATCGACGCCGTATTTGATGTAGGACGACGGCAGGAATTGCGTCTGGCCGATCTCACCGGCATAGGCGCCGATCATGTCGTTCAGGCGGAGATCGCCGCGCTGCACGATCTGCAGCGCCGAAAGCAGTTCGCCCTGAAACAATTCGGTGCGGCGGCAATCATGCGCGAGGGTGGCGAGCACGCGGAAGACCGGCAGCTTGCCCATGTCGCCCTTGCCGAAATCGGTCTCCAAGCCCCAGATCGCGACCAGTATCTGGCGCGGCACGCCGTACTTCTGTTCGATACTCGATAGCAGCGCCGCATGACGCTGCAGCATTGCGCGTCCCGTGTTGATCCGCCCGGGCCCGACGCGGGTCGCGACATATTGCTCGAAGCTCTTGCGGAACGTGCCGCGCTGGCGCCGGTCGAAGGCAAGCACGCCCGCATCCTGCTGCACGCCGTCGAGCGCCTGCGAGATCACGCTTTGCGAGATGCCGGCCGCGGCCGCTTCCTGCGAAAAGCTGCCGATGAACGCGTGGAAGTCCCCGCCGCAGCGGGCAGCCCTGGCCGGGCCGGAAGCAAACAGCGCAAGCAGTAGGACGGCCAGAACAAGCCTCGGCATATCGGATTTCCTTCAAGAGAGAACGGCGGGCGGGAGCGATGATCATGCCCGTGAAAGTCAGACCCGTCAAAAGACCGGCGCAAATGGCGAAGCGGCCTGCGGATTTAGGAACGAAGCTGGGGCCGTGCCGGTTATGGGTGAGCACCGGGCTCCGGCTTTTCAATTCGCCGGTTTGTCGGCTGAGCCGCCGTCCCTGTCGCTTGGAAAATGCGATAGGATTTCATCATGAACGATTTGCAGGAAGAGACGCCCTCGCCGCGCGAATCCCTTGTTTTCGGAGCGCCGCTGTTTCGGCTGCTCGCGATCAACCTCGCCGCAGGTGTCTCGGTTGCGGTGCTGCTCGTCGGCGGCCTGCTGCTGCTCAATCCCGGCCACCTGCGTGACCTGATCCTGGCTGACGATACGCCCGGCGTTGCGCTCGGGCTGCTCTTGTTCGGCTTCATCGTCACGCTGGGCTCGAGCGCGATGGGCACGGCGATCATGGCGATGGGCCAGCAGCAGACCGACAGCGGCCCGCGGCGCGGCCGCGGCCAACTCGTGGCACAGAGCGTCGCTGCGATGGCTCCAACGCAGGGCAAGGCGGCGTCCGGCAGCTAGAGCGCGTAGCCCGGGTGCAGCGCCAGCGTAACCCGGGGACCGCCGATAAGTGTTGACGCAGCCGCCCCGGGTTGCGCTTCGCTCCACCCGGGCTACGAGGCTCGCAGGATAAGCCTGCACCTCAATGCAGGTTGAAAAGATCCTTCACCAGTTGCCCGGAAATGATATCCGCGAACGACAGCTTGATCCCCTGAGCGGGCGGCGGCGCCGGGCTGGCCGCGGGAGCCAGCGGTAGTGGCGGCTGCACCGCCGCGACCTTCGGCGCCTGCCGTTTGACGACCTTCTTGGTCTTTTTCTCGACCTCGACCGCCGGCGGAGGCGGCGGCGCTGCGGCGAGCGCACGCACCGGAGGCGGTTCGCTTGGCGGCACCGATTCGGCCAGCGTCGGCGGCGGCACAATGGTGGGCAGGCTGGTGTCCATGACGACAAGCTCGGGCGGCCGCTCAACCGACGCGATCCGGATGGCCGGCCGCTCAACCGGCTCACCCGCCTCCACTGTTAAGGATTGTGGCGAGCACCAGTCAGCGATGTACAGCAACGCAAGAAGCGATGCGCCAACCCAGGCGATGTATCGTCCGACAGGCATAACCATCTCTCGTCACCGTGCTGATGTGACCAGGAGCAAAGGCCGTAATCCCTGACAGTTGGTAACCGCGGCGGGATTTCGTGAGGAATCTTGGAACGTGGTTACCGCTGAAGCGCGATCCAGGACGACTGGAACCAATGGGTTCGTTGGGCGTCGAATCCTCCGCCTTCGGGCACCCATCCCAAGAGCCCAGCCGAAAGCTGGCGAAGGAGCGTCCATGCGCATTCTTCTTACGGTGCTGTGCGTCGGCATCTGGGGTTCAATCGCCGCAGCCCAGCCTCAGAGTGACGAGAAAAAACCAGGCGACTCCCCCTGGAGTACAGGCCGCACGGTTTTGCCCGATAACAAGGGACAGCAACAGCCGCAGGGGCGGACCGGACCGCTTGACACTGAATCGGGTGGCGCGCCCGCTGAAAGCCCGCAAGGTGGCACCCCGCCGCCGATGCAGCCTGCGCCTGGCGGTGCGTCGAAAACCATTGTGGATCCTAGTCCACCCCGTTCGAACGAGTGAATCAGGCGCGGTGCGAGGCTGCAACGCGCTGACGACTATGCCGCCGCACCGATCGCCCGCAGCCGGAATACTCATATTGGCATAAAAGCTCCAGCTCGCAGTTGCCTCGAAGGCGACGGCATGAAGGGAGCGCGTTTTTCGCGCAGGGCAGCCAATCACACCAACGCGCGTTATTTCTTTGACAGGCGCACCGTGATCGACGACAAGCCGCCCATGGCCAAGAAACCCGGCACCAATCCCAAAGGCGAGTTCGCCTTTTTCAATGTCGTTTACGAAGACGGCTCGCAGCGCTCCAACCGCCGCGTACCCGCCGAGCTGCTTGGCGGCCTCGATGGCGACGAGCCGGCACGTGGCTTCATCATCGAGCAGGACCGCGAGATCGCCGAAAAAGCCGGCCGCCCACCGCTGGCGATCAAGACCATCGAGCGGGTTGGGGCAAAGAAGAAATAAGCCGCCACCCGGCGTCCTTCGTATAGCGTATTCGGGGAGACAAAACCGGCGGGCCTTCGTCCGCCATTTCGTGGATGGCTGGCCAATCATACGTCCGGTTTCGCGCTCGACGGCGAAGGCAAATCAGGCGGCGACGTCGCGTACCAACGTCCCGCCGGCCTCGATCTCACGCCGTAGCCAGCCTGGTGCGGCATCGTAACCGTTCGGCCAGGTCGGCGCGCCATCCTCCAGGAAGACCCGTCCGAAGAATGCCGGATCGCGCAACGGCTCGACCATCGGCCCACCACGCTGAACGATGGGCGTAAAATCATACTCCCCCGCCATGCCGTCGCTGAACGACACACGCAAGCGGTAGCTTCCGAGGTACCTGATCTTTGCGACCTTAATCATCGTCGAGACCCACAATCTTGACGAGCGGCTGATTGGCGCGCGCTCGCCGCCAATTATCCTCTAATTCACCCCGATGTACCAGCGTCCATTGCTTGACGAGCCGCGCCGCATTGCCAGGCAAGCGCCCTTCGATAACCTCGCCGGTCTCGATAGAGACATTCGCCTCATGCCCGCTATACGAAGCTAGAAAATGCGGCGGGGGATGATCAACGAAGAACATTCGGATCGCTATTCCGTAAAAGTAGGCAATCGTCGGCATTCACCAGCGCCCCTTCCGCTTGTTCCAGGCGAACAGCATATCCGTGAACCAGTCGTACGCAAGCCGCGTCACCGGCAGCATGACGCGATTGCCGAGCAGCGTCGCGAGCTTCCCCTCGCCGGGTGTCAGCCACCAGATCGCGACGTCGGCACCGAGGATCAGGCGGCCGGCTTCGTCGGTCGCATGCAGGCCGCGGCGCACGTCGTCAACGGTTGCGCCGTAGGACGCGAGCGCATCCGGTTGTTCGTTGATGTCCTTGAAGCAGATGGTGCCGACGCGCACCGCGGCGAGGAGCTTGTTGCGCTGCCAGTCGACGCCATTGCAGCAAACGGGGCAGCGCATGTTGTACCAGACGATATATTGGGACGGCATGGTCAGTAAGTTGACCTTCAGTTGCTGGAATAGGAGGACGTCGCCGATTGGCATGACGTCGGTGATATTAACAGATGAAGGTCTACAAATTGACCTTTGGAACGAACGCGCGGCTGGCCTCACCCGAAATAGAGAGCTGGGGATATGAACCGTTCAACGAAACGAAGATCAAGAACGCCTGACAGTCCAAATCTGTCGGAGCTTACTGAGCAGGTAGAGCAAAGTTTCTTCGAAGCGATGCGTAGACCGCCTAGAGACGGCGATCGCCTTTTCTATTGGAGCTACTGCTATTCAGACGCAGAGTTTCGTGCGCTCATGATTGCGACCATGCTGCGAGCGAACACACCTCAACGTTTGATCTACATCTTCGACAAAACAGGCTTTATGGTATCAAAAGAAGGGTACAAGCGCCTGACAAAGGATGAAAAAGAGGAAATCCAACGAGCAGGACTGGAATACGATACGCTCGCTCAAGAAGGCCAAGATAACGTTTATAAGCTGTCAGACTATGATGAGATGGGGGGAGAGAAAGACGATCCTCTAAGAAATGCCCTCTATATTTTTGGAAATTTCATTGAGCGGAACGTCAACTCGGGACGCCACACTGTGGACGTTCAACGGTTCGTTTGCGCGTACCTATTAGTCCGCACATACAGAATTGTGAGGGCGATCTTTCGCTCACAAAAATATACGACCAGCGAAGAGGCGCTCGTTTTAGTCAGGTCTTTGTACGAGATCTATTGCAAGTTGGTCTACGCAACACGCAGCAAACGAAACGCCCAATACCTCCTAGACTCTGACTTCGGACTGAGTTCCGGAGTATATGAAGTGCTGGTAAAAGACGGAAAGACAAAGAGACACATCCTAGTCAACCGAAGGTCGGGGAAGCAAATCCCTCGAACGCGCAGTTTCTACGAATACATTTCAACCTCGAGGTTTTCGGAAGATAGGGAGCTATTCGAAGTTCTGTACGAATACCTAAGTTCTTTTGTCCACTCGGGGTCACGCCACATCGCCAGGACATGGATCGATAACAGTACTGGTTTCTCACTTACGCACGACAATGATGAGAATCTTAAAGTATTTGTCTTGATGCTAACGTGCCTGATCTCTTCTATGACCATGCAAGGTATTCTTTCTTTGCGAAACATTTCAGAGGTTTCGAGATGGGACATATCTCTATTCTGTTTCGCAACCCGACACATAGTTATGGAGAGCGCAGTACCGCATGGCTCTGAATTGGAAGACCTGTTTCCAAAGATGAAAGCCCGCGCAGCCGTTTTGCCAGCGAAAGTGAAGCGTTTCATCATAAGACCATAAGTTCGAAGGACGCAGTGGCAGAACACGGAGGCACCTGCGCGCGATTATTCAATAAAAACGGCGGGCTTTCGCCCGCCGTTTTCGTGGATGCCCGGATCAAGCCCGGGCATGACGACCTGTGTTGGTGCGTCAGTTATCCAGGAAGCTCCGCAGCTTCCGGCTGCGTGACGGATGCTTGAGCTTGCGCAGCGCCTTGGCCTCGATCTGGCGGATGCGTTCGCGTGTGACCGAGAACTGCTGGCCGACTTCTTCCAGGGTGTGGTCGGTGTTCATGCCGATGCCGAAGCGCATGCGGAGCACGCGTTCTTCGCGCGGGGTGAGCGAGGCGAGCACGCGCGTGGTGGTCTCGCGCAGGTTCGACTGGATCGCGGCGTCGATAGGCAGGATCGCGTTCTTGTCCTCGATGAAATCGCCGAGGTGTGAATCCTCTTCGTCGCCGACGGGCGTCTCGAGCGACAACGGCTCTTTCGCGATCTTCAGGACCTTGCGCACCTTCTCAAGCGGCATGCCGAGCTTCTCGGCGAGCTCTTCAGGCGTCGGTTCGCGGCCGATCTCGTTGAGCATCTGGCGCGAGGTGCGCACGATCTTGTTGATGGTCTCGATCATGTGCACGGGGATGCGGATGGTGCGGGCTTGATCCGCAATGCTGCGGGTGATCGCCTGCCGGATCCACCAGGTGGCGTAGGTCGAGAACTTGTAGCCGCGGCGATACTCGAACTTGTCGACCGCCTTCATCAGGCCGATGTTGCCTTCCTGGATCAGGTCGAGGAACTGCAGGCCGCGGTTGGTGTATTTCTTCGCGATCGAGATCACGAGGCGAAGGTTGGCTTCCACCATCTCCTTCTTGGCCTGGCGTGCCTCGCGCTCGCCCTTCTGCACACCGTGCACGATCTTGCGGAACTCGCCGATCTCGAGGCCGGTGAGCGCTGCGAGCTGCTGGATGTCGTGGCGCAGATCCTTGATGCGGTCCTTCTCGTGGTGGACGAAGTTCTTCCAGCCTTTTGCAGAGAGTTTCGAGACACGGTTGAGCCAGCGCGGATCGAGCTCGGAGCCCTGGTAATTGCGCAGGAAATCCTCGCGCGCGACGCCGTGGCTGTCGGCAAGCCGCATCATCCGGCTCTCGAACGAGACCAGCCGCTTGTTGATGTCGTAGAGCTGCTCGACCAGCGAATCGATGCGGGCCTGGTTCAGGCGCAGCGACTTCACTTCGACGATGATCTCGTCCTTCAGCTTCTTGTACTTGCGCTCCTGCGAGGGCGAGAGCGACTCGCTCTGGAGCTGGTTGGCGATGTCCTGCTCCTGCAGGCGCCGCAGCTTCTTGTATTCGGACGCGATCTTGTCGAAGGTCTCGACCACCCTCGGCTTCAGCTCGGCCTCGATCGCCGCCAGCGACATCTGGTTCTCGAACTCGTCGTCGTCCATGTCGGCTTCGGCGGCGGCCTCGCCCGGATCCTTCTCCTCGCCCTCAGGCTCGCCGCCGGCGGGCGCTGATCGGAACGGGGTCGGCGACGGCGGTGCGGCAGGCGGTGCGACATGGGCCGGCGCGGCCTGCCCGGTCTCGCCTTCGCCCTCGGCGGCGGACGCGCCGTCAGCGACCGGCCCCGCGATCATCGCCGTGTTCATGGCGCCCTTGGCGTCAGGGCCGGCATAGGTTGCTTCGAGATCGATGATGTCGCGAAGGAAGATCTTGCCTTCGTTGAGTTCGTCGCGCCAGATGATGATGGCCTGGAAGGTCAGTGGGCTTTCGCAGAGCCCTGCGATCATCGCCTCGCGGCCGGCCTCGATGCGCTTGGCGATGGCGATTTCGCCCTCGCGCGAGAGCAGCTCGACAGTGCCCATCTCGCGCAGATACATGCGCACGGGATCGTCCGTGCGCTCGCCCGGCTCGGATTTCTTGACCTCGGTGACGGCCTTCTGCGTGACCTCGACAAGCTCGTTATCGGTCTCGTCGTCGGTGTCCTTGTCCTCTTCCTCGCCGTCGACGTCGTCGGCCTCGGTGACGTTGATGCCCATGTCCGAGAGCATCGACATGATGTCCTCGATCTGCTCCGGCGAGGTGGTGTCGGAGGGAAGCACTTCGTTGAGCTGATCGAAGGTCACGAAGCCGCGCTTCTTGGCCTGCTTGATCATCTTCTTGACGGCAGCATCCGAGAGGTCAAGCAATGGCGACGGCGCATCCGCCTGTTCCTTCTCGGGGGCATCCGCTGCCTTGTCGTCTTTTTCCTTGTCCTTAACCTGCAGCGTCTTTGCCTTGGTGGCCATTCATCAAGCTCCCGAAACGCGCTTCACGTGAGGCCGGCGTTGCGACGCGCGCCTCTCATGATCCACTGACGTCACAAGCGCGACAGCTTCCTTTTGGTAAGAAGCATTCGCACTCAATCTCTTCGCTTGAGCAGGATCAGGAAAACCGTTACGTCCTCCCCCGACCATGCTCATGATACGGAAAGGGCGGCGCAACATGTCGCCACCCCATAATTCCGCTTTAGTCCGCCCTGACGGTCTGCACACCAAATAAGGGTGTGCCTATTAAGTTTCGCTTAACCCTGTTTTTGCAGCCAAACCATGGGTTTGGCGAGTCTTTTTGCGGGTCCGGCCCGAACCGTCCGCATGATTCTTTCATCATACGCTGCGCTGGAACCGGCCCGACAGCTCACCAAATCCCTCGATCAGGGCCTCGGTGCCTTCGGCTTCTGCCATTCGTGCCTGGATGTCCCGCAGCCACGCCAAGTTCGCCTCGCTGGAATCCTCGGCCAAAGCCTGCTCGGCGTCCTTCCTTTCCCTAAGTAATGCATGTGTTTTCTGATGCAAGGCAACGAGTTGCCGCCAGGTGGAAAGAACATCCTCGCGTGCCGCGCCGACCTTGACGCCCCACACCGCCTGGGTCGTGATCGCCCGCTCAACCCTTTGAAGGATTTGTGAAAATCCGCCCGCCTCGAGATCGGCCCGCATTTTTTCGGCCTGCTCCTCCTCGTCGGGAGAATGGTGGTGATCGTTGGCGAAGGCGGCGATGATGCCGGCGCGGAGCTTGTGCGCCTCCGGGTGGGCGAGCTCGAGGGCCGCGACCTCCTCCAGATGGTCGTGCAATAGCCAGGGATGGTTGATCAGGGTCTGCAGGATCAGGGCCTCGCGGCGGGACAGCGCGCTGCGCTGGCCGTGCATGATCGGGCTACTCGCGAGCTGCGGGCTCGCCGCCTGGTAGGGGCCGGGGAGCAGCCCCTGGGCCGGGCCTGCTGGCGGGCCGAATCGGCTGCCACCCGGGGCGCGGGGCGCAAAACGGCGGGATGATTCGCCGCCTTTGGCTGAGCGGAACGGGCCGCGGCCATAGCCGCTACGTGCGGCCGCGGGAGCAAAATTGCGCTGCAGGCGCTCGGCAAAATCCTGCCGGTAGTAGCGGCGGACCACCTCGTCGCGGACGGCATTGGTGAGCTCGCCGATCCGGGCCTCAAGGGCGGCGCGGCGCTCGGGCGTTGCAAAATTGCCGCCCTCGATCTCGCGCGACCAGAGCACCTCGGCAAGGCCGCGGGCGGCCGAGATCACCTCCTCGATCGCGCCGCGCCCGCCCGAGCGGGCGAGGTCGTCGGGGTCCTGGCCTTCCGGCAGCAGCGCGAAACGCAGGCTTTTTCCCGGCTTCAGATGCGGCAGTGCCAGATCCGCGGCGCGGTAGGCGGCCTTCTGGCCGGCCCGGTCGCCGTCGAAGCAGAGGATCGGCTCGTCCGCCATCTTCCAGAGCAGCGCGAGCTGGTTCTCGGTGAGCGCAGTGCCGAGCGGCGCCACCGCGCCGGCAAAACCCGAGGTGACCATGGCGATGACGTCGACATAGCCTTCGACCACGATCAGGGCAGCGCCGTCATGGGCGGCCTGGCGGGCAGTGGCGAGATTGTAGAGGTTGTCGCCCTTGTGGAAGAGCGGGGTTTCCGGCGAATTCAGGTACTTGGCGGGGACGTCCTTCTCCAGCGCCCGGCCGCCGAAGGCGATCACGCGACCGCGGAGGTCGGTGATCGGAAACATCACGCGGTCGCGGAAGCGGTCGTAAGGCACGGGGATGCCGTCGCCGGCGACCAAAAGCCCCGCCTCGACCATGTCCTCGGTCGAAATGCCCTGGGAGCCCAGGAATTCCTTCAGCCCGAAGCGGTCGGGCGGCGCATAGCCCAGGCGGAACTGCAATTGCGTCGCCGGCGAGATCGCGCGGTCGGCGAGATAGCCGCGCGCCTTTGCCCCGTTCCGCGAGGCCAGCGTATCGGCGAAGAATTTTGCCGCGAGTTCCATCACGTCATACAGCGTCTTGCGGCGCTGCTCGTGGCGGGCGGCATCGGGCGTTGCCGCCGGCAGCGGCATGCCGGCCATCGAGGCCAGCCGCTCGACCGCCTCGGGGAAGGAGACGCCCTCGGTCTCCATCACGAAGTCGAAGATGTTGCCATGCTTGCCCGAGGAAAAGTCGTGATAAAAGCCCTTCTGGTCGTTGACCGTGAACGAGGGCGTCTTCTCCTGCTGGAACGGCGACAGCCCCTTCCACTCCTTGCCCGCCTTCTTCAGCCGCACACGCTTGCCCACGACTTCCGAGACCGGAAGCCGGGCGCGCAGCTCGTCGAGGAATTGTGGGGTGAAGCGCATGGGGCGGATTTGGGGCCAGCGTGAGGGGTCACCGATATAGTGAGCGCGGGCTCAAAGTATCAGGATTGTGGCGATTCGCCCGGTATTCACAGGCCGCTCAGGGCTCCGTTGGAGCCCTCGGTGGTAATGGCATCTTGCACCCCGCCCGGTTCCGCTGTTGGATAGTGGCATGTTTACGACATTTAGAGGCGGACAGAGCGGCGGCTGGCGCGTCACCTCGATCTCCAAGGTGAAGGGCGAGACATTGCCGCGCGTGCCGGCGCTGTCGATCATCGCGAGCGAGGCGATCGCGCTGCCGCTGTTGCCGTCGACCACGGCCTGGCGGCTCGCCGGCGTCATCAGCTATCTGCACTATACGAACCGCGCGGAGAAGGAACAGCTCGACGCGCAGCAAGCCGGGCTTGGCCGGCGCGAGGCAAGCTGCGCGGCGCTGATCCCGATCCGGAAGACTGTCGCATGGTGGAATCTGACGCCGGAAGAGCGGCGCGAGATCTTCGAGGACAAGTCGCACCACATCGCCGGCACGCTGAAATATCTGCCCGCGATCGCGCGGCAGCTCTTCCACAGCCGCGACCTCGGCGAGCCCTTCGATTTCCTCACCTGGTTCGAATTCGCCCCCGAGCACACCGCGCTGTTCGACGAAATGGTGGCGATGCTGCGCGCGACCGAAGAATGGAGCTATGTCGAGCGCGAGGTCGACATCCGCCTCGTGCGCGAGGAGTGAAGCAGCTTACGCCTGCAAGAACCGGCCCGAGGCGATGCGCGGCAGGTGCGCGACCGGCCAGTTGTAGACATAGGTCCACGCCTCGGCTGTGGTGCCGTCGGCCAAGGTGAGGGGCAACATCTGGCGGACATATTCGGTCGGCTGCGGAAAACCCTCGCCGCAGGCTTCATACATGTCGAACTCGCGTAACAGTTCGTCCGGGACACGCAGGCGAAACAATTCGCCGTGCACGATGTCGGCCGGATCGTCGGAGAGCTCGAGCGCGGGATAATGCGCCACCCGGTAGAGCCGGCCCTGGCAGCGCGCCTCACTGATGAAATCGGCATTGCCCGAAAGCAGCCGCGCCATCGGATGGTCGAAACCGCGCATCAAGGTGCCGTAGACGAAGAGACGGTCGGAGATCATGGCCGCTTGTTATCCTGCCGCCCGCAGCCGGATCAAGCCGCCACCTCTTCGCTGATCACGATGAACTTGGTCAGCGTCATGCAGCCGAAGCTCGTGGTCAGCGCGACGTCGGCGGCGTCGCGGCCGGTGCCCATCAAAATGCGGCCGATGCGCGGCACGTTGTGGCGGGCATCGAAGGTGTACCACTCCCCCGAGAGATAGGCCTGGAACCAGCCGGAGAAATCCATCGGCGCGGGGTCCGGCGGCACGCCGATGTCGCCCATATAGCCGGTGCAGTAGCGCGCGGGGATGCCCATGCAGCGGCAGAAGGTGAGCGCGAGATGGGCGAAGTCGCGGCAGACGCCGGTGCGCTGCTCGTAGACATCATGCGCCGACTTCATGTGATGAGCATGCTGATAGCCAAAGGTGACGTGGTGGTGCACGAACTCGACGATCGCCTGCACCCGCGCCCAGCCGGGCGGCGTGTTGCCGAACAGCGACCAGGCGATGTCGGTGAGCTTGTCGGTCTCGCAGTAGCGGCTCGGCATCAGATAGAGCAGCATCTCGTCCGGCAATTGCTCGATCGCAATCTGCTGCGCGCTCGGGTTGACGACGTCAGGCAGGCCGGAATCGCGCACCAAGGCGTGGCCGCGCAAGGTCACGCCGCCGGCCGGCGCCACCAGGCGGCCGCAGACATTGCCGAAACTGTCGCGATAGAAGCCGATCGGGACATTGGGCTCGGCTATGATTGTCTCGGTGCCGATGATGTCCTGGAAGCGCGAGGGATGGATCGAGAGCATCATCACCATCGGCGTCGGCTGCGCGGCCGCATAGGCAATCTCGAAGCCGACCTTGATCTCGATCATGCCAGCTCGCTCTCCCTCTCCTCCTCGCCGACCGGCTCGACCGCGATCGCAACTTCCATGTTCACGAAGGCGTCCGCCGCGCCGAGATAGACGCCGTGCAGCGGGATCGCCTGGCGCGGATCGCGGGCGACGGCGACGCGGATCAAATCGCGCGTGCCGACGATGCCGTTGGTCGGATCGAACTCGATCCAGCCTGCGCTCGGCAGATAGACCTGCACCCAGGCATGCGTCGAGCCGCCGCCGACATGGAAGCTGTCCGAAGGCGTCGACAGATAGCCGGACACGAAACGCGCGGCGATGCCAAGGCGCCGCAGCGCCTCGATCATGAAAAGCGCATAGTCGCGGCAGGAGCCGGAAGCCGTCTGCAGCGTATCAAGCGGATGCTGCGTGCCCTGCTCATGGCGCTTGCGATAATTAAAACTTTCACGGATGCCATGGGTCATGCCGCTGAGGATCTTGAACGTCGGCGTCGGCGCTTCGGCATCGAGGAACTGCCGCGCCCAGGCCGAAAGCTCGCCGTCCGGATCGGCATATTGCGGCCTGATATATTGCAGCAAATCCGGAAATTCCTCCTCGTCATAGAGGAATGGATAGAAATAAGCGGGGTCGTCCGGCGTCAGCGCGAACTCCTCGGCCGGATTATGGTCGACGGTGGCGGTCGAGGTGAAGGACAGCGTGTCCGCCCGCTCATCGAAAGCCGCGATCGCCACACTGTTGCCGAACACATCGTGGATCCAACGCAGCGACATCGGCTGCGGCTCGATTCTGAGATCGCTCTCGACCACGCGCAGGTCATGGCTGTCGCGCGGGCTCAGCATGATGCGGTGCTCGCCGAACGCCACCGGATGGGTGTAGCGATATACGGTCTTGTGACGAATCTTGAGTAGCGGCATCGTGCGGCAATCATCGTGACTTTCGGCGGTCTAATCTATAGTGGGCGCTGCTCATTTTTAAGATCGGCGTGCCACTTCGATAGGCAAAGTTGAGGACAAAATCTTGGACACCACGACCGGCGCGACGTTCCTGCTCACGGACGAAAACATCCCGCCGGTCCACGAACATAATGCCGAAGGCGGCTCGCCGTTCCTCTTCACCTGCGACCATTATGGGCGGCTGATCCCGCGCGTGCTCGGCAATCTCGGCCTCTCCGAAGACGAGCTGACACGGCACATCGCCTGGGATATCGGGATCGCCGAAGTCGCCGAGCAGCTTGCGACGCAGCTCGACGCGCATCTGATCGCGCAGCGCTATTCGCGGCTCGTGATCGACTGCAACCGCCCCCCGCATGTCGCAGCCTCGATTCCGCTGATCAGCGAAGCCACCACGATCCCCGGCAATGAGGGTTTGACGCGCGAAGCCGCGCAGGCGCGGCGGCAGGCGATCTTCGATCCCTATCACCGGCGGATCGGCGAGATCATCGACCAGCGGCTGCACGCGGGCAAGCCGACGGTGCTGCTGTCCATGCACAGCTTCACGCCGGTTTATGCCGGCATCGCGCGTCCTTGGCACATCGGCACGCTCTATCACCGCGATACCGTACTGCCGCCGCTGCTGCTGAAGCGTCTGCGCAGCGAAGGCGACCTCGTGGTCGGCAACAACGAGCCCTATGCGGTCAGCGACGAGACCGACTACACGATCCCGGTCCATGGCGAGCGGCGCGGCCTGATGAACACGGGACTAGAGATCCGCCAGGACCTGATCACCGATCAGGCCGGACAGAAGGCATGGGCGGACAGGCTGGCCCGGATCCTTGCCGAGATCGAAGCGAGGTTAAGTGCGGAGAAGCTGATCTAGCGCGCATCCAAACCAACGGTGCCTGCTTGGCGGATAAAGCAGACATGCGCGGGGTCGCCGCGGAATTTCGCGTCGCTGACTTCATGACCAAAAGGCAGACCGAAATATGAGTCTCAGGACCAGAAGCGATCCTCTCGCTGCTCGTCACCTTGATACTCACGAAACTCGACCGCCTTCCCATCCCTCATTTTCCAGACATGCACCTCTGGAAATGACTCGGATACCCCGCTTCTTTGTGCATTCACGGTGGCCAACGCAACCACGACATCGCCATCGGCCAATACGTTGTGCACGTCAATGCCAAACACGTTCCCGGAAAGCTCCATCGTGCGTTGAAAGAAGCTCCCGACCTGATCGTGCCCGGTGTAGTCGCCTGACAGCGGACTATGGCCGGGAACATGCCAAGTAATGCCCGGATCGAAGGCTGCAAAGACCGCAGGGACGTTTCCCTGTGCGAAGTCCTCGTAGGCTTTGCGAATAATCATCGCATTTGATCTGGTCATTGGCTTCTCCCTTGTGTTGGCTCATCTCCATTGCGGCATCCATCCGCCCCTCTCGACCCGTATGCTCTGCCTCGTTTATGGCGGGGATGCGGAAGGGGCGTGAGCGAAGCCCCCAATGTCCAGACGTGGCCCGTTGCCGCTTCGGGACTTGGCGCTGCTGTCCGCTTTGCGCCAAAAGCTGTTCTCGCCGCCAGGTCGCATTTTGACCCGTAGCGGACTCGCCAACGTGTTTAGCCGAATGCTTTTTTTCTAGTTAAAACTTGCGCCCAAGTTAAATGCCTTGGCAAAGTCATAACATTCACCACACAAAACCTTTGGCTGAAGGTGTTCAAGCGCAAGTCCAACCCATTCGCCTGTTAGCTTCACTCTATCGTTGCAATCGGAGCACCAGGCGTCTCCCCTTGGATTGTTGGGATCGTCTACGCTCCAAAAGAAGCCGACGCGCCGTCGGTCTACCAACCCTTGAACGATATGCTGGCAGACCGAGGTTTGCGGTTGGTCCCCATGAGTAGCGCATCGAACCCGCGGCATGACAAATCGATCCTCCTAGGCCGCCTCAGTTGGTGGCGTCTTTCATATCAAACTACGCGTACACTGTCGCCTGTTGGCCCTTCTCAGAGTCGCGGGTCCGACCAAATGTCCACTTTGCGCCAGGAGCCGTCCTCCACGCCAAGTCGCGCTTTGACCGCAAGCCGACTCTCGGGGCCGGCTCTGCTCACGTCAGTGCGGACATTGGTCAGGACCTGCCGACCCAGGCGATGGTCGTTTCCGCCGCCGGTCGGCACGTACGAGGGTGAATCGATGCGCTCTCGGACTTATGCTCATCCCCAGCGCGGTCGGCGGCCTGGCCCGATTCAACAGGTCACGTGAAAAAGGCCGATCTTCTTCGCATGCGAGCTGTTGAACGTGTCAATCGCCTTGGGCGTCGGCTGCAGCAGGACCGTGCAGCCCTTTCTCGCAAAATACGCCTCAGCTTCCGGCGATAGATGCACATTGCCGAACTGGCCCGAGCCCAGAATGAGCTGCTCACATCCCTTCTCGAAGACGAACTTCGCTTCGTCCTTCGAGAGGACATGCGAGGTGCCGTAGTACTTCTTCGACAGCTTCTTCTTCCGCCTTGCCACTTCGCCGGACAGACGAATGATCACGTCGTGTTCATAAGTCTCTCCGTCAATCGTGATGGTGCCGAATGTAGTGCGTTCGATCTTCATGGACTGACCTCCTCATGATCTCGACACAAGGCCCCGACTCGGCAGACGAGCCTTATTCTACCTGATTGTATCAAGCAGTGCGTGGGTACTTGCGATGTCGCACGCGGGTCCAGATCGGTCTCTCAGACCCTCAGCGTGAAGCGTCCCTTGAGCATGTTGTTGGTGTCGGTCTCGGCAAGCTGGCCGGCATAGAAGATCGAGGGCGAGGTGTTGGCGCCGAGCGCCGAGGCCCGCCTCGATGAGCGCCGCATCGCTGGCGATGGCCCCCCCGTCGCCGTCACGACCTGCTCCTGCCTGCCGAACAGCAAGGCGACATCGCCGAGATAATCGAACGACCCGTTTCCGGCGAACGGCACCGAGCCTTCGACGCCGATGAGAGGCGCACTGCTGTCGGCCTTATTCCGAAAGCAATGTGTGGGTTTGGACCGCAGCAGGAACGGTCATCTTCCAGCGGCGCCCACCCCTACTTCTTGATCAACGGACATCTCGACTGAGCCAATGGTTGAAATGCCTGATCGGCAGGTATTGTGGCAAGCAATTTATAGTAGTCCCACGGCCCCTTGGACTCTTGAGGCTTCTTTACCTCGAACAGATACATGTCATGAACCATTCGGCCATCTTCTCGAATTTTTCCATTCTTGTAGAAGACGTCGTTGACCGGCAACTCGCGCATTTTTTGCATCACGTCGTCGGTTCGATCCGTGCCCGCGGCCTGAACGGCTTTCAGATAGTGCAGGACCGATGAATACGTGCCGGTTTGAAGCATATTTGGCATGGCGTTCATCGTCACGTAAAAGCGCTGCGCCCACTTCCGCGTGTCGTCGTTCATGTCCCAGTACGACGCCTCGGTAATCGTCAGCCCCTGCGCTTCCTTCAATCCGAGCCCGTGAACGTCATTGATGAAACCAGCCAGTGCCGCGAGCTTCTGGCCGCCTGCAGTCAAGCCAAACTCCGCCGCCTGCTTGATCGAATTGATGGTGTCGCCGCCCGCGTTGGCAAGCGCGACGACCTTCGCTTTCGTCCCCTGCGCCGCGAGCAAGACAGACGCGAAATCGGCTGTTCCAACCGGATGTTTTGTGCTCCCCACAACACGCCCACCCAGATTCGTGACGATGTCGCCCGTATCCTTTGCGAGGCCCTGGCCAAACGCATAGTCGGCCGTCACGAAATACCAAGTATCGAATCCCTGACTGACGAGCGCCTTTCCCGTACTGTTGGCGATCGCGAACGTGTCATAGGCCCAATGAACCACGTAGGGTCCGCAGACTTCATTGGTGATTCTGGTTGACCCCGGCGAGCTGAGCGCAATGATCCTTTTCTTCTCTTTAGCGATCTCAAGGACGGCCAAGGCAGGCGACGAGGATGCAACGTCGAGGATTGCATCTACCTTATCCGTGTCGAACCATTTGCGCGCTATGGTGGCGCCGATGTCGGGCTTGTTCTGATGATCTGCGGACACGATTTCGACAGGCAGGCCAAGCACCTTGCCGCCGAAATCCTCAACCGCCATCTGCGCGGCAGTGACCGCTCCCTTGCCAGTAATATCGGCGTAGACGCCCGACATATCCTCAATGAGCCCGATGCGGACAACGCCATCCGAAACCTTTTCGTTTTGCGCAGCGGCGCAGGCTGTGGAAAGCAATAGGCCGGCAACCGCTGTCGCAAAGCAACGCAAACCGAATTCGGATTGTCTCATTTCCTCGACCTTTCAAGATATCGATTGGCTCAATGCGCCTATCTCATGAAATCTTCTTGTTGCTGCCCCACGGTCTTCCGAGACGACCGGTTGCATCATCACCTCTCGGTTCCTCTCTTCGCGAACGCGGCCAGACCCCGCTTGGCCTCCTCGCTCGTGAAAGTGCGCTGACCGAGCGCAGCCTCAAGGCGAAATGCTTCCGCAAACGGAACATCCTGAAGCGTCAGTGCGGCTTCCTTGATCGTCTGGATCGCGGTCGGGCTCAGCGCGGCGATTTTCGCAGCAAGCTCGTAGGCGAGCGGTTCGACCTGATCCGCATCGACGACGCGGTTAACGACGCCTTTGGCGAGCATGTCGTCTGCGGAAAAGCGCTCGGCAGTCAGCATGATCTCCATGGCATGCGCGTAGCCAATCTTCCTGACCAGACGCACGAGCGTGCCGCCGGCCGGCACGAAGCCGTGCTTCGGCTCGGGTAACTGAAAGACCGCACCACGCGCGGCGACGCGAATGTCCGTCGCCAGCATGATCTCGAAGCCGCCGCCCATGCAGAGGCCACGAACAGCGCTGACGACCGGTTTGTAGAAGCCGGGAAATTTGATGTGGGCCGGATCCCAGGCCGAGATGTCAAATTTGTCGGCGGCAAGTGCCGGAATGGACTCCGTGAGATCGGCGCCGACGCAAAATGCCCGGTCGCCTGCCCCCGTCAGCACGACTGACCGAACCTCGTCATCAGCTTTGATTTCGAAGAATGCGCGCCCGAGATCATCATACATGGCCAGGGTCAGCGCGTTCAGCTTGTCGGGCCGGTTGATTCGGACCGTCGCAACGCTTCCGTCCTTGATAAAATCGATCGACATCAGACCGCTCCCGACGCCCTGAGACGCTCCAGCTCGGCAGGCGTTACATCCGCCAACCGGGAGAGAACGTCCGCGTTGTGTTCGCCAGGCAGCGGCGCTTTCTCGAATGATGTCTGTTTCGTCCCGGACAGCTTTATCGGGAGACCGAACATCCCGATCAGCTTCCCCGCGATCGGGACGTTGACGATCATGTTGCGAGCCGCGATATGCGGATCTTCGACAACTTCGGCGATGGTCTTGATCGCGCTGAGCGGGATCTTGTCGCCCGCCATTGCCTCGAGCTCGGCCTTGGTGTAGCGACTGAACCAACGCTCCAGCAGCGGCTTGACTTTGGTTTCTGCCACGACCCGATCGAACCGCTTCTCCATCGTATCGATTTCCGGATCGGTGGCCTGCTCCGGTTCGCCGAACAGGGTACAGGTGATCGCCCAGAACTTGTCGGTATAGCCACCGAAGAAGACGTAGCCGTCCTTACAGGCAAATTGGCCATAGGGTCGGACAAATGGATGATCGTTGCCCAGTGGCGAGGCGACTTCTTTCTGGGCCGTGTATCGGACCACTGCATTCTCGGTCAATGTCAGGACGGAATCCTGCTGAGAGACATCGACAACCTGGCCGACGCCGGTTGTCTCGGCCTCGCGCAGCGCCGCCAACGTTCCAATGGCGGCATAGAGCGAGGCGGCGAGATCTCCGATGATCGTGCCGACGCGGACCGGGGGCATGTCGGCGTAGCCGTTCATGGACCACAGTCCCCCTGCCGCTTGACCTGTGTTGTCATAAGCAGGCTTGGACGAGTTGGGGCCTGTGCGGCCGAAACCGCTGATAGCGGTGTAAATGAGCTTGGGATTGACCTCCCGCAGGACGTCATAACCGAGGCCAAGCTTGTCCATCGTGCCAGGACGGAAGTTCTCGACAAGGATGTCGGCCTTGCGGACCAGCTTCTTCAGCAATGCCTTGCCGTCATCGGATTTGAGATTGAGCGTGATTCCCAGCTTGTTGCGGTTGAATTGCGTGAAGAAGGCGCTGAGCTGCTCATCGTCCGCGCCAACGAACGGTGGGAATGTCCGCGCATAGTCCGGCTCGCCGGGGTGCTCTACCTTGATCACGGTGGCACCCAGGTCTGCGAACAACATCGAGCAGAATGGACCAGCAACGACACGCGTTATATCGAGGACCATTACGTTCTTGAGAGGGCCGCTGCGCTCCTCGGCTCTACCAATCTTTTCTTCCTTGTTCACGTTATCCTCCCATCCCTTACGAATTCCCGCCGACATAGCGAGTGATTTTCGTTCAAGAGCGTGAGCACCGAAGGTACATTTTCATGCGCGCTCGTCGAGGCGGCATAATGCCTGCACAAAGTGGCGTGCATGGTCTCAACGTTTTACGAACGCAGCTTCTCGAGAACGTCCTTGGCGCGGTCGACACGAACATCGTGATCGGCTGCAAGCGCGGCGGCGACCTTCTCGATCTCATCGCCGGCAGCTCCGGCAACGATCGCGATGTTTCTGGCGTGAAGCGCCATGTGCCCCTTCTGGATTCCTTCAGTCGCGAGCGCTCGAAGGGCCCCCATGTTCTGAGCCAGCCCGACGGCGACGGTGACCTCCGCCAGCTCCTGAGCACTCTGAACGCCCAGTATCTTTAACGCGGCCCGAGCGGCAGGATGGGTCTTGGTGGCGCCGCCCACCAGGCCGAGCGCCATCGGCATTTCGAGCGTGCCGACGAGATTGCCATTGCCGTCAAGCTCCCAGTTGGAAAGCGACGTATAGCGGCCGGACCGGGCTGCCCAGACATGGGCACCGGCCTCGATCGCCCGCCAGTCATTGCCGGTGGCCACAACAACCGGATCGATGCCGTTCATGATGCCTTTGTTGTGTGTTGCTGCCCGGTAGGGATCGACGATCGCGAACGCACAAGCCTCGACGATGCCTTGAGCAACACGTTCGCCGCTGTACTCGTCGGTCTGCAGCGCATCTGATGTCACGGACACCATGGCTCGGGCGATGCGCAGATCCGCGTAGTTCGAGAGAATACGGAGACGGACCGTGCCGCCCGTGATCTTTTCGATGATCGGAGCAACCGTCTCCGCCATCGTATTGACCGTGTTGGCTCCCATCGCGTCGCGAACATCGACGATGAGATGTACGGCGAGCATCGGCCCCACTGGGGTGTGCTCAAAGACATGAACTTCAATGTCGCGACATCCGCCCCCAAGCGAAATCAGAACCTTGTCTCTGCTATTGGCTGCAGCGATGATCGCTGTGCGCTCCTTCAACACCCTTGCGCGAGCGCCGTACACATCGGTCACACCCAGCACCTGCACCTGCGCCCGCATCATTGGCGCAGAACTCGACGTCTGGAAGCCACCGCATTTGCGGACTATCCGCGCCATATACGACGCCGCTGCGACCACCGAAGGCTCTTCGATCGCCATCGGAACGAGATAGTCACGACCGTTCACGGTGAAATTGGTGGCGATGCCGATCGGCAATTCGAACGTACCGATGACGTTCTCGATCATGCCATTGGCGAGCGCGATCGGCAGTGCGCCGGCGTTGAAGGCGGCTCTCTCTGCGTCACCCAGCGATGTCGCTTTGGCAACGCGCCCCATCCTCTCGGCGGGCGCAAGGTTGCGCAGGTTTTCCAAACGGGAGTTGATATTTCTGGGCTGTTCTTCCACTCCGGCCATCGCCGCGCCTCCCGTCGAGAGTTTTTCGATTGCCGCGACGTTAGGCACCATCGCACTGCGATCAAAAGGGACAATTTCAAAATATTGTCCGTAACTGTACCCTTCCCAGAAAACCGAGGGTCCACGTAGCTGGCGCGGCCATATGCGCATCCGGTTATCTGGATTGGAGGCGGCTCCTGCTGCGCGAGCTTGCCATTGAACCGTTAGAGCTCATCTTGTTACTGTAAAAGCCGAGGTACACTTTTAAAGAATTGTCCGGCACCGTACCCGCCAGGAGGCATTGCGTGGCGCCTGCACATTATGACCGCGAACGCGGAGCGACGCTCGCCAGCGGGTTAGCCAATCGATTGCGCGTGCAGATACTTTCCGGTGCTTTACCGGAAGGCAGCCGTCTGCCTTCGATCAGAAAAGCCGCCGCAGAATTTGGCGTTTCCAAAAACACCATTGTCGAAGCGTATGACCGACTGGTGCTGGACAACCTGGTTACTGCAAAGGCGGGATCTGGTTTCGTCATTACATTTCGTGGAGGTGCTGAGGGAAGGCCAAGGCACGTCACGGAAGCAGTCGACATCGCCTCGCTGCTGAACGCGCAACTCTCGCAGAACTTCGAAATACGCGTTGGAGATGGAAGACCACCTGCATCGTGGACAGAGCACTCGGAGATCAAGAGATACCTAAGCAGCAATGGACGGATGCTGCCGGCCGACGCCGACGCGTACGGGTCCGCACTTGGCTTCTTGCCGCTCAGGCAACAGATCGCCTTGCGGCTACGCGCGCAACAGATTGCGATCAAGGAGGACAGCCTGCTGCTCACGTTCGGAGCCAACCATGCGCTCGATCTGATCATCCGAGCGATGTTGTCTCCTGGCGACACCGTTCTGGTCGACGAACCGGGCTACTATCCCCTGTTCGCAAAGCTCACCCTCGCGCAGGCCCGGATCGTGGGCGTTCGACGCATGCCTGATGGCCCCGACGTCGACGACCTCGCAGCCAAGATACAAACGGAGCGCCCGAAGCTGTTCTTCACGCAGTCGCTCGGTCATAATCCAACCGGAGGTTCAATCACTCTTCCTGTTGCGCACGCCATCCTCAAGACGGCGACGCGATCCAACCTCGTTATCGTCGAAGACGATCCGTTCGTCGACCTTCCGACGACTGCCAACAACAGATTGGCCACGCTGGACCAGCTGAACAACGTCATATCGATTGGAACATTTTCGAAGACTCTGTCGGCCAGCCTGCGATCCGGCTTCATCGCCGCCCGCAGCGACCGCATCGCGACGCTTGCAGAACTCAAGATGCTCACCACTGTAAACAGCTCGGGGCATGTCGAACGCCTGCTCCATCGATTGCTCGCGGATGGCCACTACGACAGACACTTGAAGCGACTGGGGCAGCGGACCGAAGCTGCTTTGAGCCGGGTCGAAGCCGATCTATTGCGAGCAGGCCACCAGATCTATTCTGGGACCAAGACGGGATATTATCTTTATCTCTTGCTTCCAGAAGGCGTGGACGACATGAAGCTTGCGCGTGAAGGAGCAAAGGAGAGCATCTTTATCGCGCCTGGAAGTTTATTCTGCCTGGATAAAAATAGCTCTCTGGCCAAAGCGATAAGGATCAATGTTTCGCGAGCCGACAATCCGAAATTTTACGAGTTTTTGTTGCGCCGAATGCGATAGGTGAAGAACACGAGCACGACGGCGGAGTGGAATTCATGGCCGCCTTCGACACGACGCTCCCCACCGCGGGCTCGTGCCTCCCAGCAGACGCCGCGCCTTTTGAAATGCAGCCTAACCCGGTCCCTCTGACTATGCAGATTCGGCCAGTCATGTGACGTGAGTTGAAGCCCGGCCGAGATCGCTGCTGCGCAGGTCAACCGCGCATACCTAATCAACCTGCCGAAAGTGCATAGCGCGTGCAGGGCCCTTCGCGCAATTTCCCAACAGGACGGCGCCCCTTCCACGTCCGCCCGACCATTCGAAGGGAGAGTTCTGTGAAACGTCTATCGTTGGTCATCGGCGTGCTGGTCGCGCTCGCGGCTCCCAGCGCATCGGCTCAATCGATTAATCTGACCGGCATCTATACGTGCGTCGACAAGTGTCGGGGAAGTCTGCCTGCCCATGTCACGCAGAACGGATATGACTTGAATCTTCTGACCGAGTCAGGCGTGCCTGCACGCGCATGGCCAGACTTGTTTTCGCCGGCGAGCCGGATCTGGATTGATGCCTTCAACGAAGGCGCGGTCTATTCTCCGGATGGCATGCTCATTCAGTTCGACAATGGGACAATCTGGCATCGAGGCTTGCCGCCTCGGCGAAGGTGATCCGTGCGGATAGCTGCGCCGCCAGTCGCCATGGTCCGGACACGGCTTCACGCCGGACTATGACGCGATCGCGTGTCCCTGGCATATCGGCACGCTCTACCACCGCGACACTGTGCTGCCGCCGCGCCTCCTGAAGTAGTTGCGGAGCGGCGGCGACCTCAATCTCGCCTGTTGCCCTCACAGACATCGCTTTGCAGGTCCACCATTCGCCCAGGCCACTGCGTTAAACTGGCCGAGAAGTCCGGTGATCGGGGCTTCCGTCGACAGATGTGCCTTCGCAGCCCTCTCCGATGTGCTATTCTCATAGCAGAGGCCATAGGTATGCCATGACGGGTATTGCAGAGTGGCTAGCATCGATCGGCTTGGGAGAGTACGCCCAGCGTTTCGCCGAGAACGCGATCGACCTCTCGGTCGTCAGCGATCTCACGGAGCAGGACCTCAAGGATCTCGGCGTCCTGCTGGGCCACCGGCGCAAAATCCTGCGCGCGATTGCAGAACTCAAGAATGAAGTCCCTGTAACGGCCCGAACGGGCGTCAAACCGGCGCCGCGGGACAGCGCCGAGCGGCGTCAACTCACGGTCATGTTTTGCGATCTGGTGGATTCGTCGGCACTTTCGGCCCGACTGGATCCGGAGGACTTGCGCTCGGTCATCAGCGCCTATCACGACTGCATCGCGGAGGTGATCACCCGGAATGAGGGCGTCATCGCGCGGTACATGGGGGATGGCGTGCTGGCCTATTTCGGCTATCCCCAGGCGCACGAGGACGATGCCGAGCAGGCGACACGCGCGGGGCTGGCGCTGGTCGATGCCGTGGCCAACCTGCAGACAGACATCGGCACCAAGCTGCAAGTCCGCATTGGCATCGCCACCGGCATGGTCGTGGTGGGCGATCTGACCGGCGAAGGTGCCGCCAAAGAGCAGGCGGTCATTGGTGAGACACCGAACCTGGCTGCTCGCCTGCAGCAGTTCGCCGAACCCGGTACGGTGCTGATTTCCGAGAGTACGCACCAGCTCACCGCCGGATATTTCGAATATCGCGATCTCGGCTCGATCGCGCTCAAGGGATGGGCGGAGCCAGTACCTGCCTGGCAGGTGCTCGGGATAAGCCGAGTGCAAAGCCGCTTCGAGGCGCAGCGCAAGACTCGATTGACGCCACTCATCGGGCGTGACGAGGAGATTGAGCTGCTGTTGCGGCGCTGGCAGCACGCCGCGTCAGGCGAAGGCTGCGTGGTGGTTCTAACTGGAGAGCCGGGTATCGGTAAGTCGCACATCGCGCTGGCGCTTCAAGAGCGGCTCCGGACCGAACCACACATTACCGTGCGCCATTTCTGCTCGGCGCACCACGCCAACAGTGCGCTGTATCCATTCATCACCAACCTCGAACGTGCTGCCCGGTTCGAGCGAGGCGAGACGCCGACGGAGAAGTTTGCCAAGCTTGAAGCTCTGCTCTTGCGGTCTGGCGCAGACGCAGACCGTGTGGTGCCGGCTCTGGCCAACCTGCTGTCGCTGCCGCTCAGCGGCCGCTACCGCCTGCCCGAGCTGAGCCCGCAGAAGCGCAAGGAGATGACGCTGGCGGCGCTCCTGGCTCAGCTCGACGCATTGGCGGCGCGGCAGCCAGTGTTTGTCCTCTTTGAGGATGCCCATTGGGCGGACCCGACTTCGCTCGAGTTGCTTGCGGTTACACTGGAAAGGATGCCGCGGCTTCGCGTGCTGCTGCTGATCACCGCCAGACCGGAGTTCACGCCGCCCTGGCCTGGTCATGCGCATGTGACGACGGTCTCGCTCACACGGCTGAACCGACGCAACGGGGCGGTATTGGTCGAGCGCATCACGGCCGGCAAGACGCTCCCGGAGGAGGTCATGGACCAAATCCTCTCCCGGACCGATGGCGTGCCCCTGTTCGTCGAGGAACTGACCAAGGCCGTGCTCGAAACCGGGCTGTTGCAGGAGCGGGACGACCATTACATGCTCAGCCGTCCGCTACCCTCGATGGCGATTCCAACGACATTGAACGCATCGCTGATGGCCAGACTCGATCGATTGGCCCCGGTGAAGGACGTGGCTCAGATCGGAGCAGTTCTGGGGCGCGAATTCTCTTACGAACTGCTGAGGGCCGTTACCGGGTTGCCAAGACAGAGGCTCGAGGAGGCGCTTGCCCAGTTGGTTCGGGCGGAGTTGATATTCTGCCGAGGCGAGATACCTCGCGCGGTCTACAGCTTCAAGCATGCGCTGGTGCGGGACGCTGCCGAAGCGGGACTTCTGAAGAGCCGACGCGCGGCACTACATGCCACCATCGCAGACGTCTTCGAGCAACGGTTCCCGGAAATCGTGGAGACTCAACCCGAGACGCTCGCACTCCACCTTACGGAGGCGGGACTGTTCGAAAAGGCAGGAGAATACTGGCTCCAGGCAGGCAAGAAGGCGGCCATGCGCTCCGCCAACCTCGAAGCCATCGCGCACTTGCGCAAAGGCATCGAGGTCTTGGCCCATTCCGCCGACGGCGCACCGAAGGACAGGCGGGAGCTTGATTTCCAATTCGCGCTGGGACCATGCCTGATCGCCACCGAAGGGCCGACTTCGCCACACGCGGTGGCGACCTTCGCCCGTGCGCGCGAGTTGTGCCAGCGCCTCGGAGATCCCCCCGAGGAACTACAAATCATGTTTTGGTTGACCACCGCGAGCGTCATGCGTGGTGAGTTGCCGGCCGCCGAGGAAATGATCTCGGCGCTGCTCGATCTCGCGGAGGCGCGCGGCGATCGACCGACATTGCTCAACGCGATGCGCGGGCAAGGGATGATTCGTCTGTTCATGGGACATCTCACGGGCGCTCACGATGTAATCGAACGGGCCTTTGAAGCCTTCGAGACGAGCAGCGAGCAGGACAGATTGGCGGCACGTGCCGCCGGCCAGGATGCGGGCGTGGCCGACCTTGCTCTGATGTCATGGGCACTCTGGCTGCTGGGCCGCGCCGATACGGCACTCGCACGCCTGAATGCAGCCATTCAGCGTGCCGACGCCATCAATCATCCCCATTCGCAGGCCTATGGATGTTATTATGCGTCCATTCTCCACGCTCTTCGGGGCGAGTTCCTGACTGCACAGCGCTATGCCGAACGCTGTCTCGCCTTGTCGGAGGAACATGGATTCCGGCAATGGCGAGGATTGGCGCGCGCCGTCCGCGGGATAAGCGCCACTTTTCTTGATCCTTCGTCCGCCGCGCTCGCGGAAATCCAGACTGCGATGAAGGAACATCGCAGCGCGGGCTATCAGCTCGGCATCACAGCACTATACGTGCTGCTGTGTCCGGCCTTGTTGTCGAGCCATCAACGCGAAGCTGCGCTGGAGCTTATCGAACAGGGTCTCGCGACAACCAGCCGTAACAGCGAACGGATATTTGAGGCCGAACTGTGTCGACTGAAAGCGCGCGTGTTGCTCTTCCATGGCGTGCCGGAAGCAGGCACCGAGGCGCAATCAATGCTCGATCACGCGCTGACAATTGCAAGGAGCCAGCACGCCAAGGCCCTCGAACTTCGAGTTGCCGTAGACCTTGCCGCCTTGTGGATCGATCAGGGCAGGCGCGAGAAAGCGCTCGAGCTGCTCGCGCCCATCTACGCCTGGTTCACCGAGGGCCTTGATACGCAGGATCTCAGGCAAGCAAAGGCATTGCTCGACCGACTGCGGTAATTCTGCTCGAACTGCAGATATCGTGGCCTGGCTCTGAAAGTCGGCCGTGAAGCTGCTTTACCGTGGCGTTAAGCCGCTCGCTTTTGACAATCATGATACGTATCCAGCACCTCCCCCCACCCCTGCGGGTCGTTCTTCTTCGGATCCTCATTTATGAAATGTGGCCCGGCATGCGCCGGAAGTCCTTGGTGTTTGTTGTATGCTTTGATTGCTTGTTCCGTAGCAACCTTCCCCAACTTTCGCCCCATATCCAGGTTGCTGTGATTCCATTTGAAGCTGATGTGCCCCGGCACCCGAATCTCGACGAGGGTGCCTTCCCACTTCTTGTTCCCGGATTTTGGTGGGTCGTACCGCACGTGGTATTTGAACAGCCTGACGTCATCTTCGCCAACGGTCGCTGCGAACAATTGACAGAGATTTGCCAGGGCATCGTGAAGGTTTTGCGGTTTGCGGACTTGCTTGGCATCGACGATCCTGCTCACCCATATTTCGTGCAGTGGATCGTCTGGCTTATCGTGCTCCTCGAGCAAGCTCTCGAAGTTGACCGTATCGACGAGCGCTCCTTCGCAGTATGTAACTCCGTCGATCCGTACGGTTTCTTCGACGAACGGAAGGGCCGAACACGCACATAGGCTGGATGCGCTGATAGGCCCCTTGTACTCCTTCTCGTCGGCTTTCTGGGTCATTGGACGGTTGGAAAACAACGCGAGCTTATGCGCGTCAAGATTCCAGGCGTTGTGAAATATGCATGGCGTTCCAGGCTTTTTCAGCGCCTCGAAATTGATGCTCTTCATGAACTGGCTGTGCGGATAGTTGATCCTGGAAAGGCCAGTGACATGGGACAGATACATCATGGACGTGAGATAACGAACGACAGGATTAGGTGCCAGCACCTGATTGAGAATCCATCCGTTGATGTCTCCACTGTCCAGGTTCGCGAGCTTCTTCCCGCCGTCCGTGCCAGGCTGTCGATCGAACCAGAGCGACATGGACTCCCTGTAGGCATTCATGATGCTGGATGGGCTCCATAAATCCTTGTAGGTATTGGGATCTGTGACGAAGTTGGTCACCGCCTTGCCAATGCTCTCCCAATCCGGGCCGAACACGGTGTTTATGGGAAAGCGCCTATAGCTTTCATCGTCCCGAAACACGCCATTCTTGAAGAATTGATAAGTCTTTTCCGCCCTATCTTTATTCGCAACTCGATCAAACTGATTATAGACGATCCCAACCCAAGCGCCGATGCAGGACAATGCCCACACATCAAAGGTTATATCTGCGTCGGCAAGAGCTTCCAGAACCCCAATGTGCAGCCCTGCTGCCGGACCGCCACCGCCGAGCGCTATCGCTCTCTTCACCATTGGTTCCTCCATCTAATTTGTCGTGTGGCTTATTCTCCGATCAAATTTCTGAATTGCGTGAAGAGACTAGTCGTTCTTGGATAGGCTCATAGATCCAGAATTGCGAATGTGTGCGACGAAGCGGTGGACGTCGATGTTCGACGCTTTCTCGAATATGCTGATCGCACTGGCGCACGCCGGGCAGGAGCCGCGATTAGCGTATCGCGCTCTGGCCCATCCATCTGTGAACCGGTTCACGCAAGATATTTATCGCTGACGATAGTACGCAGTACCTATAATCCAATCGCGGCTTCCGCAGTTGGCTCGAAACTGAAACAGATGGGGCACCTCAATGTCTGGTGAACCCGCTGCAAAATGTTCTGGTAAAACTACCTGCGTTTTTCGCTTGACACAACCAAAACTAGAACGTGTCATTCGAAAATATCACGCCATTTCCCGTTGGCGTTAGGCTCTGTTCGCAGCCATCGCGATGTTAGCCGTCGAATTTGGTGGCCCATCCAGAATGGCCAGACGACGATCGATGGCGCTGATGACCTGGCGCGAAAAAGGCCCAAGATGTGCGTAGGCCGCAATCATGGCCACCGCGATCCGCGCCGAGGACGAGTCTCGCTTGGCGCTGTTGAGGAAGGTTCGCCAAAACGGATCGTGCGCTTCGGGAATGGCGGTGACCACGCGATGCACGGTCTCCAGCGCCCGCACCTTGGCACGGACGTCACCGACGGGCAGTTCCTGACGTTGCCTCGAACGGTCGAGCATCGTCATCAACCGGTCGACACGCCTGGCATATGCGGCAGGATGATAGACGCTCTCCAGAATCTGTCTGTAGTCCATCAGGATGTCGCGCAACGGGCGCGTCGGATCGAAATTGATGCCGTCGGTGCACTGATCGCCGCCAATGGTTGGCCCCATATCGTGATTGGGGTGCAGCCGCCCTTCGCGGGCAAGACGACGCGTAAGCTGCGTGTTCGGCAAGGCATAGAGCAGGCCAA
Source organism: Bradyrhizobium sp. Crot121 (assembly GCF_059512385.1). NCBI lineage: Bacteria > Pseudomonadati > Pseudomonadota > Alphaproteobacteria > Hyphomicrobiales > Nitrobacteraceae > Bradyrhizobium > Bradyrhizobium sp. Crot121. The sequence continues at coordinate 19,073 of NZ_JCAMOR010000063.1, read as the reverse complement.
CCATGCAGACGGGGATGGCGGCCTCCTCGATGAAGTCGACCATGGCGTCCGCGATCGAGACTTTCTCGCTATCGAAGCCCACGATGAAGCCCGCGGTGACGAGCATCCCGGCGCGGTATATCCTGTGAATGCTCTCCGCGATATCGCGCCTTGTGTTCTGCTTCTTCTTGGTCGCGGCCAGCGTCGCCGGGTCCGGGCTTTCGATGCCGACAAAAATGCCGAAGAAGTTGGCCGCGGCCATCATCTCCAGGAGTTCCCGATCATCGGCCAGATTGATCGAGGCTTCCGTCGAGAACTCGAATGGATAATCGTGCGCGCGCTGCCAGGCCGCGAGTTCCGGAAGAAACAGCTTGAGCGACTTCTTGTTGCCGATGAAGTTATCGTCGACGAAGTCGAGATGGCCGCGATATCCCATCTCGTAGAGCGCATCGAGCTCGGCAAGCATCTGCGGGGTCGTCTTGCTCCGCGGCACCCGTCCGTACAGTTCGATGATATCGCAAAACTCGCAGGTGAAGGGGCAGCCGCGCGAATACTGCACACCGAGATAAAGATAGTCTTCAAAATTGAGCAGGTCGAAGCGCGGCACCGGCGTCTTGGTGACGTCGGCCTGGAACTTGGGCGCTGTGAACACACCCGACCGGGCACCGCTCTCCCAAGCCGCAATGAACTCGCCAATAACACCCTCGGCCTCGCCGAGCACCTGAAAGTCGGCTGTGGCATAGATGTGCGGACTGGACGTCGGGTCGGGGCCACCGACGACCACCGGCTTGTCCTGTGAGCGACAAAGCTCGATCAGCCGCAGCGTGTCAGCCTGTTGCGGCAACATGCCGCCCGTGAAGACGACGTCAGCCCAGGCAAGATCATCGTCCGTGAGCGATGCCGTATTGCAGTCGACCAGGCGCACCGTCCAGTGGACCGGCAACATCGCGGCGACGGAAATCAGGCCGAGGGGAGCCGCGGGGCGGCGAACGCCCATCAACTTGCAGGATTCGCCAAAGCTCCAGAACGAGTCCGCAACGAAGCGCGGATAGAGCATAAGGACGTTGCACGGGGGCTGTGTGTCCATGTGTCCTAAGATGGCGTGTCCTAAGATGGCGTGTCCTAAGATAGCCCATGTCTCGGTCCATTCCCTTACGAAACGAACCTAGCCCCGGCAGGGGCGTACTAGAGCTAAGCTGATGATTCTTACGGGTGCAACAACCAGCTCCGGAGCCAGCAATTGGTACGGTCCTTTTTCCAAGGACGTGGCAGAAATGGCACGCAATTGAGCGATTTTTGTGTTCGCGCAGGATTGATACAGCAGCTCTTGAGGCTCAATTTTGGAACTCGCACTCTCCTGCGGCAATCTGCCGTCCACGATCCGCATCGCGGAGCATAATGCATGACCGACCTTACCTTGGCGAACGGCGATGTACGACTTGCCGCATCAGTCGATGGCCCGATAGATGCGGTGCCTGTCCTGTTTCTGCATGGGGCAAGCGTAAGTCGCGATACGTGGGATGAAACCAAGCAACGATTGACCAATCGATATTGCGTTTGGACGCTCGATTTTCGCGGTCACGGCTACTCTGATCGCGCGCCGAACTACAACCTTGCGGGTTATGTTTCCGATGCCGAGACTGCTCTGGCGGCCATTGGTCGTCCGGCAATCGTCGTTGGGCATTCGCTGGGCGCATGCGTGGCCGGTGTGCTCAGCCAAACCAATCCGAACATCCGAGCCGTGTTCCTTGAGGACCCGCCGTGGTTCCTGGGGCGTCTGGAGGAATGGAGCAACTCGATATTCTCGAAGTTGTTCTCACTCTTGCTGTTGCGGCTGACGAAATGGCAGCAGGAGCGTCCGCCGTTCACAACCTATGTCGAGTTTCTTTCGAATGGGCCTGACCGCTTGGGAGGTGTGGTCAAGGACCACATATCGGCTCGGCATTTGCTCAGCCATGCTTCCGCGATACAGCGCCTCGACCCGCGTTGTCTCCGTGATGACTGCTTGAAAGAGGCGTTGTCATCGATATCGACCGAGCGACCATTCCTGTGCCCGGCAAAGCTCGTCCGAGGCGAAGAACGGTTCGGAGGAGCATTTTCGGATGAACACGCCGGCAGTCTGCTGGCGACCAACCCCCATCTTGAAGTGGTCCAATATAAACAGTGCGGCCATCACCCCCATCGCATGCTGGGGTTTGAGCAGCGGTTCTTTGATGACCTTGAGGAGTTCATTGCGAAGACCTGATGGCGGTGGCGCCAGTCGATCGCAGGCGCCGAGGTGGGACGGTCCATTCCAACGATATTGGACTGAGCTGGAGGTTCCCTCCAATTCTCGAAAGGTCGCGACGATGCTGCGCATAGCCGATTCAGGTTCGCCCATTCAGCACACCTGCGCTCATGAACCTTTAGCCAATGGGCCGAGACCTACTAACAGATATGATTGAGCCCGCTGACCGGCCTCCTCCCTCATCTGGGGCGCGCTGGCAGTTTTTCTTTCTACCTCGGCAAGAGAAAATTCGGTCCTATTGTCAGCGATCTCACATTTCGTTCCTATCAAACTTGACGGGATCAGTCGGCAGGCAGATCGTGGTCGGAGCATGGTAATTCAGCTCGGCTAACCGCCAACCAGACGGTGGGTGGTGCCAATGCAGCAGATTGCAGACTGGCTTGATAAGCTTGGGCTTGGGCAATACGCGAAGCGTTTTGCCGAGAATGGGATCGATATTGGCATTCTTCCCGATCTGAAGGATGAGGACTTCGACAGGCTCGGAGTCCTGCTCGGCCATCGCCGTAAAATGCTCCGTGCGATTGCCGAACTCGATCAAGCCGAACTCATCACCCAGTCCGCGCGTCAGCATGGCGCCGAGAGACGCCATCTCACCGTTATGTTCTGCGACCTGGTGGGCTCGACCGCGCTCTCGGCACGCCTCGATCCCGAGGACATGTGGGAGGTGATCAGAGCCTACCGGGCTGCCTGCGCGAGGGTCATCGCCGCATATGACGGCATGATCGCCAGGTTTGTTGGCGATGGAATCCTCGCCTATTTCGGCTATCCCCGCGCACACGAGGATGACGCGGAGCGCGCAGTGCGAGCCGGCCTCGACATCACCGCCGCAATGGGAAAGCTCGAAACGCGCGTCGAAGAACGGGTCGAAGTGCGGATCGCGATCTCGACCGGTCTTGTGGTGGTCGGCGACCTCATCAGCGGAGGTGCGTCGGAGGAGCAGGCGATGGTCGGCGATACACCGAATCTCGCTGCCCGGCTCCAGAGCCTGGCGGAGCCGGGAGTGGTTGTGGTGTCCGCTTCAACGCGCCGGCTGCTCGGCGATCTATTCACTTTTCGCAATGTCGGCGACCGCGAGGTGAAGGGTATCTCCGATCCGATCGCGGTCTGGGCGGTCGAAGGTGCAGCCGCATCGGAGAGCCGCTTCGAGGCGGTGCGCACCGCGCGCTCGATCGGCTTTGTCGGCCGCAAGGCAGAAATCGAATTCGTGCTCTCGCGCCAGCAACTGGCGTGGCAGGGCCAGGGTCAAGTGGTGTTGATTTCCGGCGAGGCCGGAATCGGCAAATCGCGCCTTGTGGCAACGCTGGCCGAAAGCCTCGCGCTGGGGTCGCACCGCCGGGTGCGCTATCAGTGCTCGCCCTACCATACCAACAGTGCGCTTCATCCCTTCATCGCCCAGCTCGAACGGGCCGCCGGCATCACGCCACGGGACACGCCCGGGCAAACGCTCGACAAGCTTGAGGCAATGCTGGCGCTCGGAACGCGGCAGGTGGCGAGTGTGACGCCGCTTATTGCCGCGCTTCTTTCGATCGCAACCGGCGAGCGCTATCCGCCGCTCGGCCTGACTCCAGCGCAGCAGCGGCGACAAACATTCGCCGCGCTCCTCGACCAACTTGAGGGCTTGGCACGGCAGCAACCTGTGCTGATTGTCTGCGAGGATATGCATTGGGCTGACGCCACGACGCTCGAGCTGTACGACCTCGCGGTCGATCGGATCAGGGGACTGCCGATCCTCGTGCTCATGACATTCCGGCCCGAGTTCGAGCCGCCTTGGGCGGGCCTTGCCAACGTCAGCCTGCTGCGGCTCGAGCGGTTTGACCGGCAGGACACGCGCGCACTGGTCGAGCAGGTGGCTGTCGGCCGACAGGTGCCGTGCGAAATGATGACCCAGATCATCAACAAGACGGATGGCATCCCGCTCTTCGTTGAGGAACTGACCAAGATGGTGCTGGAGTCCGGGCTGCTCGTGGAAGAAGCCGGGCGCTATCGCCTCGATAATCCGCTACCGCCGCTCTCCATTCCCGCGACGCTGCATGACTCGCTCATGGCGCGGCTTGACCGGCTGGCGCCGGTCAAAGAGGTTGCGCAGATCGGCGCAGCCATTGGCCGCGACTTCTCATACACGCTGCTGCGATGTGTAGCGGGGCGGGATGAGCTGACGCTGAGCGCGGCGCTGGCGCAGCTCGAACAGGCCGAACTTCTGTCGCGCCGCGGGCGCCACCCGACGCGAGCTACAGCTTCAAGCATGCACTGGTCCAGGAAGCGGCTTACGAGAGCTTGCTCAAGAGCCGCCGGCAACTGCTGCATAAGCATATTGGCGATGTCCTTCGCGATCAGTTTCCGGGCATGGCCGAGACCGAGCCGGAAGTCGTGGCATATCACTTCACCCAAGCGGGGTTGAGCGGGACAGCCCTTGAGTGGTGGCGAAAGGCTGGCCAGCAGGCGCTGAAACGCTCGGCCTATTCCGAGGCGATTGCACATCTGGGCAAGGCCGTTGCCATTGCCGATGAACTGCCTCAAGAGCCTGATCGGATGCTGAGCAGGCTCCATCTTCAAATCGCATATGGCCGCGCGTTGCGAGGCAGTCTCGGGCACAGCGCTCCCGAGACGGTGGCCGCTTGGACGCGCGCCCGACAGTTCGCGGCTGATACCAATGATCCGGTCGAACTCGCGCCGATCCATTCGGGCTTGTTCAATGCATGCCTCACTCACGGCGAGATCGCGCCGATGCGGGAGTTGGCGGATGCAATCATTGGTGTCGCCGACCGACGACCGGAGTCGCCGATAGCCGCCATTGTCGCACACTGGACCAGCGGGGTGACCTGCTGGTTCGCCGGCGAGTACTTGAACGCGCGAATGCATCTTGAGCAGGCACTCGCGATCTATGGTGCCGAGCCGGATCCCGCGACATTCAGGGCGTCCGCGCTCGATCTGCCGTTCGTTATCATGAGGTTTCTTGCCCTGGTGCTTTGGCCGCTCGGAGCGATCGATCGCGCACGCCGGCTCGCTGCAGAAGCAGTAAGTGGCTCAGGAGAGAAGCGAGCGCTTGCTCAAGCCAATGCGCTCGTTCATCGGGCGGTTTTCGACGGGCTATGCGGGGGCATGTTGGAGCAAACAGAGACGATCCTGGCCTTGGGTCTGGCGCGCGACCATACGATGCCGTTGTATGTGGCCGCGGGCACCTATCTGAACGGCCTAGCAAAGTGGCGGGCGGGCGAGCGAATGGTTGGGCTCACGGAAATGCGCCGAGGCTGGACGTTGCTGCACGAGAATGACTGCTACCTCTGTGAGCCGTTTTGGGGGATGCATGTTGCCGTGGCGGATGCAGAGGCGGGCCAACCCGAGGCCGGGTTGGAAACTGTGAGGGAATTGATCGGGTGGGCGCAACAATCCGGCCAGCATTGGCTTGATGCCGAACTGCATCGCGTCCAAGGTGAGCTCTTGTTGCGCCATGACGCTGCGAACCTCTCCAGTGCCGAAGATGCCTTCAACAGAGCCCTGGAAATCGCCCGACACCAACAGGCAAGGACGTTCGAGCTACGCAGCGCACTTGGACTTGCGCGCCTGCACAATACAAATGGCCGGCCCGAGGCGGTATCCTCGGTGCTCGCTCCCGTCCTCGCTGAATTCGACGCGGGGTGGCAAGATCTCCCCGAAATCAAGGAAGCCGAAGGGCTGCTCGAGCATGCGCATTAGTCAGCCTGCCATTTCGGCTCATTCAAAGGCGACGTAGATGCCGGTCGGGATTCCCTTGCGTGCTCTTTCTTGTTTCGGAATAGCAGCACTTTCGGCGCTCTGTGCGTTTCACGTCGTGCGTGCGGCCTCGCCGGTGGCAGATAGTGTGTCTCTCGCAGAGACGGCGATGACGTGGAGTACCGTCAAGTATGCGACCGATGCGGAGGACGGATTTCTCAGCGGGTCGCTCGACAAGAACACGATCGTCGACCGCACGTTCAGGGCGCGCGTGCTCGAGAATCGATATCTGAAGGTAACACTCGTGCCCGAATTCGGCGGGCGCATTATTTCCATCATCTACAAGCCGACCGGCCACGAACAACTCTATCGCACGGATGTCGGCGTACCCTACGGGATCAAGGCCGGAAATTTCTACTACGACTGGCTGATGGTGTATGGCGGCATCTTCCCGACATTCCCGGATGCCGAGCACGGCAAAACGTGGCTGAAGCCGTGGGCCTTTGAGGTGGTCAAGGAGAGCACGGGCGAAGTGACGGTCGCGATGTCGCTTAAAGACAATTTCGACTATTCCGCGCGACCTGGCAAATTCAGGAGTTCAACCGGGATCGAAGCCACATACTATGTCACACTGAAAGCCGACCGGACCGCACTCGATACGCGCGTGGTGCTCAAAAATCGGCACGACAAGGCGATCCGGTACGAGTACTGGACATGCACGACGCTCGCTCCGGGATCGGATCCGAAAAACCCTAAAGCGACCGCCGGCGCCGAAATCATCGCGCCGATCCGAACTTATAGCACGCCCGCCTGGTCGGCCAATCTGGCAGATGGCGACGAGAGCGCGGGGATGGGCAGGCGGCGCTTCGAAAACCTGCGCTTCTTCAAGAACTGGCCGACGATGGGCATCGCCTACGCGGCACCCGATATGCAGGGCGGGAATTTCTGGGGCGTGATCAACCATGACAACGAAGAAGGAATTTTTCGCATCGCGGACAACAGGCTGACGCCGGGCTTGAAAATGTGGACGTGGGGATTTCCCTCGTTCACTGGCGAAACCGATCCCCGCAAGGAGCCGAATGAGTGGCGACCATACGTCGAATTATGGGCAGGCGTGTCGGACCAATTTTTCCATAGCGCTGACTTTCCCGCGCTGGGTGAAGTCTCGATTCCGGAAACCTACAGTCCGACGGTCGGCATGAGGAACGTGACGCATGCGAATGAGAATATCCTGATCAATCTTTCGGCCAAGGCGTCTAGCGTCGCTGTTCAGTTCTTCAGCATCGAACCGGCCGCCCCGCTCCGCGTAACATTGAAACGCGGCGACACGGCACTGTTCGACGACATCGTGAAGGCCGACCCGAAAAATGGAAATCGCATTTCGGCAACGATCCCTGACGGCAGCAGCGGCGAACAGGTGAAGCTGACGATCAGGACCACCAATGGAAAAGAACTGATCGCAGCCGAGGCGACAATAAATTGACTTCTTTCCTCATGCCGCGAGTTGTGGACGGAACAACACATCGACGCCGTAACTGGTCGCATTGTAGGTGCTGGTCGGGAACAGGCTGCCCGATCCATACGCATACACGCCATTGCCTCCGATCGAAGCCGATGATGGTGCAGTCAGCGGCCCGTTGCTGACCGCCGAGCTGAACATGCCGGGATCGGCGGAGTAGTTTCCTGAGGTGTGATAGGACGCAACATACGTTGTCCCTGCAGTGATCGTGACCGGCGCAGCGAAGTTGACCTGCTGCCAGCCGCTGGCCGTCTCATTGGTGAAGGTGGCGGTGGCAAGCAGGGTGCCGGTGCTGCTCCAGATATTCGCGGTATGGGTGCCGGTATTCGATGGGCCCTTGTAGAAGCGCAACCCGGTGATGTCGCCGGCGCTGGACGATTGGAATTTGAACCCGAGCTCCACCGACTGCGGATCATTGACTGACACCACGCTCGGTGTCGGATTGGAGCCGAACAGGCTTATGATGCTCGCGGATGCTGGGTTGACGGTCAGGGACGCGGATGCGGTCGCTATCCCGCCCTGGCCGTCGGAGACGGCGTAACTGAACGACGCCGGTCCCGTATAGCCGGAGTTGGGTGTGAAGGTGATGGTGTTGGTCTGGGCGTTGAAGCTTGCGGTGCCGTTGACGCCGTTGCTGACGCCCGTGATCGTCAGGACATCGCCATCCGGATCGCTGTCGTTGGCAAGCAACGCGGAGGCTGCAATCGAGATCGGCGAGTTCTGAGTGGCGCTGAAGCCGGAGTCGTTGGCCGCGACGGGCGCCTGATTGGCGGCGCCGCTCGCCGGACTGAACAGCACGTCCACCCAGTAGTTGGTGGCACCGAAGGTGCTGGTCGGGAACAGGTTGTCCGCGCCATAGGTGTAGACGCCGTTATTGCTGCCGGATGCGGTGAGCGGGCCATTGACACGTGAAGACGTGAAGTAGTTGCTGGTCGACGCGTAGCGGCCGTTGCTGTGAAAGCTTGCCACATAGGTGGTTCCGGCGGTGATCGAGACAGGATCGCTGAAGGTCACCGTCTGCCATCCACTGCTGGTCTCGTTCGTGAACGTGGCGGTCGCCAGCAGCGTGCCGGTGCTGCTCCACAACGAACCTGTGTGGGTGCCGGTGTCACCGGCGCTTTTGTAGTATTTGATGCCGTTGATGGTGCCGGCCGCAGAGGACGTGAACTGCACCCCCAGATTGACCTGGGCCGTGTCAGAATCGGCGAGAATCGCTGGTGTGTCGGAGCTTGAGAACAAGCTCACCGTCGGCGGGATCACTGTCAAATTGGCTGTTGCAGTCGCGGTGCCGCCGCGCCCATCGGAGATGGCGTAGCTGAAGGACGCGAGCCCGGTGTAGCCGGCGTTCGGCGTGAAGGTGATGACATTGGTCTGGGCGTTGAAGCTGACGGTGCCGTTGACGGCGCCGCTCACACCGGTGATGGTCAGCGGATCGCCATTCGGATCGGTGTCATTGGCAAGCAGGGCCGATGCGGCAATGGTCAGAGCCGTATTCTGCGTGGCGTTGTAGCCGCTGTCGTTGTTGGCAACCGGCGGCTGGTTGGCTACCGGATTCACTGTCAGACTGACCGTTGCAGTTGCCGTGCCGCCCTGTCCGTCGGCGATGGCGTAGCTGAAGGACGCGGGCCCGGCATAGCCGGCGGTCGGGGTGAAGGTGATCGTATTGGTCTGGCTGTCGAAGCTGACCGTGCCGTTGACGGCGCCGCTCGCGCCCGTGATTGCCAGTGTGCCGCCGTCCGGATCGGTATCGTTGGCAAGCAGCGCCGCCGCCGCAATCGTCAGCACCGTGTTCTGCGTGGTGTTGTAGCCGCTGTCGTTGTTGGCAACCGGCGGCTGATTGCTGGCGCCGCCGGACGGCGCGAACACGACATCGACCCAATAGTTGGCGGCGTTGTAGGAGCTGGTCGGGAAGATGCCGGAGGTGCTGGTGCCGCCATAGGAGTAGACGCCGTTGCCGCCGGCGGCAAGGCTGGACAGCGCGGTCAAAGGACCGTTGGTAACGGCCGCGGTGAAGTAGTTGTTGGTCGCAACATAGGCGCCGGTGGTGTGATAGGAAGCAACATAGGTGGTGTTGGCGGCGATCGAAACCGCTGATGACAGCGTGACGGTCTGCCAACCGCTGGCTGAGGTGTTGGTAAAGGTGGCGGTGGCGAGACGAGTGCCTGTTGACGACCAGAGATCGAGGGTGTTGATGCCGGTGTCGCTCGCGCTGCGATAGAACCTGAGCGCCGTAATCTGCCCGGCGACCGAGGACGTGAACTTCATCCCGACTTGGATCTGGGATCCGTCATTGAGGTCGGTCAGAGCCGGTGTGCTTGACGCGCTGAACAGGCTGACGGGAGCCGCCCCTGGCGGTACCACGGTGAAGCTGACGGTGGCCGATGCCGTACCGCCGCGCCCATCGGAGATCGTGTAGGTGAAGCTCGCCGGACCGGTGTAGCCGGCATCGGGTGTAAAGGTGATGGTGTTGTTCTGCGGATTGGGCTGCGCGTTGAGCACGACGGTGCCGTGTGTTGCTGCACTCACGGCGATGACGCTGACCGCATCCCCATCGGGATCACTGTCGTTCCCGGTCAGGGACGACGCCGCAATCGTCAGGGCCAGATCGCGGGTCGCAATCGGTCCGTCGTCATTGGCAGCTATGGGCGCGCTGTTGGTGACCGAAGGATTGAACATGACGTCAACCCAGAAATTCGTCGCCGCGAACGTGCTCGTCGGGAACGCGATATTGCTGCTGTAGGTATAGACGCCATTGCCATTGCCGAGAGCGGTCAGCGGACCGCTCGTCACATTGCTCAAGAAATAGTTCACGCTGGCGGAGTAATGGCCCACATCCGTATGATAGGAGGCGACGTAGGTGGCTCCGGGCGTCAGCGAAATCGGGTTGGAGAAGGTCACGCTCTGCCAGCCGCTGGCGGTTTCGTTTGTGAATGTGGCCGTTGCCAGCAAGGTGCCGGTGCTGCTCCAGAGCTGGCCGGTGTGGGTGCCGGTATCCTGGCTGCCCTTGTAGAAACGGATGCCGCTCACGGTGCCGGCAACCGACGTCTGGAATCTCACGCCGAGTTCGACGGCGCTTGCATCGGTGGTGTTGACGGTGTCGGGGGTGGCCGAGCCCGGAAACAGCGAGACGTAAGTCGGAGCCTCGACGGTCACGGTGCGCCCCACGGAAGGCGTTTCGAGATTGATGCTGTCGTCCACCGCGCGCGACATGATGGTGTAGGTCCCGGCGACCTGCGGAGACCAGCTATAGGACCATGTCTCGTCACCAATCGCCGGATGCCAGCTCAAGCCCCCGTCGGTCGATACTTCCACGCCGGCGATCACGCCGCCGCCGACATCCGATGCCGTGCCGAAAATCGTGACCACGTCTCCGGCTCTGATGTTTGCCAGCGCGTTGACGCTCGAGGTCGGCGCGGTCTGATCCGTGGAGCCGGTGGAGGCGACCAAATCCGGCTGCAGCGTTCCCGGCTGAATACCCATGTCGGCGAGCAAGTTGACCATCGACTGTTGCACGCGCGAGTCAGTGGGCGTTGGCGTCAGGTCGTGATTGTCGCTCAAACCCCACGCCCAGTAGACCGTTCCGGCGGCGAAGACCAATGCCTTGCTTGCCGCGCGGTAGAGCGTCAGGTTATGGGTCGAGATGGCGCTTCCCGTCGTGTTGCCGTAATCAAGGAGGTAGCTGTTGACCGGAACCGTCGTCGAGGAGAGCCGGACTAGGCCCGCGGGATCGAATCCATTGTCGACCGCTTCGTCCCACTCATAGCCGAGGTAGTTCCTGGTCAGCGTCGCTGTCTGCCCCGGCTGAAGATTCGCAACGCTGGTGTAGCGCCAGAAGCGCAGATTGGCGTCGTCGTAGGGAATTGTGATTGCCTGCAGGCCGCTGCCTTGGCCGACGTCATCGACCTGGAACATCTGTCCGATCAATGCATTTTCCGGGCTTCCTCCGCCGAGCGCCGGCGGGCTGAGGCGGGGATCACGGAACGTCCCGGTCCACTCGTCGCTTGGATCGATCGATGCGTCCGGTGACCAGGTCTCCTTGTAGGAGATCAAGGTGCGATAGGCCGTGCCGTCGCTGCTGATGCTGTTGCCCCAGCGCGTGCGCCAATACATCTCGTTGCCGCTCCAGAACGCCAGATTGACACCGGCATCGCGGGCCGCCTCGACATTGGCGCGCTGTTGCCCCGACCAGTACTCGTCATGACCAACGTCGAGATAGAGCTTGTGATTGAGGAGCAGACTGCCGTAACGGTCCGTGTCAACACCCGACATGTAGGAGACGTCGTAGCCGTTCTGCTCCAGCCAGTAGATCGCCGCGTATTCAGCGCCGAACAGATAGTCCTGCGGACCTGCAAAGCTTCCAACGCTGCCGCGGGTGGCAATCGGCCGGTTGTAGCTCACCGCGTAGGCGCGTCCCGCACCTTGACCTGTGGCAGGGCCGTTGCCGCCATAGAAATTCGCACCGCCCCAGCCGTTATAGGCCTGCCAGGTCGTGTCAGAGGTCTGAAAGATGACGTCGCTGGTGCTGCTGTCATCCCTGACGATGAACGGGATGTGATTGGCGCCTTCAACACCGTCCTCGCGTACGAGCTTTGCGATGTAGACGCCTGACACGGCATCCTCAGGAACCTCCCAGGAAGCCGAAACAGACCAGTTGCCGGCATCGACCAGGCCGGTCGTGTCGTCACGCAGCGGCGCCGGCTGGTTCTGCACACCGGTGTGCTGGATGGTGTGGACCTTTCGCGCACCCATGCCGCCGTAATAGCCGAGGCGGTAGATGTCGATCCGATAGTTCGATGAATCCGTGTTGATCTTGAAATCGATCTGGTTGCCACGATTCACGCTGATATCGGTGGCAAAACCTTCGATATTCGAGCTGCCAGCACCCTCGATATCCCATTCGCTTTGCGGATTTCCCGTCTTCTGGTTCTCGAGCACGATTGGGTTCGTGGAAGTCGCGGCGGCCGCGAGTGCGTTGGGCGACGTACTTGTGTTGGCCTGCCGCCCCGCAGGAGAAAGCTCTGCAGTCGTCACCGAGCCTGATAGAATTCCGATTTCACCTTTCCCCGTACCGATACCAGTCTCGCCGCCTCCCGGCAGCGTGCGCCAGCTCGCCCCTCCGCCTAGTAGTGCATTCCAATTTGCGAGCGGCGCAATGTTCTCCAAGGACATGGAGACACTGGTCGAGGCGCCCATGGCCCCGGCGCGGCCGGTCAACACGAAATCTGCTCCGCCAGACACGCGGCTGCCGTGCAACTGCGCCGACGCCGCATTGGCTGCTCTCTGATCGAGCAATTGTGTTGGAGCAATGAAGTAGCCGCAGCCGCAAACCTGCGCGACTGCTGGAGGTGTGGAAGATCCGAAAATGTTGGCAGTCGCAGTCGAAGGCACGTGACCAAGGATGACCACAGGATTTGGCGGCGCTGGTTCGGCCGCCGCGGAGGCTGGCGCTCGGACTTCTGTCGTCAACGCTGCAAATCCGGCGTCCGATGTTGCAGCGGATGCCGACGCCGCGGCACCTGAGGCGCTCAGACCCAGGCCCTCCTGCAAATTCCGCGCGGCGAGCAGCGACAGCGACTCGTCTTGGTCTGAAGCTGAAACTCGGACATTTCTTCGCAGGAGAGTGCGTGGCCACGTCTGCAATCCGAGAGCGATGCGGCCCAGACCAAAATCTTCGTATAACGACCTCATGCGATGACACCGCCTTAAAATATTTAATTCTCCCAAATTAAATATTAATCTCCGTTTAATTCAATTTGCTGTTCTGTCGCACCCCAGCCCTTGCTGAACAACCCGATGCCGATCTTCGTCAAACTGACAGTGGATAGTCGTGATTTTCTAATGGGTTGAATCCAGCCGAACTTCCCTTCTTGGCACAAATGGATTTCAAATCAGGAGATATTCAATTTGCGCTTGAATGGAGCAGGCAAAGCGCCCGCATGCGAATTGCATAGCGCCGCCTGCTTGGCGGCATGCGCTGCATGGTCGCGCAACTCATCGCTGCGCGAACCAGTGCGTCTTTTGGATTAATCAGTTCGACGCCGGCCGATCCGCTCGACGCGCGAGACAACACCGTCACGCGTGACGGGTCTCGCATGCGGAATCCAGATCGTGCTGGTCGCGACCGAAGCGACGTGCATTGCGGAGGCAAGGCGGATGCGCGCTAACGCGAACGCCTTGCCTCGACGCGATGAAGCCATCTATCTAAAGATTCTATCTAAAGATATGGGCCGAACCGCGCGGAGACGGAATCGGCCAAGCATTCCCATCGCGAGCCTCGCAAGCAGGAGTGTCAAGCTACTTGGTGCTCAGTGAAATGCCGAGGGCAGATGCTTTCACGGTCACCGCTGCGGGTGACCTCTTGAGAGACTTTGCGATTTTGTCTCGACCACGCTTCTCTTTCGCCATGGTCTTGAGCGTCTTCAGGTCGTCCTTCGACCATAACACGCGCGTGGCTTTCTTTTTCTTCGCCATTACAACTCCTCTTCAAGAGCCATGTTTTACGAACCCAGGCTAGTCCGGTCAAGGAACATTGACTGCAGGCATTGGAGCAGTTGGATACGGTCGATAAGCACCGTGGTGCGTTGCAGCCACGATGACGAAAAGAATAGCAAATACGATGATGGCGCGCATAGTCAGGCTCCGCATGAAACCTATCTAACACTCAATGATCTCGGGCATTGTGAACTAGCTCACCAGTTCCAGTGGATCGCGACGTTCATGACGCCTATGCCGTGCACACGCGGGAGCCTCGGCCGAGCGGAGAGCATGTGACGATATTCATGATGGCAGCATCGCCCCGGCTCCAAGCCACTGTTTGACCAGCGAGGCCAATGTGCCGTCGGCCGCAAGCGCGGCCTGCGCACCGCCAATCGCATCGCGCAGCGCGATGTCTCCTTTGCGGACACAGATGCCAAGGTGCTCCACAGTGATGCCGGTCTGAACGACCCCAAGCCTCGGCCGGCCGCGCACGAACCAAGCCGTGACGGGTGCGAGTTTCATGAAGGCGTCGCAGCCTCCGCTTGTCAGATCATCGAGCGCTTGCTCGATCTCGTGATAAGCATAGACGCGCACCCGCGCAGCACGATTTTCCGCGACCAGTTTCTCAGCAACTGGCTGGCTGGTATTCCCCTGCTGCACTCCGACGACCAGACCTTTGAGATCGGCGATGCCATGTACATCCGGATTGCGGATGACATCGACGACAAGTGATTGGCCTGAAATCGCATAGGGCGTGCAGAAATCGGCCTTTGCTTCCCGGCCCGGCGTGATGGTGGTGCCAGAGGCGACGCAGTCGTATCTGCCGGCATCCAGACCGGCGAAGATGCCGTTGAAATCGGAGCCCGTGTACGGGACCAGCCGCCATTCGCGGCCGAGCATCCCGGCGATGCGCTGCACCAGCGCAATGTCGAATCCCGCCGGGCCATCGCTCGTCAAGAACTCGAATGGCGGATCGGGAAGCGCTGCTCCCACTCTCAAGGTTGACACGGCTATGACCTTTGCTGCGCTAAACTCAAGGACAGGCGGGCCGACTTGCGCCTGGCGATAGCTCTGTATTCAGCCATGATAGGCAAACAGCTCGATTGGCTCGCTGAAGCCTCGCACCGGATATTCGCCGACACGTTCGAGATCGAAATCGCTTTTGACGAAGTCGGCGAACGCGCGGGACAGCAGCACCTTTCGACCCAATTGTTTGGTCAGGGTTTCGAGACGCGATGCCATGTTAACCGCGGGACCGATAACGGTGAAGTCGAGGCGGGTACGCGACCCGATATTGCCGTACATGACGTCGCCGACATGGACGCCGATACCGTAATTCAGCGGTTCACGACCGGTTTCGCCATTCTTTTCGTTCAGGGCAATCACCGCCTGACGGGCTTCGGAGACGGCGTGCAACAGATTTGCGCAGGCCGACGGCTGGCTGAGCGGAAAGATGGCGAGCAGACCGTCGCCGATGAATTTCAGTATTTCCCCGCCATGTCGCGCAATCGGCTCCGACATCGCGTCAAAATACCCGTTCAGAAGATCGATGACATCATCGCGCGGCCAGTTATCGGAGATCCTGGTGAAATCACGCAGATCGCAGATCATGATGGCGGCGCGTACCGTGGTTCCGCTGCCGCGCCTGGTGGCGCCGGCCAAAATCAGTTCGCCGGCGTGCGACCCGACATAGGTTTCAAGCAGCGTTCGCGCCAGCCGGTTCTTGATACGGATTTCGCTGACCAGCGCCAGAATCGGTAACAGTTTTAGCAGGCTGGCGATATGCGCGTCGTCGAAACCTCCGACCCGGTCGGTTGCGAAGGTCACGATGTGCCGTTTGCCGAGCGTATGATATAGCGGCCAAGCGACATAGTCGGTCAGGCCCTTGGCCCGCATTTCGTCATAGATGGCGTGCTTACGGCCGAGCGAAGGATCACGTTCGAGATTTTCGCGTACCTCGAGGGCACCATCGCGAATTTCGTTTGCCGGACTGCCGATGTATTCGGATCGCCCTATGACATCGTAATCGACTCTCTCAATCTTGGCCTCACGCATTCCGTCGACCCACATCATCCGGGCGCCGAGCCATTGAGGATGGTGGATCAGGATATGAAGCGACGCCCGCTTGACGGGAATGCCCGCGCGCTGAAGGCGCATACACATCTCGGCGAAAATATTGTCGATGAAGCGCTCATCGCGCGTGTCGTTGGTCAGCCAGTGCACAACGTCGTCGTCGGAATACGCGGTGCGGGGATCAATGTTTGGCGGCGGGTTCATAGCTTGTTCCTCGGTGGTGACCTGGATCGACAGTAGAGGATATGTCGTGTCCCTGCCCGGCGGCGTCAACGAAGTCCGCCGCAATTTGCTTGCGCGCGCATCGGGTTGTTGGGGAGTTGCCGCCCTGTCCGGCGCGGGAGGCCGCAGGGTAGCGCAAAAGCGCCCGTTCTGCTCCCGTAGCGGCCCGTTGCCGATCCGGAAGCAACGGCGCGAGAGCAGCTCAAGCTTCGTGCAGGATTGACCGCAAGCGCGCCGCCAATTCTGACATGCGGAACGGTTTGTCGATAATCGGAAATTCGCCTACCGCCTGATGGCGGTCCAGCGCGTCGCCCGCATAGCCCGACGCAAGCAGAATCTTGATGCCCTTGTTCAATTTCCTCGCTTCGCGGGCAACCTCAATGCCGTTGATCCCGTTTGGCATCACGATGTCACTTAGCAGGAGGTCAAATTCCTCGCTCCGGAGCAGCCGAAGCGCTTCCGTGCCGTTCCGAGCGCAACGAACCTGATAGCCCGACCTGGTCAGCATCGCCGACGTGAGGTCCAGAAGATCGTCGTTGTCCTCGACAACCAGGACGCGCTCCGAACCGGTCGGAAACGCTTGGGGTTGGGCGTCTTCAGTTTCGACGTCAGGCGTTTGCGTGGCTTTGGGCAAGTAGAGGGCGACAGTGGTCCCCTTTCCCAATGCACTCTCGATGGCAATGTGTCCCCCGGACTGACGGACAAAGCCGTAGACCATGCTAAGGCCAAGCCCGGTGCCCTTGCCGACCTCCTTCGTTGTGAAGAAGGGCTCAAACACCCGGTTCCGCACCTCGGGAGGCATTCCAGAACCGGTGTCCCTGACGGACAGCCTGACATACGATCCGGGCAAGCACCCCGCCGCGGCTCCTTCGCCCACGACGACGTTCTTCATCTCGATGTCGAGCACGCCGCCATTGGGCATGGCGTCGCGCGCGTTCAGGGCCAGATTGAGGAGAGCGGTCTCCAGCCGCGCCGGATCGACATGGCACAGCCACAATCCTTCGCTGGTCCACACCTTGACCCGGCATGCTTCCCCAACCGCCTTGCGGATGATGCCCTGGAACTCGGAAACAAGCTGGTTTGCGTTGACCGGTCTTGGATTCAATATCTGCCGGCGCGAGAAGGCAAGAAGCTGCGCGGTCAGCTTTGCCCCTCGATCGACAGCACGCCGCGCGGCCGCGGCGGAGTGCCGGATCTTGCCGATATCATCACCGGCCTCGATGAGTTCGAGGTTCGCGGAGACCACCGTGAGCAGATTGTTGAAGTCGTGCGCGACGCCGCCGGTGAGCTGGCCGACGCTCTCCATCTTCTGGCTCTGATGAAACTGCTCCCTCGCTTCGGACAATTCGTGCTCACGGTGCTTCAGCGCATCGGCCATGGCGTTGAACGCCCTGGCGACCCGTGCGATTTCCGAATTGCCCGCGATGTCCAGACGCCGGCCGAATTCGCCGAGCCGCCAGCGGTTCGCAGCGTCAACCAATTGCGCAAACGGGCGCTGGATGAACCGTTGGGCGCCCCACGCCGTCAGGATCAAGACGATCAGGGCGCTCATGAGGATGAACAACAGGTCGCGCTGCGTGCGATGTTCGATCTTGGTGAAAGTCTGCGCCTTGCCGAGGCCGTAGCTGACAAGAAGATCTTCCCCCACAGCGGCGAATGCGACAGTTCTTCGCACGCCGTCAACGTTCACCATATCAGCTACAGTCCCGTTGGAGAGCGTCGGATCTTTGCCGGCAGGCAGCTTCTTGCCGACGAACAGGGCATTGTCAGGATAGCGAGCGAGACAGATGCCGTTGCGGTCGGTGATGGCGAGCGCGGCTCCCTCCGGAACGCCCTTTTTCGCGATATAGTCTGCGAGCCAATCAAGGCTGAGAGATGCTATGACGACGCCACCCATGTGGTTTTCGTCCTCGTAGAATGGCAGCGCAAACTGGAGGACGCTGCGACCGGTATTTCGGCCGAACGCGAACTCTCCAATTGTGAATTTTCCGGTCCTCACGGCGTTCGCGAAGTAGGCACGTCCAGTGGCGGGAGCCAGCTTATGCACTACGGGAGCTACCCTATGCTCCGTGAATGAGGAGCAGAAGGCACTGGCATTCATGTCGACCACGATAAAGGAGATGAACTCCGGATATTGTTGCTTGATCCGGGACAGGTAGGCATCGCATTCCTGGACGTCCTTGGCCTTTATCGCCGGAACCTCCGAGAGCGCAATCAAAGCCTGGCGAACTCCCTGGACGATCTGCTGCTGCTCAGCGGCGGCGAGCTTGGCGAGGCCGAGCGCTTCGTCCTGTACTTCGACCTCGCGCGTGCGACGCAGGTCGATCTCATTGTACGCCTGTATCGCGATTGCCGGCAGTATGGCGGCTGCCACCAGCGCGAACAAGCGTGATAACAGGCTGCTCATTTCGACCTTTTCCTACGCATGATCGGCGGCATCAGACCGACCGTGCCCAGTCCACCGACAAGCGCCATTGCATCAAGAGTTCTCCGAACTGCGATCGGAAACGACGCCATCAAGCGGTGGCGCTATTCCGAGCCTTCATTGACCAGTTCGTCGCGGAGAAGTGGCACCCACGGCCGTGAAGACAGGCTGGCCCATGTCGATGCCAGGGATGGCAGAGCGACGAGAAGACTGGCGGCAGGTGACCCTATGGCGGCACGCGTAGCATTCAACAGCCTCACGAACCATTGAGCCCTAAGGCCCAATGCAGCGTCCTCGGACTGGGCGCTCGACATCGCTGGAGCTCTAGGTCGCGTGGACAGTTATGTTAGCCAGAGCAGAGTTGCGGCGATAGCGGCGATAGCGACGACAGCGAAGTAATT
>NZ_JCAMOR010000062.1:0-49051 GCF_059512385.1 Bradyrhizobium sp. Crot121 | reverse complement strand
ATCCTCCCTTGCAGCAAGGAACCCGATATGGAACGCCAACGCACTCTCGGGAAGTCGTGCAAGATTCCGACGCTTACACCACGACGGTAGGACGGCGAGATAAAAGGGGCTCGCCGGTCGAACCGCAAGCCATTGGCATGGCTTGGGTTCTGGCGTGCCGGTCGGTCGGGGCGCGTGCCGCGCCATGCATTTTTAAGAATGCAATCAAAGGCGTTTTCGGCACTGTAGGCGCTTTTGATCGTTGGGAGGCCCTTCCGTGAGCGTGCGCGACAGCGACCTGCGCATTCGGCCTGGGCGCATCCGCAGTACCCGTGCGCCAAAGCAAAAGAGCTTCATCAACCAGGTGCTACGTGCCGCGAAGAAAGCCGGTCACACCTCGGGGCAGGCTGCGGCTGGCAGGCGTTCGGCGGCTTTTGGGCGCTCGACGTTTGGCCGCGGGCGCATCGCCTTCAGCCGCGCCAGATTGTTCAGCCCAACGCGGCGCGTCGTGGTGAAGGCGCGCGTGGTTCGTCATAAGGGGCGAGCCTTCCGTTCCGCACCACTGACCGCCCACCTCTCATATCTGAAGCGTGACGGCGTGACCCGGAGTGGTGAACGGGCCGAGATGTTCGATGCTGGCAGCGACCGCGCCGATGGCGCGGCTTTCGCAGAACGGTGCAGGGACGATCGGCATCATTTCAGGTTCATCGTCTCGCCTGAGGATGCCGGCGACATGACCAACCTGAAGGCCTTTACCCGCGATCTCGCCAGGCAGATGGAGACCGATCTCGGCACGCGGCTCGATTGGGTGGCCGTCGATCATTGGAATACCGACAATCCCCACGTCCACCTTCTCGTTAGGGGCGAAGATGAGGAAGGTGCAGATCTCGTGATCTCGCGCGACTACATCAGCCAAGGCCTGCGCTCACGCGCTGAGGAACTTGTCGCCATCGAACTGGGTCCAAAGCCGGAGCACGAGATCCGCAATTCACTGGAGAGGGAAGTCACGGCGGACCGATGGACTCGGCTCGATCGGGAGATCCGGCTCGCAGCAGATGAGACCGGCTATATAAATCTTCGCCCAGAGAATCCCAGCAAGTCCGATCCCGATATCCGGCGCCTGATGGTCGGTCGCCTTCAACACCTCGAGAAGATGGGCCTCGCCGCATCCGAGCTACCTGGGGAATGGAGGGTCGGGCTCGAGGCAGAGCGTAGCTTGCGCGACCTCGGCATGCGCGGCGACATCATCAAGACCATGCACCGCGCCTTTACCGAGCGCGGGGAAGCGCGCGGCGTTGCAGACTTCGTCATCGAAGGTGGACAGCCGACGTCCGAGATCATCGGCCGGCTGGTCGGCCGTGGATTGCATGACGAACTGACGGGCGAGGCCTACGCCCTGATCGACGGAACAGACGGACGTGCGCACCATGTGCGCTTCCGAGGCGTCGAGGCTTTCGAGCACGCACCGCCGATCGGCGGCATCGTGGAAGTCCGACGCTTCGGTCAAACCGGCGATCCGGCCCCCACACTGATGATGGCGACTCGTTCCGATCTCGATCTTGGTGGGCAGGTCACTGCAAAAGGTGCCACTTGGCTAGACCACAGGCTGGTTGAACGCGTTCCCATGCCGCTCGCCATGGGCGGGTTCGGTCGCGAAACCCGCGACGCCATGGAAGCCCGTACCGAGCATCTGATCCAGGAAGGGCTGGCACGGCGGCAGAGCCAGCGCATCATCCTTCAGCGCGACCTCCTGAACACCTTGCGCCGACGTGAACTGAACGAGGTGGCAGCAAAGGTCTCGGCCGACACTGGCCTGCCTCACGTGAACGCCGCCTCCAGGGAGCACGTGGCGGGCACGTATCGCCAGCGGCTGACGCTCAGTTCGGGGCGCTTCGCCATGATCGACAACGGTCTCGGCTTCCAGCTCGTGCCTTGGTCGCGCGAACTCGAAAAGAAGTTGGGCCAACACGTCACCGGCGTCGTGAAGGACGGCGGTGGCATCGAATGGGGCTTTGGTCGGAAGCGCGACCTCGGCATCTAGTTATCTCACCAATTCAGTTGCGGAAGGGCGTTCGGGATGTCCGGAACCAAAATCCTCTGGGGGCAAGTGATCGTCGTCGGCCTGATCGTCTTGCTGGCCATCTGGGGAGCAACCGAGTGGACAGCCTGGCGGCTCGCCTGGCAGCCGGAGCTTGGGCGGCCGTGGTTCGAACTGTTGGGCTTCAAGGTCTACTACCCACCGATCTTCTTTTGGTGGTGGTTCGTCTACGATGCCTACGCGCCACAGGTCTTTGTCGAGGGGGCCTTGATCGCTACGTCGGGGACGTTCGTTTCGATCGCGGTGGCGATCGGCATGTCGGTGTGGCGCGCGCGCGAGGCCAAGAAAGCGGAGACCTATGGCTCGGCGCGCTGGGCTGAGGCGGCGGAGGTTCGAGCGGCCGGACTTCTCGGTCCGGATGGTGTGGTGCTCGGTAGCTTCGGACGGCACTATCTCCACCATGATGGACCGGAGCACGTCTTGTGTTTTGCACCCACACGATCCGGCAAAGGCGTCGGTCTTGTCGTTCCCTCCTTGCTGGCGTGGCCCGGCTCGGCCATCGTTCACGACATCAAGGGCGAAAACTGGCAACTGACAGCTGGCTTCCGCGCGCGGCATGGCCGCGTCCTGTTATTCGACCCGACCAACCCGAAGTCCTCAGCCTACAACCCGCTGCTCGAGGTCCGGCGCGGAGAATGGGAGGTTCGCGACGTCCAGAATGTCGCCGACGTGCTGGTTGACCCCGAAGGTTCCCTCGACAAGCGGAACCATTGGGAGAAGACCAGTCATTCGCTCTTGGTCGGAGCCATCCTTCACGTCCTCTATGCTGAGGCGGATAAGACCCTGGCCGGTGTCGTCGCCTTCCTGTCCGACCCGAAGCGGCCGATCGAGGCGACCCTGAAAGCCATGATGACGACCGCGCATCTTGGCGAGCAGGGTGCTCATCCCGTGGTCGCCTCGACCGCGCGCGAACTCCTCAACAAGTCAGAGAATGAACGCTCCGGCGTCCTGTCCACGGCGATGTCGTTCCTGGGACTCTATCGCGATCCTGTGGTGGCGCAGGTAACCCGCCGTTGCGACTGGCGGATCGCCGATCTAATCGCGGATAACCAGGCTGCGACGCTTTATCTCGTGGTGCCGCCCTCCGATATCTCGCGGACCAAACCGTTGATCCGTCTGGTGCTGAACCAGATCGGCCGACGGCTGACCGAGGACCTACACGCCCGCGACCGCCGACATCGCGTCCTGATGATGCTGGATGAGTTCCCGGCGCTTGGCCGGCTTGATTTCTTCGAGTCTGCGCTCGCCTTCATGGCGGGGTACGGCATCAAGAGTTTCTTGATCGCGCAGTCGCTCAATCAGATCGAGAAGGCCTACGGACCTAACAACGCGATCCTCGACAACTGTCACGTCCGCGTCAGTTTTGCAACCAACGACGAGCGGACCGCCAAGCGCGTATCCGACGCTTTGGGTACGGCGACGGAGATGAAGGCAATGAAGAACTATGCCGGCCACAGGTTGAACCCCTGGTTGGGGCACCTGATGGTTTCGCGCCAGGAGACGGCAAGGCCGCTGCTGACTCCCGGTGAAGTCATGCAACTTCCGCCGTTGGACGAGATCGTCATGGTGGCGGGCACGCCGCCCATCCGGGCGAAGAAGGTCCGCTACTACGAGGATCGACGATTCACCGAGCGGGTTCTGCCGCCGCCCGATCCGGCGAGTGCCAGCCGATCACAACGAACGGACGGATGGTCAGCGCTTGGACCGTTGAATCCGCCGGCAGATCCAACTGACAAAGCTGCGGAGGCTGAGGAGGACACGGCGAACAGCGGGCTCCGTCGTGAGCCCGAACTCCCCGATCACGTCGCGATCGCCAAGGAGACGACCGAACCGACGCCGGCGGAGGAATTTGCCGCCGTGCTTGACGACGACGAAGATGCGGTCCGCCAGTCGCGGCTCATACGTCAACAGATGCGCGGCGTCGCCCGTCAAGTCGCCATGGACCCGAACGACGGCATGGAGCTCTGAGGCAATATGCGTGACCGGATGAACGTGTATTTTCCGCCAGAGCTTCTGAAGCAGATCTCGGAGCTCGCCGATCGCAAGAAGCTTTCCCGGTCTGCGATCGTGGAAGCGGCCGTCGCTTCATTTTTGTCACCCGACGGAGCGGACAGGCGAGAAGCTGCGTTTGCTCGTCGCCTAGATCGGTTATCCCGTCAGATGCAGAGGCTGGAACGCGACGTCGGTTTGACCGCCGAAACCTTGGCCCTCTTCATTCGTTTCTGGCTGACGATCACGCCGCCCTTGCCCAATGATGCGCAAGCGGCCGCCCAGGCAAAGGGCAGGGAGCGGTTTGAAGGATTTGTCGAGGCGCTCGGGCGTCGTTTGCAAAAGGGACAAAGTTTTCTGCGCGAAGTTCCAGAAGATATCCGAAGTCAGGACCCTAGCAGTGAGACCTGAGCGGGGAGGCAGAAGAGTTATCATTCCGCTCTTTCCTTTTTCTACGCCAGTCTACGATCACCGAAGGCGCTCGTTGCACTAAGTCCATTGGTGCCTTTTCTAATCATCCCCATCGGAGGGCGCGCTTGAGCGTCCTTGTTCGGTGGGGGAAAACGGTGGCAATCCATTCCATTCAATCGGAAGCGAGTTCGCGCGGCGCGCGAATGCTGCGCAGCGCGCTTGGCTCTGCGATTGCCGGCTACCTCGAAGACGAAGCGATCATCGAGGTAATGCTCAATCCGGATGGGCGGCTGTGGATCGACCGGTTGTCGAGTGGCCTTACCGATACAGGCGAAACCCTATCGGCAGCGGACGGCGAGCGCATTGTTCGCCTCGTAGCGCATCACGTCGGTGCCGAGGTGCATGCCGGCTCGCCACGGGTCTCGGCCGAATTGCCTGGGACCGGTGAGCGCTTCGAAGGTCTGTTGCCTCCGGTCGTTGCGGCACCGGCCTTTGCTATCCGCAAACCGGCCGTCGCCGTGTTTACGCTCGACGACTACGTCGCCAGGGGGATTATGACCTCGGAGCAGGCCAAGATCCTGCAGAACGCGGTCGCCGCACGGAAGAACATCCTCGTCGCCGGCGGGACATCGACCGGCAAGACAACATTGACGAACGCACTCCTGGCCGAGGTAGCAAAGACCACTGATCGGGTCGTACTGATCGAAGATACGCGCGAGCTTCAGTGCAAAGCGCCCAATCTTGTAGCGCTCCGAACCAAGGACGGCGTGGCTACGCTATCGGACCTCGTTCGGTCCTCGCTGCGCCTTCGACCTGATCGCATCCCGATTGGTGAAGTGCGAGGTGCTGAGGCGCTCGATCTGCTTAAGGCCTGGGGCACAGGCCATCCCGGCGGCATCGGCACTATTCATGCGGGCACCGCGCTCGGCGCGCTGCGGCGGCTCGAGCAGCTCATCCAGGAAGCCGTCATCACGGTTCCGCGCGCCCTGATCGCCGAGACCATCAACCTCGTCGCCGTGCTTGCGGGACGCGGCGCTGACCGTCGCCTCGCTGAGCTCGCCCTCGTCACCGGGCTTGGCGCCGCCGGCGACTACACCCTTTCATCAGCAGGAGACTGACATGCGTCGGCAATTTAGCTTTCTTCGAGGTGCATCGTCGGCCGGTTTCGGCATGGTGCTTTTTGCGTCGGCACCGGCATGGGCGGCTGGCTCGAACATGCCGTGGGAGCAGCCACTCAACCAGATCTTGCAGTCTGTTGAAGGTCCGGTTGCGAAGATCATCGCAGTCATCATCATCGTCGTGACCGGGCTCACGCTCGCGTTCGGAGACTCGTCAGGTGGTTTCCGCAGGCTGATCCAGATCGTGTTCGGTCTGTCGATCGCATTTGCCGCCTCGAGCTTCTTCCTGTCGTTCTTCTCCTTCGGCGGCGGCGTGGTGATCTGATGCATGATCAGGTGGCAGGCTTTGTCGTGCCCGTTCACCGCGCGCTCACCGAGCCAATCCTGATGGGCGGCGCGCCGCGATCGGTTGCGATCGTCAACGGCACACTTGCGGCAGCCCTTGGGCTGGGACTGCGGCTCTGGATCGCGGGTCTCGTCCTCTGGTTCATCGGCCATATGGCCGCCGTCTGGGCCGCGAAGCGCGATCCCGCCTTTGTCGATGTCGTGCGCCGACATCTGCGCATTCCCGGCCATCTCAACCTCTGAGTTATCGGTCATGTTGAACCTTGCTGAATATCGCCATTCCAGCGCGCGTCTCGCCGACTTCCTGCCCTGGGCAGCCCTCGTCGACGAGGGAATCATCCTGAACAAGGACGGCTCGTTCCAACGGTCGGCAAAATTCCGGGGACCCGACCTCGACAGTGCGGTGCCGGCCGAACTCGTCGCCGTCGCCGGTCGTCTGAACAACGCCCTGCGTCGCCTGGGATCCGGTTGGGCCGTATTCGTTGAGGCGCAGCGTCATTTTGCCGGGGCCTATCCCCCGAGCACCTTTCCGGATGTCGCATCCGCGCTGGTGGATGCCGAGCGCGGAGCTCAGTTCGAGGAGGCCGGCGCCCACTACGAATCCAGCTATTACCTGACGTTCCTCTATCTGCCGCCGGCGGAGGGGGCCTCCAGGGCAGAGCGCTTGCTCTACGAGGGCCGCGATCGCACCGCCGGCGCGGACGCGCGCGAGGTGCTCCGCGGGTTTGTCGATCAAACCAACCGTGTGCTTCAACTCGTTGAAGGTTTCATGCCGGAATGCATCTGGCTCGATGATCAGGACACGCTGACCTACCTGCACTCGACGATCTCGACCAAACGTCATCGGGTTCGGGTGCCCGAAATTCCCATGTACATCGATGCGCTGTTGGCCGACCAGCCGCTCACCGGCGGGCTCGAGCCGATGTTGGGCTCAGCCAATCTGCGGGTCCTGACGATTGTCGGCTTTCCGGGCGCGACGACCCCGGGGATCCTGGACGATCTGAATCGCCTGCCATTTTCGTATCGGTGGTCCACCCGGGCGATCATGCTCGACAAGACCGATGCCACCAAGCTGCTGACGAAGATCCGCCGCCAGTGGTTCGCGAAGAGAAAATCCATCGGCGCCATCCTCAAGGAGGTCATGACCAACGAGGCATCGACGCTGCTCGATACCGACGCCCACAACAAAGCGCTTGATGCCGACGCAGCTCTGCAGGAATTGGGTTCGGATCAGATCGGACAAGCATTTGTCACGGCGACCATTACGGTCTGGGACCGCGATCCCAACGCTGCTGATGAAAAGCTGAGGCTGGTCGAGAAGGTCATCCAGGGCCGCGACTTCACCTGCATGATCGAGACGGTGAACGCCGTCGAAGCCTGGCTGGGCAGCCTGCCGGGGCATGTCTATGCGAACGTGCGGCAGCCTCCGGTCTCGACCCTCAATCTCGCCCATATGATTCCGATGTCGGCCGTGTGGGCGGGCGAGGCGAGGGATCTGCACTTCAAGGGTCCGCCGCTCCTGTTTGGCAAGACGGAGGGATCAACGCCGTTCCGATTCTCGCTCCATGTCGGCGACGTCGGTCATACCCTTGTGGTGGGGCCGACAGGCGCTGGCAAGTCAGTGCTGCTCGCGCTGATGGCGCTACAGTTCAGGCGTTATCCGAACTCGCAGGTCTTCGCGTTTGACTTCGGTGGTTCGATTCGAGCTGCCGCCCTCGCCATGGGCGGTGATTGGCATGATCTCGGCGGCGCATTGTCCGACGGAGGTGAACAACCCGTCGCCCTGCAGCCGCTGGCCTGGATTGATGATCCTTCCGAGCGCGGATGGGCAACGGAATGGATCGGCGCGATCCTGGCACGGGAAAAGGTCGAGATCACCCCGGAGGTCAAGGATCATCTCTGGTCGGCGCTGACATCTCTCGCTTCGGCGCCGAGGAAGGAACGTACCCTCACGGGCCTGTCAGTCCTGCTCCAATCGAACTCTCTGAAACGCGCCTTGCAACCTTATTGCCTCGGCGGTCCGTCCGGGCACCTGTTAGATGCCGAATTCGAACGTCTCGGCGAAGCCTCGGTCCAGGCGTTTGAGACCGAAGGCTTGATCGGAACGAGTGCCGCGCCGGCCGTTCTGGCGTATCTCTTCCATCGTATTGGAGACCGTCTCGACGGCCGACCAACACTTCTTATTGTCGATGAAGGTTGGCTTGCCATCGATAACGAGGACTTTGCGGGGCAGCTTAGGGAATGGCTGAAGACCCTTCGGAAAAAGAATGCCTCCGTCATCTTCGCGACCCAGTCACTTTCGGATATCGACGCTTCCGCGATCGCGCCGGCGATCATCGAAAGCTGTCCAACTCGTTTGTTGCTGCCGAACGAACGGGCGATCGAACCGCAGATCACTGCCATCTACCGCCGCTTCGGACTCAACGATCGCCAAATCGAACTTCTGAGCCGGGCAACGCCAAAGCGCGACTACTACTGCCAGTCGCGTCGGGGCAACCGGATGTTCGAACTTGGGCTTGGTGAGGTCGCGCTCGCCTTTACCGCAGCCTCTTCCAAGACAGACCAAGCCGCGATCGCGCAACTCCTCGTCGAACATGGACCTGACGGCTTCGTGCCGGCCTGGCTACAGCACCGTGGCGTCGCCTGGGCCCTCGACCTGATCCCCAATCTCGTCAATCTGGAGAAATCCCTATGAGGCGTCTTGGCCTGTTGGCGGCGGCTGGCACTATCGCGCTGGTGCTTGGCGTCGCGGTGCCCGCACGGGCGCTGATCGTCTTCGATCCCAATAACTACGTTCAGAACGTCCTGACCGCCACGCGGGAGCTGCAGCAGATCAATAATCAGATCACCTCGTTGCAGCACGAGGCGCAGATGCTGATCAATCAGGCAAAGAACCTGGCAAATCTGCCATATTCATCATTGCAGCAACTGCAATCCTCGATCCAGCGCACCCAGCAGCTGCTTGCCCAGGCGCAGCGCATTGCTTACGACGTCCAGCAGATCGATCGCGCGTTCTCAACGAGCTACGCGCCGGCCACTAGCAGCCAGTCGAGCCAGTTGTTCGTCGCCAATGCTCAATCGCGCTGGCAAAATACCTATGCGGCAACGCAAGACGCGCTCCGGGTTCAGGCCGGCATCGTTGGCAACCTCGATACCAACCGCATCCAGACGTCAGCGCTCGTAACGTCAAGCCAAGGTGCCAGCGGCGCCCTGCAGGCAACGCAGGCTGGCAATCAGATTCTCGCACTGAACGCGCAGCAGCTCGCCGACCTTACCGCCGTCGTGACGGCACAGGGCAGGGCGCAGAGCCTCGAAGCGGCTCAGCGCGCCTCGGCCCAAGATCAGGGACGAGAACAGCTTCGGCGGTTCCTTACACCGGGGCAGGGCTATCAGTCGTCCAACGTGCAGATGTTTCACTGATGACCAACGTAAAGGCGTTCAAAGCGCTGTCGCTGCTTACGACAATCGGCCTAGTAGCCGTCGCAGCCTGCACGATTCAACTGCGTGGCGGAGACGATTCTCCGCCGCCACCGAAGGCGGGGCAGACGACCAATGATGCAACCGTCTCCGCTCTCGCACGCTGCCGCGGCGTCACTCCGGAGGAAACGTTGGATTACGACCATTGTAAGCGCATTTGGGACGAAAACCGCCGTCGCTTCTTTGGCAAGAAGGACAGCGCCACAGCTTCCGGCCACGATGATTCAGCCAACTCGGGACCTGTCCCAAAAGATCAAAGCCGGATCCCGCGGGGATATCCGAACTTGGCGAGACCTGAGTCGAGCAAGCCATGACTGGTACCGGTATCATCGACCAATTCCTGGAAACGTTCACGCGTTACATCGACAACGGCTTCGGGTTGCTCGGTAACGATGTCGGATATCTCGCAACGGCCCTTGCAGCGATCGATATTACGCTCGCCGCGTTGTTCTGGAGTTGGGGGCCGGACGAAGACATCATCGCGCGCCTCGTCAAGAAGACCCTCTTTGTAGGGGTCTTTGCTTATCTTATCGGTAACTGGAACAGCCTGGCGCGCATCGTCTTCGAGAGCTTTGCCGGCCTTGGGCTGAAAGCATCGGGCGCAAGCCTATCCGCATCCGATTTCCTGCGACCGGGAAAAATCGCCCAGGTCGGACTAGATGCCGGGAGACCGTTGCTCGATTCGATTTCGAACCTGATGGGCTACATCAGTTTCTTCGAGAACTTCGTCCAGATCGTGGTCCTCCTGTTCGCGTGGGTGGTGGTGCTGCTCGCCTTCTTTATTCTGGCGATCCAGCTCTTCGTCACCCTGATCGAGTTCAAGCTCACGACGCTGGCAGGCTTCGTGCTCATTCCCTTTGGGTTGTTTGGCAAGACCGCTTTCGCCGCTGAACGAGTTTTGGGCAACGTCATATCCTCTGGAATCAAGGTCCTGGTCCTGGCCGTCATCGTCGGCATTGGATCGACCCTGTTCTCGCAGTTCACCGTTGGCTTTGGCGGCGCACAGCCGACCATCGAAGACGCGATGACTCTGGTGCTCGCGGCGCTCTCCCTATTGGGCCTCGGTATCTTCGGTCCGGGTATCGCCAACGGGCTGGTGTCTGGCGGACCGCAGCTCGGCGCCGGTGCGGCGATTGGAACGGGCCTTGCCGCTGGCGGTATTGTTGCGGCGGGCGCGGGCCTCGCCGCGGGCGGTGCCGGTCTCGCTGGCGGCGCGATTGCAAGCGCCGCGCGCGGTGGCGGCGCAGTCATAAGCGGAGCATCAGCCGCCTATCGAAGCGGGGGCCTTGCTGGCGTCGCGGAGGCTGGCACTTCGGCTGCCATGAACCCGTTACGTCGTGCGGTCGCTGCGCTCGGCGGAGGTGGGGAAGCCGGCGCACAGGCTGCGAGCAGTTCGGCCGAAGGGCAGCCCGATTGGGCGCGGCGCATGAAGCGTGCCGAAACTATTCGGCACGGTGCGTCGGCTGCCGGCCACGGGGTCCGCTCAGGCGATCACGGTGGGAGCGGCTCTTCCGTCGATTTGTCTGAAGGAGAGCGCTGACACGCAGCCACTGCGTCTTTGGCACCCGCTGTGCGGGCTACTCAACGCGGACACCGCACGACTCGAAACCGATCACTTGATCTCAGGGGCAACTATCGATGTTCAAACGACCTTCCGTTCACTACGGGCGCATGCCCGAGCCGGTCACGCCTTATCAAAAGGCCGCGCAGGTTTGGGACGAACGCATTGGATCCGCCCGCGTGCAGGCCAGGAACTGGCGTTTGATGGCGTTCGGCTGCCTTATGCTATCGGCCGGTCTTGCTGGAGGCCTTGTCTGGCAATCGAGCCAGGGCTCGATCACGCCCTGGGTGGTCGAAGTCGATCACCTCGGCCAGACCCAAAGGGTTGCGCCGGCCAACATCGACTATCAGCCAACAGACGCGCAGATCGCCTACCATCTGGCGCGCTTTATCGAGGATGTCAGAGGCCTACCCGCGGACGGTATCGTTCTGCGCCAGAATTGGCTCCGCGCCTATGATTTTACGACGGATCGTGGCGCGGCCGCGCTCAACGATTATGCGCGCAACAACGACCCCTTTGTGAAGTTGGGCAAGGCCCAGATCTCGGTCGACGTCTCGAGCGTCATTCGCGCGTCTTCAGAAAGCTTTCGAGTCGCCTGGACCCAGCGCATCTACGACAACGGCTCGTTGAGCTCGACCGAACGCTGGACGGCAATTCTCACGATCGTGATCGAGACACCGCGCGATGCCGAACGCCTGCGCAAGAATCCCCTTGGCGTCTATGTCCGCGCCATCAACTGGTCAAAGGAGTTGAGTCAGTGACCAAGACGCCGTCTGACGTTCATTCGAAGCATCCCTTCGTGCAAAGGAGGCTCAATTCGGCTTGGCCCAAGTTCGTGACCGCGAAACGAGCATGTCTGCACGCTCTCCTGCTTTGTTCGTCGATGCTTGGTGGGTGCGCGACGTACATTCCGCCGGAGATCAGCTATGACGCTGAAGTTCCTCCGTTGCCGGCGCCGCCACTGGCCCTCGACGACAGGTCGGGACCGCTTCACGTTCCACCGCTCTGGAAGCCGGCTCTCGGCGGCAAGTCGGGAGGGAAGGAAGAGCCTGAGCCTGTGAGCCGGGTAGAGACGGCCAACAGCGCAGCCCGTGTTGAACCGCGCAAACGGGGATATTTCAACGCAGCGCAAATCTATGCCTACAGTCCCGGGGCGCTCTATCAGATTTACGCCGCGCCCGGGCAGATCACGGATATCGCGCTAGAGGAGGGAGAGCAACTGACGGGATCAGGGCCCATTGCGGCCGGCGATACCGTGCGTTGGGTCGTGGGCGATACGGAGAGTGGGAGCGGTGACACGCGGCGCGTCCATATCCTGGTCAAGCCCACTCGAGCTTCGATCGAGACCAATCTTGTCGTCAATACCGATCGGCGCACCTATCTGATCGAGCTCCGCTCCCGCGAGCGGCCTTACATGCCATCCGTTGCCTGGTACTATCCCGAAACGATACGCGAACGGTCGCGTTCAGCCACCCTGAAACCCATTCTTCCAGATCCGGGGCAGCGTATCGCCCGCTACGCCATCGAAGGGGACACTCCTCCCTGGCGACCTATCGCCGCATATGACGATGGCCGCAAGGTCTACATCGAGTTTCCGGCGGGGATCGTGCAAGGCGAGCTGCCTCCTCTCTTTGTCATCGGCCCGGACGGAAAGACAGAGCTCGTCAACTATCGCGCGTACGGCAACGTCCTGATCGTGGATCGGCTGTTTGCAGCCGCCGAACTGCGGCTGGGTGGTGAGCACCAGCAGAAGGTCAGGATTGTCAGGACTGACGGGAGACCGTCGTCATGACCAGCCTGCGTGGAAACGATCACAATCCATCCGTCCCGCCGGCGACACAAGAGGATGTGTCCGGAAGCTTCCGCCTGAGAGCGGAGCATCCACGCGTGACACGGTTGTCTCGAAAAGTGCTGGCCGGAGGAAGTGCGATTGCCTTGTTTCTTATCGGCGGAGCGGTCCTATGGTCGCTGCAAAACAACCGGCCACGAAACCAGGCGGCTGATGAGCTTTACAGCACGGATCATCACAATGTTGCCGACGGAATTACGACGCTGCCGAAGGACTATGCCGGCGTTCCGCGCCAGCCAATCCCGCAGCTTGGTCCGCCGCTCCCCGGGGATCTCGGTCGGCCGATCCTTGCCGCTCAAGGCCAGTTGCCTCCGATCGGTACTGATCCGGAACAGCAGCGCCGGGACCAGGAGACCGAGGCAGCCCGCAGGAGCCATTTGTTCGCTGCGACGAATAGAGGAGAAGTGCGTCCGTCCGCCGCTGCGGCTGTTGGCAGCGAGCGCGTCGTGCCGGCAAGCGCAACGAGTGCCGGCGATGATGGATCTGCGCAGAACGGCCAAGACCGGAAGCTTGCCTTCGTTAATGCTTCCGTGGACCGACGCACGGTCAGCCCTGACCGCATCACCAAGCCTGTTTCCCCGTATATCGTGCAGGCCGGGACAGTAATTCCCGGTGCCCTGATAACCGGAATCCGATCGGACCTGCCAGGCCAAATCACCGCGCAGGTTACCGAAAATGTCTTTGACACGCCGACTGGCCGCTTTCTGCTTGTGCCTCAGGGAGCGCGTCTGATTGGGATCTACGACAGTCAGGTCACATTCGGCCAGTCCCGCGTCCTGCTGGTCTGGACGCGGCTGATCATGCCGAATGGACGTTCTATCGTCCTCGAGCGGCAGCCTGGCGCTGACAGCTCTGGGTATGCGGGCCTCGAAGACCAGGTCGACAATCATTGGGGTGAGCTATTCAAGGCTGCCGCACTTTCGACGTTTCTGGCTGTCGGGACCGAACTGGGTGCAGGCTCGGACACCAACAGCAACGACAGCGCAATCATCCAGGCATTGCGGCACGGCGCGTCGGATTCACTGAACCAGACCGGACAGCAGGTAGTTCGGCGCAGTCTCAACATCCAGCCCACTCTGACCGTGCGACCTGGCTTCCCGGTTCGCATTGTCGTCAATCGCGACCTCATTCTTGCGCCTTACGGAGGATAGGAAATGTCCAAGCTTAGAATAGGAGTGCTGCCTGATGACAAGCCGGTCAAGGTCACCACTGAGCTTCCAGCATCAGTGCATCGGGATCTCGTCGCCTATGCAGAGGCCGTGGCACGCGAAAACGGGCAGCGTATCGATCCGGCAAAGCTGATCGCGCCCATGCTGGCGCGCTTCATGGCCACGGACCGCGGATTTTCTAAGGCGAGACGAACCCGTCAATCTCCAACAGCCGGCGGAGGTGAGGGATAGCGTTCTGCCAGCAGATTGAGCAAACGCTTCAGAGCCGGATTTTCGTTGTCGTCGCGCCAGTGCGCGTGGAAGTCGACCCGGCTTGGTCCCGATCCGTCCTGCAACTCCCGGTACACGAGGCCAGCGAAGCTTGCACCAATATCCGATTCCATTACGAGACTGAGCCCCATGCCCATACTTGTCAGGCTCTTGATGATACCACGGCTAACATCGTGGCGCTCTACGGTGGGGCGGTCGTCGGGCAGTACGAGCTTCGAGATCAGCAGGTCCTCCAGTTCCCGTCCGGGGTCGTACTCACTTAGAAGGATCTTTTCGTTACGCAAGTCGGTCCAAAAGATTGTGTCGCGTGCTGCCAGAGGGTGATCCTGGGGCAGCGAGATCAGGATGCGTTCGCTCCATAGCAACTGTGATCTGATGTCCTTTGAAGGCAGACGTCCAGGGCTGACGACAATATCAACAGTACCATTACGGAGAGCAGTCATCAGACGCGAGCGAGAGCGCTCCATCGTTGCCAACTCAAGCTGTGGCAGCAGCTTCTTGAGCTCAGCTATCGTAGCTCGCAAATTGCCGGTGGACATAGACGTGTAGAAGCCAATGACAAGATGGCCCGTGTCGCCGCGACCACCGGATCTCCCGGTGTCAACGAGCATGTCTACTTGCTCAAGGATCAGCCGCGCAATTCGTAGAACCGCCCGGCCTGTGAGAGTGGGCTTGATTCCACCGCTTGAGCGCTCAAACAGTGACGCGCCGACCAGATATTCGAGCTGACTGATAGAACGGCTGAGGACGTTGTGCTTGATCGAAAGCGCTTCTGCGGCCCGCCGAAAGCTGCCGAAGTCACAAGCGACAACAGCCAGGCGAAGCTGCTGGAGGTCAATGGCTCTCGCTGCGCTCCGCCGATCGTTCCTGTTCCCAATTTCGGTCATGTTCATAGCTCAGTAGGAAACCGCAAGACACGGCGTCCCCGCTCCACGCGGGGACGTCTGTCTCGATGGTTGGCATGGATTGTTCTAGGCGGCCGCGAAGATGACTGGCGTCCAAAGAACCGGCGTCGAAAGACCACCAGCTTTACGAAGGTGGGAGAGAATCTCACTCGAAACTGCGAGATAACCTGCCACGGCCAAGGTATTGCCGATTGTGGAAGGACTGCCTATGCGTCGCAGCGGCCAACCGGCTCGTCGAAGGATTCTTTCCATCCGGACGTCTGTGACGGTAACGATATCCGTGAGCTGTCGTGAAAGCCCGAACTCAACCATTCCCGCAAACAGCTCGTAAGCGGCTCGAGTTATACCGTGATCTCCCTTTGGGGCGTCGGCATCAACATCGATTGCGAATCTGCTACTTTCCCAAACCGTAGGAGTTGATGGAGCAAGTTGGCCTTCAAGAAGCGCGGGGAACGTATCGCGAAGCATGGTGGGACCAAGGGTAGGGAGGAGGCGGACGGAGCCTTGCACCTGGCCGTTATCAGATAGCTGCGTTAGGTAGGCGGGACGCAGTGCATCGAAATCGTCAACCTCCATATCGCCGCTGGTTTGAACGTCCCATGCCATGCGAAGCTTGAAAACACGATAGCGTAACCGATGCATTTCAACGAGCGTGCTGGAAAACTCCCCATACGAAGGTGGTGTGATAAGTTGAATCATAGGTCCTCCAAAAGTGTTCATGAACTCTTTTGAAGCGCCATTCCTTGTATGATTCATTACCTGTCGTTGTGGGGGGACGCGCGTCCTAATTTTGCTTTCTTTTGTTCGCAGCCGCCAGGAGTGTTACGGCTTGCACGACAGTCCGAACACCCAGCTTTTCTTTCGCATTCTCTAAGTAGTATGCAACTGTGTTGCGCGAGATGCCGAGAATGCACCCGATCTCCCAAGAGCTTTTCCCTTGTGAAGCCCATTCCAGGCATTCGAGTTCGCGACGCGACAAGCGTATTCCATCCACGCTAAATTCGTTCGTAAGCTTGCGGCGGACATGGGCGTGAAAGTACATCGCCATAAGCTGAAGAACTCGTCCATGCAAATCGACGAAATGCTCGAATCGCGGCCGTGTTTCGTCAGTGGCAAACGTCAGCGCAGCGACTGGACCGTGCCCATCGTGAATTGGGACAGTAAAGCCAAACCGAATTCCGAATTGCGCGGCTTCGTCGAAGAGTTGTTGCTGCCCCGGCGAACCAAACCTCGATCGGAAATCAACTCCCCACCGAAAGGGTTCAGCGCTCTGAAGCGCTTCTCCAATCACTGGGTCGATGATTTGATAGCTGTTCTGCAAATAATGAGTTGTCCAGCCAGAAGGATACGTGGAGATTAGGCGCGGCTTCCGTTGATCGGACCGCGACAATGCGAGATACGCGAAGCAAGATAGATCAAAAGCGGTCGCTGTGTCCGCCATAGCTGTAGAAAAGTCCTGTATAGTTTTTGCTGTCGACAAGAGATCGATGAAGTTCTGAAACACACGATGCATTGGATCTGTCTCTGACTCCTCCAGCAATGAAGCCGATGCGTGAAACGCCGCTGTCGTTTGAGAGGCCCTGCTCCGATCCTTCATCCAAATGGTAATGCAAGGCCACCAGACGCATGACAAAGATGATCTGAACCTATAGTTCGTATATCAACGAGCCCCTCTGCGAGCTTCCGGTCTGGCGAGAGGCGCAGTGGCCGGCTTCCGGATAACACTCGAATTGACCGCCAACGGGGATTGATCGCGAACTGCTGTCATCGGGACGTTGGCCAGCGGCAACTAGGCTTAATTGCCGGCCCTGATCTTGATCCGATCGAACCTGCTCCCCTCAGCAAGTGCACCTATGTCACGCTCTGGACGCCCTACTCGGGAAGACTGGCGCCGCAGGAGCATTGCAGCGCCAGTCGAAAGAACTCAGGGGCGAGTCGTGTCAGAACTTGACGCTGATGCCGGAATATAGCGAGGACTCGGTGCAGCTCCCGGATCTGAGCTTGGTGCAGGTCGGATTGTTTAAGTGATCAAGGCCGAACTTGTTCTGCCAATAGCGATAAGCAACCCACACGTCGACGAAGTGAGAATATTTCGGTCCCCAAAAGACCTTGCTGGCGTCGAGCGTCAAGCGAATGGGCTCGGAGTTGATTTCCACGACGGTGGGGATGCTAATGTTGATTGGACTGGCCTGATTACCCTTGGGACCGACAAAATTTGCGCGGCCGCTGACGGACAGTGGAAGGTATTCCGGCAGAAAACCAAGGTCCATGTAGTAGTTCAATTCGAGGGCCCATGTTCCACGAAACTCCGTGTTTCCGTCGAGCAGACAGGGCGGGCGACCGATCACCGCGCACGAAAAGAACGCGTTGTGATTGATCTCCTTGTAATACAGCGGCGCAACGTTGATGTAACCCTTGTAAGGAAGGTCAAAAGCGAATTGCACGCCGAGAACGCCGGCGCGTTTGGCAGGAGCAACGACATTGTTTTCCGTCTCGACATCGCCGCCGAACTCAAACGAAACGTTTCTCAGCGGGCCGACGGTGAAGGCGGTGGTATCGAATACCTGATTGAAGCCGATGGTGCTCCGCAAACTGCCAAAGAATTCGGTGGCGCCAGCTGTGCCGCCCACTGCCGGGTCGTTGTGATCCGATTTGTACATTGCGATGTTGAAAAAGTTGGTGCCGTAGGCCCAAACGTCGAAGTGCGTGAAGGCATAGACCTGCTTCGCTGTCTTGCCTGGGACACCCGGATCCGTCCCGTCGAAAATGTAGGCGAAGGTCAGTCGATTGTCGTTCACCGAGAAGAAGGGATTATCTGGAACAGCCTTGAAGGGTTCGGCCTTGGCCGGCGTATCGGCCGCGCTGGCCGATGAAAGCCCCGCAAATGACAGCAAGATCGCGGCTGTTACCCTTGGAGAACAACGCATTTCTATACCCCCATGAAATGGTGATTCGTTGACTGAAGTAGGCGTGGCAAAAAGTCTCCTACGTCGATCGGCGAGGCGAGCGACGGGTCTTGCGATGCGTTGCATCGAAGCAGTGGTGCATTTCGGGCTACGTAGGCGCGTTCCTGTCACGTTCGGTCAGCGAGATCACAGGAATGTCCAGCAGCTCACGGACCTCTTCAGCGCTTGCAACTCGGCGGCCGAGGTCCTCAATGATCCGACGGGCCTTTTTGACCATGGCCGCGTTTGAGGCGGCGAGTTCGCCTTTCGAAATGTAGACCGAGTCTTCGAGACCGACCCTAACGTTACCTTCTGCAAGGACGGCTTGTGCCACCATTGGGAAGGCCCAGCGACCCGTCCCAAACCCGGTCCAGATCGCACGAGGAGGCAGGAGATTCCGCGCGTAAAGGAGGGTTTCCGGCGAGGGCTGGAAACCATATTTGACGCCCATGACGATCGAGCAGAGTGGGCTCGGATCCAGCGCGCCGTCCTTGATGAGATCGTGGCACAACGCAATGTCACCGGAATCGAAGAGTTCGAGCTCCGGTCTGACGCCAGCTTGCCGTATTACGCGGGCCATGCGTGCGACGTTTCCCGGAGTGTTGATGACGACCTCGCGGCCAAATGTCATCGTGTTGAGATCGAGTGTGGCGATGTCGGGTTTGATCAACGCAACATGTTCAACGCGCTTTTCCGGAACCAGGAGGTTGGTGCGCGGACCAGGCACGACCGGATCGTGCTCCGAAGGATGAAATCGGCCACCCGGTCCCGTCGTTAGGTTGATGATGAGAGCGGCGTTCTGGTTTCGAATCTGCTGAACCACGTCTTCATAGAGGCCGATGTCCATCGACGGCGTACTCGTCTCGGGATCACGGACGTGGATATGGACGATGGCGGCGCCTTCTTCCGCAGCCTCAAGGCAAGCGGTCGCAATTTCCTGCGCAGTGACAGGGAGCTTTGGATGCTGCGCGCGCGTCGTGTGATTCCCGGTCACTGCGCACGTGATGATCGTTGAACCCTTCATTCCCGTCCCCTGCCGTTTTTTGACGACTTAGTTCATAAAACATATGATTGCAAGCTTTTTATAGATTCATATATTTTATGGCTTTGTTGGTCAAAATCTATCAGGCATGAAATGAGAGGAGCACCGCGCCAGAACTCATGCACCTATCGGCCCTCAGGCCGTTTGACGTCGGCTGCTGCAAATGGGCGGCCGAGCCACGTGACGGATGCTTGGCAGCCGCGTTTTACGGCTGCTGAGTAGTTAACTTTCGAACCGGGGCTGATTGGAGGGCGATCTCTGCAGCGAGATTCGCCGCGAGGCGTGCCGACACCGCAACATTGTCTCGGTAGCTCATCAACTGCTTGTCGGGGCTACGTCGCTGGCGCCGCTACTTTCTCCGACGGCACTAACAGGCCGACCGGCAATTTTCTTGGCGCGATTGAGTCGTGCCTTTGCGCGTCGCTCCATAAAATAAGCTAACGTTCCGCTTCGCGTGGTCCTCACCCGAATCGGAAGTGCTTTGTCATCCTGCGCGGATTCTCATTCAGTTGTCGTGCGCGCTTGGTCGCGTCTGACCGTCTCGCGGATGGGGCGGGACGCCGCTCGTTTTGGTGTGGGCACTTCAACCCGCCGACGGACGTCCAAGTCTTGTCGCCTGCTTTTTTGTAGGTCCGTGTTTCGGCCTTAGCTGTTCAGGCATGCTGCGCGCAATAATCTCAGTGGTCCGCCTCGTATGATCATTGAGGAGTTCGATGAGCCGCTCGGTCGACCTGGAGATTGCGGCGTCCAGTATTTCACGATGTTCCTCTTCGACGTCGCGGGAACCAACGTGGGTTTCCGCCGAAATATACTGATGCCGATAACGATCTGCGTAATCGAACAGGTTGGCGTGGAAATCACGAATCCAGCGCGACGGAGATCCATCGATCACCGCCAGATGAAAGGCGCGATGCCGGGCATCCCACTCCGGATTAAGCTTGATTGAGCCGGTGGACTGCCGCGGGGTTTTAAACAGATAGTGAGCCGCGAGGACCAGTCGCTCCTCCCAGGCCGTGTCGCCATGATCGAGGGACTCCGGCACGGCAATATTATGAAGAAGGCAGCGCGTGCGCGTGAGTTCCCACAACTCGTCCATACTGACGGCCGGAACAAAGAAGCCCTTCTGATCCTCCTTCGCGACGAAGCCCTCCGCCGAGAGTCGGTTGAGCGCTTCGCGGATCGGTATTGACCCGACACCATATCGCTCGCTCAAACTGTCGATCCCGAGTTTGGAATCGGGCGGAAATGCGCCGTACAGAACGTCTTTGCGCAGCAACTCATAGACGAGCGAGGCGCTCGTCGCCGACGCTCCGTTCGAGGCGACGGGATGATGTTTGCTGGTCACGGGCCCAACGACTCCAAGGGTGAGGAATCTATATAGCGATCCGAATCCGCAAAATCACGAAAAACCGGCATTCACAAAAATAATATATGATCTCTTGACTTAGCCATTTCCATATATTTTAGTGCGCGCCACACAGGGGAAACGCGTATGCGGGCAAGCGGCCAGGGTCGTGAAGCGGACGTGCTCATCGTCGGGGCCGGACCCGTCGGGTTGGCGTTGGCTGTGGAGCTGGGCGAACGAGGCGTTGATGTGATCATCGTTGAGCAGAATGATCGCGGTGGCCGCCAACCGAGAGCCAAGACTACGAACGTGCGTTCGATGCAGCTTCTCCGCCGCTGGGGGATTGCCGAAGCCATTCGTAAAGCCGGCCCATTGCCGCCGGACTATCCGAGCGACATCGTCTTTGCGACACGTCTATTCGGCAGACCGCTTGCAAAGTTCGAGAATGTCTTTTTCGGCTATCGCGAAAAAGATCCGAAGTTTCCGGAATCAGCACAATGGATCCCGCAATACGCCGTCGAAGCATGTCTGCGGGAGCATCTTGGAAAGCTGCCCGGCGTTACCCTGAAGTTTGGTGCGCGGCTTGATGATCTGGCGCAGGACGCGGATGGCGCCACCGCTACAGTGATGGATATCGGCTCCAAGCAGCCGTTCTCCGTTCGCGCGCGTTATGTAGTCGGTGCAGATGGAGGGCGCAGCCGCGTACGGAGCCTGCTCACCATTCGCATGGTGGGCGATCACGCCTATATGGGAAATTATTTGGCGATCTTTCGCGCTCCGGGTCTGACCGGGGGGCACCCGCAGGACAAGGCAATCTCCTATTGGCTGGTCAATCCTGATTGCCCGGCAGTGATCGGACCGATGGATCGGGGCGATACGTGGTTCTTCTCGACACAACTGCCCAACGGCGCGATTCCTTACGATCCCAAGCAGGCTCGTGAAAAAATCACGCAAGCGTTAGGCCGCGAGATCGAGTTCGAGATTCTCGAAACGGATACCTGGTCTGCACACAAGCTTGTCGCGGAACGCTATTCGGACGGTCGAATCCTGCTTGCCGGCGATGCGTGTCATCTGCATCCTCCCATGGGGGGATACGGCATGAACATGGGAATTGGTGATGCCGTGGATCTTGGCTGGAAGATCGCTGCGGTGGTGAAGGGCTGGGGCGGCGAAGTGTTGCTCGATTCCTATGAAGTCGAACGCAAGCCGGTGCACCAGAAAGTCATCAGCGAAGCGGCCCATAATTACTCATTCGTCACCTACCACATGGTCAACGAAAGTCTGGAGACCGAAGGGCCAGTGGGCGAGGCGGTGCGCCAGGATGTCGGCCGGCGGATTCTCGAGACCAAGGCACGAGAGTTCAAGGCGATCGGCGTTGTTCTGGGCTACCATTACGACGGCTCGCCCATCATTGTCGCGGACGGTACTTCGCCGCCACACGACGATCCGATGCAGCTTACGCCCTCGGCGCGGCCGGGCGGCCTTGCCCCTCACTGGTGGATGGAGGACGGCTCGTCGCTGTTCGATCACTTTGGGCCGGATTTCACCTTGTTGGTGCTTGATCCCGCGGCTGCGCCACATGCAGCTGTAATTGAAAACGCGGCGGATACCTTGGGCATTCCGCTGAAGCGCCTCGACCTTGCGCAACGCGAACTTGCAACGCTCTACGCGGCCCGTCTCGTGCTGGTCCGCCCGGATCAGCATGTGGCGTGGCGCGCCGATCGCTTGCAAGGTGATGCGCGCGACATACTCAAGCAGATCACCGGCCATACTGGGCTTGCAAGCGCCACGAAGATCGCTCGTTCGGGAGATTGGCATGGAGTTGTTTGATCAGAACGCGGCGGGATGTGTCGGCATCATCGGTACGGGGCGGATCGGTATCGCAATCGGACAAAGGTTAAGCGATACCCGACATGACTTGGTTGTGTGGAACCGGACGGCGACGCGTGCGCAGCCGCTCCGCGAAAGGGGTGCGCGCATCGTCGAAACGTGTCGCGCTGTCGTCGAGCAATGCGAAACGATCATCGTCGTCGTGCGCGATTCGGATTCGATCCGCGACGTCTACTTCGGTCCCGCCGGGCTTTGCGCTGGTTCGCTTGCCGGGCGGGTCATCGTCGAAATGACGACGGCGACAATCGAAATCGTTAAACAGGCCGGCACGGCCGTGAAGGCAGCCGGCGGGCGTTTTATCGACGCGCCAATTTCTGGCACGGTGACGCCGGCGCGTAACGGCGAACTGATTGTTATGGCGGGCGGACCCGATGAAGACCTCGCCGCGGCTCGTCCAGTGTTGGAGCATCTCGCCCGCAAACTCGTGCACGTTGGGCCAGTCGGCGCCGGCATCGCGATGAAGCTGGTACTCAACTTGCCGCTTGCGTCCTACTGGCAAACGCTTGGTGAAGCACTCGCTCTGGGGCAGAAGAACGGACTCGAGTTGGGCGCGATGCTTTCGCTCATTGTCGAAAGCAAGGCGGCAGTGGGCGCGTTGCAGTCCAAGCTTCCCAAAATTCTCGATGCTGGCTCTTCCGTCGAGTTCGATCTCGCGGGCATGTACAAGGACCTTTTGTGCATGCAAGAAAGTGCCGCCGCAGCAGGACTCGATCTACCGGCGTCCGCCGCAGCAGCGCGATCTGCCGGGCAGGCGGTTCAGCATGGCTGGGGGGATCGCGATCTCGCTCAGCTCGTCCGTTTCGTCGCCGATGGGATCGGGCGATCGGAAAAGTAAGCGCGATCGTGGATCGCCGTGTCAGCTCGAACGAGGATTTGTGATGAAGTTGATGAGTTTTCGAAACAAGAAGGGCGGCTCGACCTATGGAGTGGTCGACGGTGATCGCGTTATTGATCTCGGCGCGGCCTTCCGCGATTTGCCCGACCTCAAGAGCTTTCTTGGATCAAACAAGTTCGCGAACCGCGAGGTCCCGCGCGGCGCGCCTGTATATCTACTCTCGGAAGCGACCTATCTGCCGGTGATCCAACATCCGGGCAAGATCATCTGTGTGGGCTTGAATTATCGCGAGCATGTTCAGGAAACGGGGCGTACCGATTCCGAGTACCCGGCATTGTTCTTACGTACATCCGTTTCTCAAATAGCGCACAAGCAAGCCCTGATTAAGCCGAAGCAAAGCGACCAATTCGACTACGAAGGCGAACTCGCTCTGGTAATCGGCAAGCCCGGCCGTCACATCGCGCATCAAAGCGCGCTCGATCATGTCGCTGGATACGCCTGTTACAACGATGGCAGCGTGCGGGATTGGCAGCGGCATACGCACCAATGGACGCCGGGCAAGAACTTCGACGGTACCGGCGGATTCGGTCCCTGGATGGTAACGCCTGACGAAATCGGCGAACGCTCTGCGACGTTTCTGGTCACACGGGTCAACGATCTTGAGGTTCAGCGCGCGAGCCTGGCCCAGATGATCTTTAGCATCGAAGACCTTATCACTTATATTTCGGGCTTTACCCAACTTGAGGTCGGAGACGTAATCGTCACGGGTACGCCGGGCGGCGTAGGCGATCGCCGCAATCCAAAGCTCTATCTCAAGCCCGGTGATCGCGTCACTGTCGAGATTGACGGAATCGGCCTGCTCGAAAACAGCGTCGTTGCGGAAGCCTGAGCTGAGGTTGAAAACGGCCAAACTGAACCTGTCCGGCTTGCTTCGAAAAGCCTTGTGGGAGGGATTGATGACAGAACGGGAAACATTCGTGCGCACGACGCGCCCGCCGCGGCCGAAGTTGCCGGCAGGATCCTGGGATTGCCAGGTGCATGTCTATGGCGATCCAGCGCGCTTTCCACCTCGGGCGCAGCGGGCGTATCCGCCTCCGAAGGCCTACTTTGAGGAGGTTCATGCCCTGGCTTCGACGTTGGGCATGACCTACGTTTCGATAGTCCAGGCCAGCATATATGGAGCCGACCACAGTGTGCTTATCGACGCGTTATCGCGGGGCAAGAACGGCACATACGAGGGCATTATCTATCGCGGCATCGCCATCGTAAACGACGAGATTTCGGATAAGGAGCTTCTGCGGCTGCATGAAGCTGGCGTCCGCGGTGC
The DNA here is from genome assembly GCF_059512385.1 of Bradyrhizobium sp. Crot121. Taxonomy (NCBI): domain Bacteria; kingdom Pseudomonadati; phylum Pseudomonadota; class Alphaproteobacteria; order Hyphomicrobiales; family Nitrobacteraceae; genus Bradyrhizobium; species Bradyrhizobium sp. Crot121. The sequence continues at coordinate 24,496 of NZ_JCAMOR010000062.1, read as the reverse complement.
CCGGTTTAATTTCTGGAAACGCCTCAATGTCACTCCGACGGTGCCGGAGTTCCGGCGTTCGCTCGAACGGATCGCTCAGTTTGGATGGCATGCGCGCGTACACGTTACCGCTCCGGAGTTGCAGGAGCTGCAGGGTGTCTTTGCTGCGGCAAAGGGGACATTTGTCATCGACCATATGGGGCACATGCCATTCACCGATGGTATGGGGCAACCAGGTCCCAGGATCATCCTTGATCTGCTGAAGCGCGACAACTGGTGGATCATGCTTTCCCATGGCGATCGCAGTTCATCGACGGAACAGCCATGGGACGACGCGATTCCGTTTACGCGCGCGTATTTCGAGGCTGCGCCTGATCGTGCGGTCTGGGCCACGGACTGGCCGCATCCCGAATATCCAAAAACGCCGGTCAACGACGCCGAGCTTGTCGAACTCATTTATCGCTGCCTGCCCGATGCGGAGGATGCTCGCAAGGTATTTGTGACCAATCCCAGGCGACTTCACGGCGAGCGCTCCTAGGCGGCGGTCTCGGCGTGCGCGGGGGTGCACCGGAAGATCAATATGCAGAGGGCATATCAAGCGTTACATAAAAAAATGGGAGGACATCTTGCACGAAAATGCAAAATTGATCGACATTGTAGGCGTCATCGATAGATCAAGAATCAACGGATTCCATTATCTGATTTTTGCCTTATGCGCGCTCGTAGCGTTGATGGACGGTTACGATTCTGTGATTATCGGAATTACGGCCCCGAGCATTGCCAACACCCTTGGACTAGACATCAAGACGTTCGGTCCGGTGTTCTCGGCGGCGCAATTCGGCTTCATGGCAGGCGCGCTCTTCGCAGGCCCTATCGCAGACAGATGGGGCCGCAAGGGCACCCTCGTCGTCTCTGCGCTCATCTTCGGTGGCTTCACACTGCTGACGATCTCGTCCAGCACTTTCAGTGAGCTCGTTGTCTATCGCTTTGTAACGGGGCTCGGCCTTGGCGGCGCCGCGACGTGCTTTGTCAGCCTTTCGTCCGAATATGCGCCAAAACGGGTCAGAGGCACCGTCGTCGCGATTCTCTGGACGCTCGTTCCTGCCGGCAATGTCGTCGGCGGGATCCTCGCGTCTTTCATCATTCCGAAAATGGGCTGGACATCGGTCTACATCGTCGGCGGCGTGTTGCCGATCCTGTTCGGCTTGCTGATCCTTGCGCTGGTGCCGGAATCGGTCAGCTTTCTTGTCGGGCGCAATGCGCCAGATTCGCAGATCGGGAAAATCTTGGCGCGGCTCTCCCCCGGCACGAATACGGAAGCGGCGCGCTTCGTTACGAGCGAAGAGAAAATTTCAGGCGTTCCCTTTACACATCTTTTCAATTCCAAGTATTTGGCGTCGACTTTGTGCATCTGGGTGGCCTTCTTCTCTACTTGGTTGATCTTGATCACGACCCTCGCCTGGACCGCCCCGCTCGTGCAGCAGGCGGGTCTCTCGGTGTCGGAAGCGTCGCTTATCATCGCCTGCAACAGCACGGGTGGGGTCCTTGGCGCTCTCATCATCGGTCGGCTGATCGACCTCGTCGACAGGTATCTCATCAATGTTGGCGCGCTCCTACTCGGGGCACTGGCTGTGGGAGCCTTCGGCATGGTCGCGGCCTCTTTCTTTGGCTTCGCGAGCCTTGCCTTCGCAATCGGATTCTTCGTCGGCGGAGCGGCCTCCGGGATTACGGCGCTTGCCGCGATATCCTATCCAACCGCGCTGCGATCGACCGGAGTTGGCTGGGCGATCGCAGTAGCTCGGCTCGGCGCAGCAACAGGTCCGCTGGTTGCGGGCGCAATTATCAGCGGCGGGGGCGGTCGTTTGGATGTGTTCGGAACAATGGCTGCCTGTGGCGTCGTTGCGGCTGGCGCGATCTTTGCGCTGCGCAGCGTCGACGCGCGAACCCCGCGACTCGTTCAGGTATAACGAGCACAGGAAGGGATGGCAGCGTCGTATTGGAAGGAACACCATGTTATCGCGACGAGTTGTCGAAAGTCGACATGACTTAGGCCGACCGATCCAGCTTGTTAAATTCTAGGGAGGCCGTGATGGAACTGAGATCGCTGGGATACATCGGCATTCAATCTTCGCGGTTGGAGGATTGGAGCCATGTGGCGACCAGACTTCTCGGCATGCAGCAGGTAGACCGAGCCGACAACGTGCGGGCGTTCAGGATGGATGACCGCAAGCAGCGCTTGGTGATAAATCGGCAGAACAGCGAAGGCCTTGGGTTTCTGGGCTGGGAAGTCGATAACAAATCGGATCTTGAAACGCTCGCGGCGCGCCTGGAGGCTCAAGGCACCGCAGTGAAACGCGGTAGTCGAGCACTGGCCGACGAGCGCCACGTTGCCGACTTAGTCGTCTTCAGCGATCCAACGGGGAACCGCATCGAGGTATTTTGGCAGTCGCATGTCGCCGGTGAGCCGTTTGAGCCAGGTCGGCCGATCTCTGGATTTCGAACTGGCCCACTTGGCATGGGACATGTCGTGCTCAATGTCGAAAACGTTGATCTCCTCTTGCCGTTTTATCGCGACCTGCTCGGCTTTCATATCAGCGACTATGGGTTGAAGCCGTACAAGTTGTATTTTTTTCATATCAACGGACGCCATCACAGCTTCGCCATGGTGGAATCGGGAAAGCGGACGTTGCACCATTTCATGGTCGAGTTGGGCAGTCTGGACGATGTCGGGCAGGGCTATGACCTCGCTCAACTTGAGGAAGGACGTATTGCCTATACCCTTGGTCGTCATACCAATGATCACATGACGTCGTTCTATACTCACACGCCGTCGGGTTTTTTCATCGAATACGGATGGGGAGGGCGTACCATCGACCCGAAAACGTGGCAGCCACACGAGACCTTCGATGGTCCAAGCCTATGGGGGCATGAACGCCTGCATATGCCGGACGAGCAGCGCGCCCGACTACGCAACCTGAGGTTAGACGCCGCGGCGCGTGGCGTTCGCGTTCCTGACCCTGTCGTCCCTCCATTGGACTGCCCATGGCTCGACGCGATCATTCGTCGCGAATAGCGCTGCGCACTTGCTATCCGAGCCATACTTCCGCACTGCCCGGCCGATCGTTTCCTTTCGGCTACTAATTGAATTGGAAAAACGTAGAAAGGACCAGAGCTTGGAGATCGCCCGCCCGCGCCGCAGTGCGCTCTACGTGCCTGCCTCCAGCGCCAGAGCGATCGAGAAGGCGCGCTCCCTGTCGGCTGATGTGATAATCTTGGATCTCGAGGACGCCGTATCGCCGGAGGCCAAACCTTCGGCACGAAATGCCGCAATCGCAGCGGTTAAGCGCGGGGGGTTCGGGCACCGTGAGGTCGTCATCCGAACGAATGGCCTCGATACACCATGGGGATCGGAGGACCTCGCAGCTGCTGCTCAAGCGAGCCCTGACGCCATTCTCGTTCCGAAAGTCAGTAACGCTTGCGATATCGCCAGGTATGACGTGGCAACGTCCGCAGCTCCAAGAAAGACGCGCCTCTGGAGCATGATTGAAACCGCAAGTGCCGTCTTTCACTTATGGGATATCGCCGCATCCGCAAAGACCACGCGGTTATCCGCTTGGGTGATGGGCGTCAATGATCTCGCCGGAGAAATGCGCACGAACGAGACACCTGCGAGAGATGCTATGTTGCCAATTCTCACGTTGGCAGTGGCGGCGGCCCGCGCGCATCAACTGGTGGTGCTCGATGGGGTTCACAACGATATCGAGAACCTCGAGACATTGGCGCAAGTCTGCCGTCAGGGTGCGGATCTGGGATTCGACGGAAAGACACTCATTCACCCGAAACATCTAGAAATTTGCAATGCCGCATTCTCGCCATCGTCCGATGAGCTTGCCTGGAGCAATAATGTAATCGATGCGTTCGCGGCTCCCGAAAGCGTGGGCAAAGGTGTCCTTCGTGTGGAGGGGAAGATGGTCGAACGGCTTCATCTCGCGCAGGCGATGCGTCTAGTGGCAATCGATAGATCAATCAGATACATCAATTACGCAAGCAACTAGGTGTCTTGTTTGGCGCAGGTGACCGAAAATACCAGGCACATGCGAGAGCAGAGTTGAGATCACTATAAAGCAAATAGGAACGACGATTCTGATACAGGTCGTCGCTCATAAATGGTGTTTCGATCGCGAGTTCATCGACACTTCGATGAAGGGCTCGAAAAGCAAAAGCTGAGGCAGCGGCTCTGAGGTCGAGATGGCAGCCGAGATGATTGCAGTGCCATCGTTCGAGCGCCGCAAGCCAGCCCGCCCGCCACTGCCGAAGCATCTCTGCCGCGGGAGTGGTCGTCCATCCGACACCTGCGATCTGCCCATGCTGTGGCGACAGCCCATTGCGCAAGATCGGCGAAGACGTGATCGAGACGCTGGAGCTCGTTCCTCCCCAGTGGAAGGCGATCCAGCACGTGCGCGAGAAGCTCGTCTGCCAGGCTTGCGAAGCGATCACCCAGCCGCGCGCCCCCCGCATCCGATTGCGCGCGGGCGTGCAGGGCCAAGCTGCTGGCCCATGTCCCCAAGTACGGCCTGCACCGGCCGCTCCATCGTCAGAGCGACGTCTACCAGCGTGAAGGCATCGACCCCGACGGTATAGACGCTCGCAAACTGGGTAGGCGCCGCGGCGGTGACCCTGATGCCGCTGGTCGATGCGATCCGAAGCCAGGTCTTTACGCCGAGCGCATCCATGCGGACGACACTCCGGTGCCGGTCCTGGCCAAGGGCAAGACCCGGACCGGCCGATTCTAGACCTATGCGCGCGACGACCATCCGTTTGCCGGCCCAGATCCGGCGGCCGCCGTGTTCTTCTACGGTGAGCATCCGGAGCAGCATTTAGCGGGCTATGTTGGACTGATGCAGGCCGACGCCAAGGCCGGCTTCAGCAGGCTTTACGAGGCCAATCGCAAAGGAGGTCCGATCATCGAGGCCGCCTGTTGGGCGCACGGTAGGCGCAAGTTCTTCGATCTCGCGTGGCTCAGCAGGGCGCCAATCGCGGAGGCGGTCAAGCGCATCGATGTTCTGTTCGCCATTGAGCGCGAGCCGCGGGAGCCGTGCGTCCAGCACCAAACTCAACGGCATTAATCCCCCAGTGGCGTAGCGGCGATCGGCTTCGATAGCCGCGAGCCTCATTATCTATGGTTCTCTACGGCAGGCGCCTCAAGCGCCTCCCTCACTTCGCTCAGTCTTTACAGGTTTTCCTCGGCCATGACGGTGCCATTGCAATCGTAGAGGATCAGGTGCTGCTGAACAGCCTTTTAAAGCTAGCCCCTCATGAACCGCCGATTCTTTGTTCGCCAGGGCAGCCGCCGGATGCCTACCTTACGGGCCGAAGAGGCGTTGGAGTCTGGCATTCAGGCTGAGCCATTTTGTCCGCGTGGAAAGGCTCGTCAGCCGATGAAGCGAGCGGAAAAGCAGGCCGGCCGCGTAGAGCGGAAACATCACGGCGACGTTACCGTCTGGCAGACGGATCGCCCCGGCGCGTCAGGCACTCTCCTTCATCCTGTCCGCAAGCCACGATATCGCTAAGTTTTCGAGGCTAGTAACTCTCCTCGGACGTACTGCAATACCTGATCTGCCGCATTCGACTGATGCCATTGAAATACTTCGACAATCTGCGGTATCTGGGCCGGTAGTTCGATGAACTTTAGCGCAAATTTCCCGCAAAATTCGACCGCCTGCTTCCGTTGCACCACCGAGACCCGGGCAGTCTTCTCGAGCATGTACGGGATAAGGGCGTGGCTTGGCACCGAGACCGACATGACTTTGAGATGACCATGCCGCTGGAGGAAGTGGTCGTCATGGGTCGGATTTCCGTTCTGTTGGAAGCGGACTATGACATGGGGCATTGCTAGGAAGTCCTCCAAGGACAGATCTTCGTACAAGCTTCTATTGTTTGCACATCCAAGAGCAACGTAGTCGTCGCGGAAGAACTCGGCCGAGGGGTGGCGAGCGGAAATGAACACGTCCGGAGCGATGAGCAAATCCACGGAATAACTCTCGATGGCCTCGTGAGGTGTGTCACTGATGCGGACGATCTCGAAGCTGAGGCCCGGTGCGGCATCGGCAAGCCTGGCGAGGCCCGGAGCCAGCGACACGATCGAAACGTAGTCCGACGCCATGATGCGGACGCGTCGCGTGGCCGCGCGCGGGTCGCTTCCGCTCTTCCGCAGAACGTCGCGTTCGATCCGCTGCAGGATGGCCCTGACTTTCGGCAGAAGCTCCATGGCATAGGGCGACGGCGCCAAGCTGCGGCCGGTTTGGACCAGCAGTTCGTCGCCCAGTTGTTCACGAAGCCGAGCCAGCGCGCTGCTGGTTGCCGATTGCGTGAGGTTAAGGCGTGCCGCAGCTTGCGTGACATTTTGCTCTGTCAGCAGGGCTTCGAGAGCCGCCAGCAGGTTAAGATCGAGGCCCTTGAAGCGCACTTCATCCGTCTTCGGGTGATCCATCCATGGAATCTATATCAACTACCGAATCAATTCGTTTCTGTCCATAGATGCGCCTTCGCTATGTTCCCCGACTGAAAAAAAGACTCGGCCTGACCGAGGAATAGACAAACCGGGGAGGATATCGTGGTTTTGGTGAATACGGCGCTCATCATCGGCGGTGGCATTGGCGGGCTAGCGACCGCGCTCGGACTGAAGCGCAAAGGGATCGACGTCGAGATCGTCGAGCGCATGGAGCAATCGCAGGTCTATCACGTCGGCATCATTGTCCAAGGCAACTTCCTGCATGCACTGGGGCGGCTCGGACTTGCCGAGAAGGCTATTGCCGCAGGCTTTCCCTACGACGGATTCCACAATTACGACGCCAATGGTAACTTCCTGTTCTCACAGCCGCCGATCTACATGGGCGACGGTGATTTTCCCGCCTTCCTAGGTCTGACACGGCCGGCGTTGCACGAGGTCCAACTGGACGCCGTGCGTGAGGAAGGAATTCCCCTGCGACTTGGCGTGACCTACGAGAAGCTGGAAGATCTGGGTGACAAGGTCAGCGTCACTTTCACCGACGGCAGCACCAAGTCTTACGACATCGTTATCGCCGCCGACGGGGTCAACTCGCCGACGCGCAAGCTGCTGTTCGGCGACAAGTACGAGCCGGCTTTTACTGGCCAGGGCGTGTGGCGCTACAACATTCCGCGTCCCGCCGATCTGAAGGACATGATGCTGTTCCGAGCCAAGCCAGGAGGCACCGCAGGGCTGGTCCCGCTGACCAAGAACACGATGTACCTATTCTACGTCGGGGGCGAGTCCGGCAACCCGTACTTCCCGCCTGAGACGCTTGCCAAAGAGCTTCAGGACCGGATTGCCGTCTATAAGGGGCCGATCGAATCCGTGCGTCCACACATCACTGATCCCAAGCTGGTGGTCTATCGCCCTCTCTTTGCCACGCTCGTTCGCGAGCCTTGGCACAGGGGCCGGATCGTTCTTTTGGGTGATGCCTGCCATGCCTCGACACCGCATATGGGTCAGGGCGCTGCGCTCGCGGTCGAGGATGCCGTTGTCCTCGCCGAGGAGCTGACCACGGCGAAAGACATCGACACGGCCTTGAGCAATCACTTCAACCGCCGCTTCGAACGCTGCAAGCAGGTAGTCGAAGGGTCGATGGCTATCGGCGCGCACGAGTTGGACCCAAATGACGGGCTGGACGTGCCCGCTCTGTTCGGCCGCGTCTACCAGACGCTTGCCCAGCCGCTGAGCCCTACCGCGCCAGCGCGGTCCAGTTTGGTCCAAGAACCAGTTTGATCCAAGAAGAAGGGACACCGGATGTTCTGGCTGTTTCCGACGAATTACGTCTGGAATCTTTCCGTCAATATCTCGATGCAGATGGGCGCCGAGATTGGCGAAATTGCCCGCATGGCCAATGGCCTTGTCGAAATCTCCAAGCAGGGCGATGACGAGGGCACGCTCGCATTCCTGACGGAATGGGAAAAGGTCGCGGACCAACTTATTGCGCAGGCGGATGCGGACAAGGCCAAAGGCCGAACTCTGTCGGCGGGAACGAAACTGCGGCGAGCTTCCAACTATCTGATGATTGCCGAGCGGATGCAGGCAGCGAGTTTCGGCGCACGTGGCGAGAAGTATCGCAAGATGCTGGATTGCTTTGAGGCGGCGATGGAACTGGGCGAAGAACCCTGCGCCCGTGTTGAAATTCCGTACGGCGACAAGCTCATCACCGGTCGGCTGACGCTGGCACCCGAAGCCGACAAATCTACGCCGATCGTCGTTCATGTGAACGGCCTCGATAGCTGCAAGGAGATGCTCTATTTCCTCGGCTCGCCTGTCGAGCTCCGGCGTCGAGGCATCTCGTCGCTCTGCATCGATCAACCCGGCACCGGCGAGGCTTTGCGCTTCCACGGCATGAAGGCGCGTTACGATGCAGAACACTGGGCCAGTTCGATTGTCGACTGGCTAGAGCTTCAGGACTTCTGTGACCCCAAACAGATCGGCTGCTGGGGTGTGTCGTTGGGTGGCTACTATTGCCCGCGCGCCGTCTCGGGGGAACCCCGCTTCGCCTGTGGAGCCGTGTTTGGCGCCAACCACAACTGGTTCGAGGTGCAAGAGCAGCGCCGCCGGAACGAGGGTGACCGGCCGGTACCTCATTACTGGGAACATGTCCGCTGGGTCTGGGGCGGAAAGGATATCGACGAGTTCATGGAGATCGCCAGCAACGTCCATCTGAACGGCCGGATGGAGATGATCCGCGTGCCTTTCCTCGTCACCCACGGCGCGGACGACCGCCAGATTCCGCTTAAATACGCGCACCAGGCCTATGAGCAATTGACGAACAGCCCTAAGCGCGAACTGGTGATCTTCACCGAGGAAACCGGCGGCGCGACGCATGCGGGCTGCGACAACGTCACCTACGGCAATTCCTACATCGCCGACTGGTTCGCCGAAACCTTCGCCGAGATTCGGAAGGGTGAGTTCAAGTGAGCGGCCAGCCCCAGGTTCCCTTCTCTCTGGCGATGTCCTCGGTTTCGGGAAGCGCGCCGTTCGTCGCGCTGGTGTTCGACGACGGGGCCGCCGTATCTTTACATTCGGTACGCGCGCTGGCGACGGAGCTTGGGCTCGTAGTGCCGCAAGGTACGGTTTTCGACCTGGTCGAAGACTGGGAGCGGGCCTTCCCTGCGCTCTGCGTTCTCGTGAACGCTCTCGCCTATAGCAAGACCGCACAAGGCCACCGCGGCAACTTTGTTGCCGAGGACCTGCTGACCATGGAGCGCCTTCTTCCGGAGGCACGACAGACATTCCGCATTGGCGACGGACCAGTACGCGCTCTTCCGGCTTCCGTGCAGGTCGGGGCATCTGCCTCGGTCCTTCTCGACGATGCGATGAAGGAGGCGCAGCCAAACCTCTGCCTCGGTGCCGTGATCGGCCGGATGTGCCGCCGCGTTGATGCCACCAATGCTCGCCATGCCATCGCGGGCTGGGCCCTGGCGACGGAATTGGTTCGAACCGGTGAGAACGGGCTGACCCGTTGCAGTGCACCTGGCTCGCTGATCCTGGGGCCGCTCTTCGTGCCGGCACCGTTTGCCGAGGGTCTCTTCGACGGCGAGGCCTTGCTTGCTCTGACCGGAGCGCCCGCACAGACGAGGCAGGTCAAGGGACTTGCCGAGGGTCTGGAGGACCAGATCGCGGCCCTGTCCGAATACAGCCTTCTGCTGCCTGGCGACGTGATTGTTAGCGGTCCGTCCGCCAACCCGTCGCTGTTCGCAGCGGACCAGATCGACACCATCGAGGCGGTTGCAGGTGGCTTCGGCCGCCAGACCGTCAGCTTGTTCTAGGAGGAGATACGATGGCGATCACTGGCATCGAGAGCCTTGTCTACGGCGTGAACGACGTGGACGAGTGCGTCCGGTTCTTCGAGGATTTCGGGCTTGTTCTCAAGGAACGCGACAATGCGTCCGCGCTCTTCGAACTGAACGAGGGAAGCAAGGTCCAAATCCGCTCCATCGACGACCCGGCTTTGCCCGAGACAGTCCTGCGCGACACAGGAGTGCGCGAAACGATCTGGGGCGTGGACACGGTAGAGAACCTCGAGGAACTCGTCCGCGGGCTCGAGACGGACCGGAAAGTGCGCCGTGACCCCGACGGTACAGTGCATTTCCACACCGACTGCGGGCTGGCGCTCGGGTTGCGTGTCTATAACAAGAAGAAGGTCGTCTACGGTCCCGACCCGATCAATGCTCCGGGCCACCCAAGCCGCCTCAACAACTCGCGCAAGTGGAAGACCCGAGCGCGGCCGAAGGTCATCACCCATGTCGTCTTCGCGGTTGAGGACTTCGTCAAGACTTACCGCTTCTTCGAGGAGCGGCTGAACTTCCGGCTTTCGGAATATCAGCTGACGTTTGGCATCTACATGCGCTGCGACGGCGCGAACGACCACCATAACCTGTTCCTGCTTGACATGCATAAGGCCGGTGCGCCCGGCTACCCAGTTTTCCACCACGCCAACTTCGGCGTCGAGGACATCGACGAGATCGGCGTCGGCACCAACTACATGGCGCGCAAGGGCTGGACGCCCGGGATGCTTGGCCACGGGCGTCACCGCATTGCCTCGGCGCTGTTCAGCTACTTCAAGTCGCCGACCGGCGGCGAAGCCGAGTACGGGTCCGACAGCGACTACCTCGACGACAACTACGTGCCGCGCGAGTGGAACGCTCTGTTTGGCATGCAGATCTGGATGTCGCAGCAGCCTGACTGGATCAAGAACGTCGATATCGAGTGGCATGTAAAGCACCTGCGCGACGGCATGCCTGATCACATAAGGTCCAAGGCGGACCTGCCCGCGAACGGAAAGATTGCCTAATGCGCCGCATCATAGATCTATCCGTATCTCTCGAGGCGGGTATCCCCTCGGATCCGCCCATGATGCTGCCGAAGATCGACTATTTCGCGCATGCCCAGACAGCGGAGCAGATCACCGCGTTCTTTCCTGGTCTGACCAGGAACGACCTGCCGGGCGGCGAGGGTTGGGCGGTCGAGACGCTGACGGTCTCGACACACAACGGCACGCATCTCGATGCGCCATACCACCACCATTCCACCATGAACGGCGGCGAGCGGGCGATCGCCATCGACGAGGTTCCGCTCGACTGGTGCTTCCGGCCGGGCGTGAAACTAGATCTCCGTCACCTTCCGGATGGCCATGTCGTGACCCCCGCCGAAATCGAGGCCGAGTTGGACAAGATCGGCCACGCCCTTCAGCCGTTCGACATCATCGTCGTGAATACCGCAGCCGGCGGACACTATGGCAAAGCTGATTACCTCTCGCGCGGCTGCGGGATCGGGCGCGCCGCCACCGAATGGCTGACCGAGCGCGGCGTGCGGGTGACCGGCACCGATGCCTGGTCCTGGGACGCACCCTTTGTCCACACAGAGAAACGCTGGGCGGAAACTCGCGATCCGAACCTCATTTGGGAAGGTCATCGCGCGTCGATGACCCGCGGTTACTGCCACATCGAAAAGATGGCGAACCTCGATCAGCTTCCGGGCGATGGATTCACCATCGCGTGCTTTCCTTTCAAGATCAAAGGCGCCTCGGCCGGGTTTACCCGCGCGGTCGCCATCATGAGCGACTGAGACCATGGCAAAGCCACCGACCATCATCACCTGCGCCATCACCGGCGCCATCCACACGCCGACAATGTCCGACCACCTTCCCTGGCGGCCGGAGGACATCATCGAGCAAGCCGTCGCGGCGGCCGAGGCCGGGGCGGCAATCCTGCACCTGCACGCTCGCCATCCGCAGACCGGCGCTCCCTCCATCGACCCCGCGCATTTCGGACTGATACTCCCGGCCATTGCCGCGCGGACGGATGCGATCATCAATATCTCGACGGGCGGCAGCCTCAAGGCGACGATTGACGAGCGGATCGGACCCGCGGCCGCCTATTCGCCCGAGATGTGTTCACTGAACATGGGCTCGATCAATTTCTCCTTCCATCCGCTCGCCCGGCGCTACAACAACTGGCAGCACGACTGGGAGCGCGACTATGTTGCGAATTCCGACGCCAACATCTTCCGAAACACCTTCCGCGACATCGAAGAGGCGGCAAAGGCGCTCGCTCCACATCGTATTCGCTTTGAACACGAGTGCTACGACGTTGGGCACCTCTACAACCTGAAGTTCTGCATGGATCAGGGGCTGTTCGAGGCCCCGGTTTTCCTGCAGTTCGTCATGGGAATTCTTGGGGGCATCGGTGCCGATATCGAAAACCTGATCACTATGAAGGCCGCTGCGGACCGGCTGTTCGGCGATAGCTATCGCTGGTCGATCCTGGGTGCTGGCAACGCGCAGATGCGCCTTGCGGCCGTCGCAGCCGCGATGGGCGGCAACGTCCGGGTCGGGCTGGAAGACAGCCTGTTCATCGCGCCGCGGCAGCTTGCGCTGTCGAACGCCGATCAGGTGCAAAAAGTACGTCAATTGATCGAGGCACTTGATCTCAAGGTCGCAAGACCGGATCAGGCACGCGAGATTCTAGTGCTTAAGGGTCGAGGCGCAACAGGCTTCTGACCGCTCGCGCAGACGCATGAGCCAAGACGAAGAAAACAAATAGGATCCAACATTTCAATGGTGAAGGCAGTGAAGAGCGCTGACTCAGTAGATGCGGATGTGGTCGCGGCGGAGATGCGAAAGGCTGCAGTCGACTATTTCGGCAATGCTGGCTCGATTCGCGTCGACGGCCGGGTTCTCTATCCCATAACGTTGTACCAAGTGAAATCCCGCAACGAGTCAAAGGGAGCCTGGGACTACTATAAAGCGGTCGGGAATGTAGAGGCTGATCGCGCGTTTCATCCGCTCAACGAAGGCGGTTGCTACCTTGTCAAGTAGGCTCAGTATACCGGCATCGCCTCTCCCGTGAAAGCAATTGGGCAATGCATCCGCTCTGGCAACCACCGGACTCCGACCTGCCGGCCCTCACCGAATGCGGCATGCGCGTTCTGGCTGCCATCGGACTTGCAGTGAATCTTGGAGCAATGCTCTCGATTTGGCTGGCGAGTTAGGTCGGACATCTAACGCAGTTGCGGCGCATCTCGTAAGCGTCCAAAGCTCGATCAGGGAGACAAGTGGTGAGATCTATAGGTCATCATGTCGACGGTGTGCGCCGCGTGAGCCGCTCGACGTTGGACCCGAAAAGGGCAAAACCGTCGGTTAGATCGCAACCCGAACTGAATGTCCGTATCGGTGGTTGCGTCTCCACGATTTGAACCTCCTGCAGTATCGGCTGAGCAGAATAGATTTGGCCAGCCCGCTGTTGCGGTCCGACTCAGAAGCGGCGGCAAACGAGATGAGCTATCGAGGAACGGATGGCGAGCGGAGCCACCTCCTGGGCCACGCTTCTCATCATCTGCATGACGCCGCCTTTCGAGGCCGCATAGTTGGCGTGTCCCGCCCAAGGTATCTCCTGGTGGTCGGAACTCATGCAGACAAGCTTGCCCGCCGCGACCGAAATGTCCTTCACGACACCTCGTCGCTTGAATTCACGTATGGCTTCGCTGGCGCAGAGAAATTGACCCGTGAGATTGACACCGATCACCTTGTTCCACTGCTTTGAACCTACCGGTCACATTGCGGTGTACAGCTGATCCCTTCGAGCGCTGGATCTCGCCATAGCACGCGAGGCGCACGAGCGGTGATCTAAGTCGCTGATCTCGCGTTTGGTTGTAAGATTTTTGGTGGGTCTGCGATTGGCCTCGGATTGTCGCCAGACAATCGAGATCGCGTATTGATGTTGTTGGCGCACCCAACACGGTTCGAATCTGTGACCTTCGCCTTCGGACTGCAACGAGCGCCGGATTTCATTCGAGTCATTCAAACCTTTGCATCGTCGCCTTGAGGTGCTGCAGGAATGTCATTGTGCTGGGAGATAGCGGGCGATCGCGCCTAGTGACTATTCCATAAGAGCCCATGATGGGTGGCAAGCTGATGGGCAATCTACATAGAAGACCGTGTCTGATATAGAAATTTGTGACGTCGGCGGGCATTACCGCGAGCATCTCGCTCTCCTGCAGGAGAGCTATCATTGTCATGATAGATGACGTCTCAACTACGTTGCGCGGTTCGCCTGGTCCGATTTGCGCGAAAATGGGCTCGAGCACTTTCCGCATCGGCGTGCCCAGCGGCAGCAGTGTCCAGGCGGATCCGGCGAGATTGCCCAGCCTCAATCGTTGAGAGCCTGCGAGGGCATGGCCGGGGCGCGCAACGATCTGAATCGGTTCCTCGGTCAGCTCCTCGTAGTTGAATTCCGGCCGGTCGGCGAGCACCAGCGGACGCGCCAGCAGAACGTCGAGCTCGCCTTTTGCAAGTGCCGGCACCAGCGCATCGCTAGTTCCGACGTCGATGGTGACGGAGAGTCCGGGATGTTGTTGCTTGAGGCGAGCTACCGCCCGTGCCAGCAGCAGCGGGATCGCGCTGATGACCGCTCCTATCCGGATCCTGCCGGTCCCACCCGAGGACAGCGACTGCAGCTCGAGCCGCGTTCGATTCAAGTCCGCCAGAACCAGACGGGCGTGGCGAATGATGACGTCGCCATAGATGGTCGGCTGCATGCCGCGTCGGCCGCGCTCGAACAGAGCCAACCCGACATTATTCTCCAGATCCTGCAGCAGCTTGGTTGCGGTCGGCTGGGTCATGTTCAGCGCAGCCGCGGCCTTGCGCAGGCTTCTCGCTTCGCTCAACGCGATCAGCAGCAGCAATTGGCGGCTCTTCAACCGCCGGAGCATGGCAACGCCCTCGCTGGAGTCGCGGTCGATGTAATCGAGGGCAGTCACCATCATCGCCTCGTGCGTGATACTAAAAACGATATCACTATATCACATATTGCGATTATTCGGGAATATGACACTTCTTTATGGTGCTCCCCCAACACACAGGCCGGCGGCACGCATCGCCAGCCAGGGGGATCACACTCCTTTCAGCGCCAGATCTGGCGACCTGGAGTGTGGCGCCCCCGATCCCGGAATTTGGTCCGCCCGGACCACGACGGACAAAAGGGGAAACGCCATGACGGAATTGGACCAAGCCCATGCCGGCCTCGCGCGCGACGGCATCGCCATACGCAGTGCCAGCACTGTGCGCTGGCGCATCTTCGGCATCATTTTTTTGCTCGTGGTGATCAATCTGATTGACCGGGTGACGCTCTCCATCGCGATGCCGACCATCGCCAAGGAATTCGCTATCGAGCCAGCGATGCAGGGCCTGTTGCTGAGCGCCTTCTTCTGGAGTTACGCGCTGCTGCAAATTCCCGGCGGCTGGCTGATCGACCGCTTCGGGCCACGCGTCCTGATCGCCGGTGCCACGATCGGTTGGGGATTCTTCCAGGCGGTCGCCGGCGTGGCCACCGGCGGGGTCTCGCTGTTGCTGAGCCGCATCGGTCTCGGGGCCGCCGAGGCGCCTCTGTTCCCGGCGGGCGCCAAGCTCAATTCAATCTGGCTGTCGTCGCAGGAACGCGCCCGCGGGGCGGTCCTCGTCGACAGCGGCGCGCCGCTCGGTGCGGCGTTCGGCGGAGTCATCATCGCCTCGTTGATCCTCTCGCTCGGCTCCTGGCGCACCGCGTTTGTTGTCGCCGGCCTCGCCACCATGCTGCTTGGTGCGCTTGCCTGGTGGTATCTGCGCGACAATCCGGCCGATCATCCCGGCGTTAATGCCGGCGAGCTCGCCGCGATCAAGTCCGCCGCGTCGGCATCACAAGTCGCGCCGGTCGTGGGATCGCGCAGCCTTGGCAAGGGCTCGTTCGCCGCGATCCTGCTTGGCCGGATGAGCTGGGCGATGATCAATTTCGGTTTGCTGACTTGGGGCCCGAGCTATCTGGCGCAGGCGAGGGGCTTCGATCTCAAGCAGATGGGCGGGGCGACCTTTGCGATCTTCCTCGCCGGCATGTTCGGCTCGCTGACCAGCGGCTTCCTGGTGGACTGGCTGCATGCGCGCGGCTTTGCCCGCGGCGTGGTGTACAAGTGGGCGCTCGGCCTCACCGGCCTCGGCGTGATGCTGTCGTTCCTTGCCCTGCCGCAGATCGCCGATCCAATCGCCGCCGTGGCGCTGCTGTCAGCGACGTTGTTCCTTCTCTATTTCGGCAGCCTGTACTGGAGCCTGCCGGCCATCCTGGCGCCGAAGGACCGGGTCGGCATCGTCGGCGGCGCGATGAACTTCGCCGGCAGCGCCAGCGGCATTGCCATTCCCATCATCACCGGCCTGATCCTCCAGGCGACCGGCGCCTATCTGATGGTGCTGTATTTCTTCGCCGCCTGCGCTGCGCTCTATGTGGTGGGCTCGCTGCTGATCGACTTCAAGCAGGCCGAGGCGCGCCGATGACGAATGACACGCTCTGGAGCGGCCCCATTGTCGACGCCCACCAGCATTTCTGGGATCCATTCACGAATCCTCATCCCTGGCTGCGGTCCGAAGCCAGGATCCCGTTCCGCTATGGCGATTACTCCGCGATCAAGCGGCGCTATCTGCCCGGCCATTATCTCGCCGATGCCTACGGGCATGACGTTCGGGAAACCGTCTACGTCGAGACGGAGTGGGATCCATCGTCACCGATCGACGAGACGCGTTACGCGACGTCCATCGCGGAGCGTTTCGGTTTGCCGAGCGCCATCGTCGCCCAGGCTTGGCTGGATCGCGGCGACGCATCTTCGGTGATCGCGGCGCAGGCGGCGTTTCCGTTGGTGCGCAGCGTGCGCCACAAGCCGGGGGGCCCGACAAGCCTCGATCAGGTCGGCCACCTTCGCACATTGATGTCCGACGACACCTGGCGGCGCGGTTATGCGCTGTTGGGGTGTCACGGTCTGCATTTCGATCTGCAGACGCCATGGTGGAATCTCCACGAGGCGGTGCGCCTCGCGCGCGACTTCCCACGGACGACGATCGTCCTCAATCATGCCGGACTGCCGTCGGACCGCAGCGTCGAGGGGCTGAAGGGCTGGCACGCTGCGATGGCGGACTTCGCCGAGCAGCCAAATGTCCGGGTCAAGATTTCCGGTATCGGTCAGCCGAGCCGGCCATGGACCGTGGAGGGCAACCGCTGGATCGTCGAGGAGATCATCGCCATGTTCGGCCCGGCGCGCGCCATGTTCGCCAGCAACTTCCCGGTCGACAGCCTGTGCGGCACGTTCGACGACATCATGGGCGGCTTCAAGCGGATCGCGTCGCGCTACCCGATCGAGGACCAGCGACGGCTGTTTTGCGATACCGCCCGCGAAGTCTATCGCACCGGCGCGCATCCACGCGCCGCTGCGGCGCAATGAGATGCGAACGTTCGACCGGCCGCATCGCGCCGGGACCGGAATAGAAGAAGGGATCTAGCTATGAACGTCAACGACACCGCCGCATCGCACCCGCCGCGCATCGCGCTGGCAGTCGGTTGTCCTGCGGGAATCGCGCCAGAGCTGACGGCCCGGATGCTGGCGGATTCCGCGGTCACGTCGGCAGCGCAGATCGTGACGGTCGGCGATCGCCGAGTCATCGCGCGCGGCGCCGAAGTCGCGGGCGTGAGCCTCGATCTGCGCTACATCACGCCCGACGCGCCGCTGCCGGAAAACTCGGCGCGGCCGGTGTTCATCGATTTGGGCAATCTCGATCCGGCGACCATCTCCGTCGGCAACCTGTCGGAGGCGGCCGGCCGCAGCGCGCTGGCCAATTTCAAGCACGCGCTCGCGCTTGGCCTACGCGGCGAGGCCGATGCGGTAGCGTTCAGCCCATTCAACAAGGCGTCGATGCGCCTTGTCCACCCGGGCTATGAGGACGAGATCGTGTTCGTCACCGAGATGCTCGGTTTCAAGGGAATTGCCAGCGAGTTCAACATCCTGCCCGACTTGTGGAATGCGCGGGTGACCTCGCATGTGCCGATCTCCGCCGTTGCGTCGTTGATCACTTTCGATAACGTGCTGCGCGGGCTGCGCCTCACCGACCAAGCGATGCGTGAGGGCGGTTATCAGGCACCGCGCATCGCGGTGGCTGGTCTCAACCCCCATGCCGGCGACGGCGGCAATTTCGGTCGCGAAGAGATCGATGTCATTGGTCCCGTGGTCGCAGCCGGACAGGCCGAAGGCATCATCTGCCACGGGCCGCTGCCGCCCGACACGGTCTTCGTCCGCGCGCGAAAGGGCGAGTTCGACGCAGTGCTGACCATGTATCACGACCAAGGCCAGGTCGCGATGAAGCTGATCGGCTTCGATCAAGGCGTTACCATGCTCGGCGGCTTTCCTTTCCCGCTGCTCACCGCGGCGCATGGCTCGGCCTACGATATCGCCGGCGAGGGTATCGCCGATCCCGGCGCGCTGCGCGCCGCGCTGCTACTTGCCGCCGAGATGGGCGCGCGTCGACGGGCCAGCCTTCAAAGCCGGTGGAATTCGTGGTGACCGACCAATTTGCCGGCGTGGTGCAGGCCATCATCGCCAACCTTCTCGGCTAGGGCGCTGCCGTCGACGATGGAACTTCGGCCTACTCTGGCGGCGCAGCGCCGAAAAATTCGCCGCGCCGGCCAAGATCCAACCGGTACTGCCTCCGTGACCCAAGTTTGCGTCTTCAAGCGAGATCCATCCATGATTGAGATACCCTCATGACAATGTGCCCGTCCGTTGCCTTCCTCGGCATCGGCCTGATGGGGGGACCCCAAGCCCGAAACCTGCTGAAGGCCGGCTTTGCTGTCACCGCCTGGAATCGATCGCCGGCCAAGGCCGAGGCTCTCGTGCCGCTCGGTGCGCAAGTGGCAGCGACGCCGGCGGAGGCGGTGCACGGCGCCGACATCACCATCATCATGCTGGAGAACGGTCCGATCGTCGCCGACGTGCTGTTTGCGAACGGGGCTGCCGAGGCATTGGCGCCAGGGTCCGTCGTGGTTGATATGAGTTCTATCAAGCCGGCCGAGGCGATCGACCATGCGCGCCGACTGGCCGCGTCCGGCATCGTGCACCTCGACGCTCCGGTCTCTGGCGGCACGGTCGGTGCCGAGCAGGGAACGCTCGCAATCATGGCCGGCGGCGACGCGGGCGCCTTTGCCAAGGCCGAGCCCGTGCTGCGCGCCATGGGCCGCCCGGTCCATGTCGGGCCTGCCGGCGCCGGCCAGTTCGCCAAGCTGGCCAACCAGGTGATCGTCGGCGTCACCATCGGCGCCGTCGCCGAAGCTTTGATGCTGGCGCAGCAGGGCGGCGCCGATCCCGGCAAGGTGCGCGAAGCCTTGCGCGGCGGCTTTGCCGAGAGCCGCATTCTCGAACTGCACGCGCAACGCATGATCGACCGTGACTTCGTCACCAAGGGACGATCGGTCACGCATCTGAAGGACCTCGATAATGCGCTTGACGCGGCGCGGCGCCTCGAGATCGCGACTGTCCCCTTTACCGCACTGACAGCCGACCTGTTCCGCGGCCTGTTGGCCAACGCCGGCGATCTCGATCACAGCGGGCTGATCGTCGAGCTTGAACGGCGCAACGGCATCGCCGCCTGATTGCCTGCCGCTGGAGACGATGATGACCTCGAAAACCACCCGCCGCAGCCAGGCCTGGTTCGGTCGGCAAGACAAGATGGGCTTTTACTATCGCTCGTTCCTGAAGAACAGCGGCGCGCCGCAGGATCAATTCGACGGACGCCCGGTGATCGGCATCTGCAATACCTGGTCCGAGCTCAATCCCTGTAACGCGCATTTCCGCACCATCGCCGAACATGTCCGCCTCGGCGTACTCGATGCCGGCGGTTTTCCGCTCGAGTTTCCGGTCTCCTCGCTTGGCGAGGTTACGATGCGACCGACCGCGATGCTGTTTCGTAACCTCGCCTCCATGGACGTGGAAGAGGGCATCCGCGCGCATCCGCTGGACGGTGTGGTGCTGCTGATGGGCTGCGACAAGACCACGCCGGCATTGCTGATGGGCGCGGCCAGCGCCGACCTGCCGACCATCGGCGTGTCGGGCGGCCCGCAATTGCGCGGCATGTACCAGGGCCGCGCCATCGGCTCCGGTACCAACATCATCTCCATGAGCGAGCAACTGCGCGCGGGCGAGATCACGCTCGATGAGTTCCATGAAGCCGAGAGCGCGATGAACCGCTCGAGCGGCCACTGCATGACCATGGGCACCGCCTCCAGCATGGCCTCGATGGTCGAGGCGCTCGGTGTCGGGCTGCCGGGCAACGCCGCGATCCCCGCGGTCGACGCACGTCGCAACAATCTTGCCCGTATGGCGGGGCGGCGCATCGTCAGCATGGTCGAGGAAGACCTGGTGCTGTCGAAGATCCTGACGCGGTCAGCGTTCGAGAACGCCATCCGCACGCTGGCTGCGATCGGCGGATCGACCAATGCCGTGGTGCATCTGCTTGCCATCGCGGGTCGCATTGGGGTCGAGCTCACGTTGGAGGATTTCGATCGCCTTGGACGCGACGTGCACTGCCTCGTCGATCTGATGCCGTCCGGCCGCTTCCTGATGGAGGATTTTTACTACGCCGGCGGCTTGCCTGCGGTGCTGCGCACGCTTGGCGAGAAGGGGCTGCTGCACAAGAATGCGCCGACGGTGAACGGCGCCACGATCTGGGACAATGTGAAGGACGCGCCGTGCTGGAACAGCGACGTCATCACTCCGTTCGAAACGCCATTCAAGCCCGCCGCTGGCATCGCGATTCTGCGCGGCAATCTCGCGCCCAATGGCGCCGTGATCAAGCCGTCGGCGGCGTCGCCTGAGCTGATGAAGCACACCGGCCGCGCCGTGGTGTTCGAGTCGATCGAGGACCTGCATCACCGCATCGACGACGACGATCTCGATATCGATGCGAGTTGCATGATGGTGCTCAAGCATTGCGGGCCGAAGGGTTATCCCGGCATGGCGGAGGTCGGCAATATGCCGCTGCCGCGCAAGCTGCTGCGCCAGGGCGTGCGCGACATGGTCCGGATTTCCGACGCGCGCATGTCCGGCACCGCCTACGGCACCGTGGTGCTGCATGTGGCGCCGGAGGCCTCGGACGGCGGGCCGCTGGCGCTGGTTGAGAACGGCGATCTGATCACGCTCGATGTGGCCGCGCGGCAGCTGCATCTGCACGTGGACCAGGCGACGCTGCGCGCCCGCCGCGCGGCCTGGACGCCGCCGGCTCCGCATGCCGAGCGCGGTTACGCAAAACTCTACATCGACCACGTGCTGCAGGCCGACCGCGGCGCTGACCTCGACTTCCTTGTCGGCAAATCCGGCTCGCCGGTGCCGCGCGACAATCACTGAACGGCAGCGCCGATCGAACGCCACATCTTCGCAGGAGACGCAGCATGACTCTGCTTCAAAGACCCTACCGCGGCGTCTTTCCGGTCGCGCCGACCGTCTTCGACGCGCGCGGCAACCTCGATCTCGACGGTCAGCGCCGCTGCATCGACTTCATGATCGACGCCGGCTCTAATGGCATCTGCATCCTCGCGAATTTCTCCGAGCAGTTCGTGCTGACCGACGCCGAGCGCGACAGTGTGATGCATGCGGTGCTCGATCAGGTTGCCGGCCGTGTGCCGGTCATCGTCACGACGACGCATTTCAGCTCGGCGGTGTGCGCGTCACGCAGCCGGCAAGCCGAGGCGGCAGGTGCTGCCATGGTGATGGTGATGCCGCCCTATCACGGGGCGACATTCCGCGTCCCGGAGGCAAGTATCTACGAATTCTATCGTACCGTGTCGGATGCGATCCGCATTCCCATCATGATCCAGGATGCGCTGGTCGCCGGCACGCCGCTCTCGGTCGACCTGCTGGCGCGGATGGCGAAGGAGCTCGGCAACGTCAGTTACTTCAAGATCGAGGTGCCGATGGCTGCCGCCAAGCTCCGCGGCCTCATCGCCGCGGGCGGCAACGCCGTCGAGGGACCGTGGGACGGCGAAGAGGCGATCACGCTGCTGGCCGATCTCGATGCCGGGGCAACCGGCGCCATGACCGGCGGCGGTTATCCCGACGGCATCCGCCAGATCGTCGATCCCTATCTCGCCGGGCGGCGCGAGGAGGCCATGGCGGCGTATGCGCGCTGGCTGCCGCTGATCAACTACGAAAACCGCCAGTGCGGCCTCAACGCATGCAAGGTTCTGATGCATGAGGGTGGCGTGATCCGCTCGGATGCGGTCCGCCATCCGCTACAGCCTTTGCACCCGGCGACCCGCGCCGGTCTCATTGAAATCGCCCGCCAGCTCGATCCGATCGTGCTGCGTTGGGGCCGTTGACCCCACCAGGAACGGAGACATGTCTGAAGTGCACAAGAATTTCATCGGCGGCGAATGGCTCGCCGGCAGCAAAGTCACGCGCAACATCAACCCCTCCGATACCGACGATGTGGTCGGCGAATATGCCCAGGCCGATACGGCGCAGGCGGCGCAGGCCATCGCCGCGGCGAAAGCCGCCGCGTCCAGCTGGGCGCGCTCGACGCCGCAAGAACGCCACGACGTACTGAAGAGAATCTCCGACGAGATCCTCGCGCGCAGGGAGGAACTCGGCGCGCTGCTCGCGCGGGAGGAGGGTAAGACGCGGCCCAAAGGTATCGGCGAGGTGACGCGCGCCGGCCAGATCTTCGATTTCTTCGCCGGCGAGGCACTTCGGTTGGTCGGTGAGAAGGTGCCGAGTGTGCGGCCGGGCGTCGACGTCGAAATGACGCGCGAGGCCGTCGGCGTCGTCGGCATTATCTCGCCGTGGAATTTTCCGATCGCAATCCCGGCCTGGAAGATTGCGCCGGCGCTCTGCTACGGCAATGCCGTCGTGTTCAAGCCGGCCGATCTGGTGCCGGGCTCGGCGCATGCGCTCGCCGCGATCATCGCGCGCTCCGGGCTGCCAAGGGGCGTGTTCAACCTGGTGATGGGCCGCGGCTCCGTCGTCGGCGAAGCGCTTCTCGCCAGCCGCGACGTCGACGCGATCACTTTCACCGGTTCGGTTTCGACGGGCCGCAAGGTGGCGAGCGCCTGTGTGGCGCGGATGGCCAAATTCCAGCTCGAGATGGGCGGCAAGAATCAGCTGGTGGTGCTCGACGACGCCGACATCAAGGTCGCGGTCGAATGCGCGGTCAATGGCGCCTTCTTCTCCACCGGCCAGCGCTGCATCGCCTCGTCGCGGCTGATCGTAACGCAGGGCATCCACGATCGCTTCGTCGATGCCATGGTCGAGCGCATCAAGGGCCTGGTGGTCGATGACGCGTTGAACGCGGGCACCGATATCGGTCCGGTGGTCGATCAGTCGCCGCTCGACCAGGACCTGTCCTACCTGAAGATCGGCCACGACGACGGCGCCAGGCTCGCGCTGGGGCGGCGAGCGGATGAACCGCGAGAAACCGGGCTTCTACATGGCGCCGGCCCTGTTCACCGAGGCGACCAAAAGCATGCGCATCGCGCGTGAGGAGATCTTCGGCCCGGTTGCCGCGGTGATCCGCGTCAAGGACTACGATGAGGCGCTGGCGACCGCCAATGACACCGAATTCGGTCTCGCCTCAGGCATCTGCACCACCAGCCTGAAATACGCCACCCACTACAAGCGCAATGCCGAGGCCGGCATGGTGATGGTCAACCTGCCGACGGCGGGCGTCGACTACCACGTGCCGTTCGGCGGCCGGAAGGGATCGAGCTACGGTCCGCGCGAGCAGGGCAGATATGCCGCCGAGTTCTACACCTCAGTGAAGACGGGCTACACGGCGGCGTAGAGCATCGAGAACACTCAGAATGCTGCTCGACCCTGCCAACCACTGAATGCGCCGCGATGCCGGGAGGCAAAGCCCCATTTCCGCCGTAGCTCAAACACTAGGTTTTAGCCCGCAGAAGTGAAAAAATGCTTATCCTTCAATGGGGATTGACTGACCACTCTCTCCGCCATTTGCACGATTTTGTACGCCAGGCTACGATCTTCTACGATCCTAAACAGCGCGGTTAAGCGCCTATCAGGCCGTGTCGGCGATCTCTTGGATCATTCCCCCGCGATTGGCTTCCTGCCGCTGCTCGCGGATGCGGTCGGCGACAAGCATGCTGTCAAACACCCTCCTGGAGGCCGGTCGCCGTGCTTTGCGCGGTCAAGCCGCCAGCAACAGCGCGGGAAGGTTCAGTGGGCAGAAGCCGAATTGGCGCCATTGGCCTATTCGCAGATGCAGGTCGTAGCCCAGGCTGTTGAGGGCACGGGAAGTCTGGACGACGTCGCGCTCTCTGAGTTCACGCGACGCACGGTGTTCTCGACAGTTATGGGCAGCATCACCTTCGGGTCGCGCGGCGAGTGGAGCATCCCCGCGTGTTGCAGGTGCAGTTCCAGAGTGTCGTTGGCAATAGTGTCGGCCAATTCAGAGACGGCTCATGGCAAATCGTCGTCGCTCCGCAGGAAATGGCGTCGGGAGTGTTGATCTATACGTTCGCGAACGCTCGAGGAATCTAGGCCGCGCATATCACTTACCCACCTCGGCTCAGTGCTCAACTCAGACAGCTGCAGTGCCGACAACGTCCGGAGCTTTTCCGAAACACTCGATCAGCATTTCGGTGAGGATTCTTATCTTGCGAGCGG
>NZ_JCAMOR010000061.1:0-50368 GCF_059512385.1 Bradyrhizobium sp. Crot121 | reverse complement strand
CTCCTGATCGACGTCAAGCGGCGCGGGTTGCAGATCGCCCCGGAAATTGCCGTCGGCGACGGCGCGCTCGGCTTCTGAAAGGCGCTCGACGAGGTCTGTCCCGGCACACGGCACCAGCGATGCTGGGTGCACAAGACCGTGAACGTCCTGGACAAGGTCCCGCTCTCGGTGCAGGCCACCATGAAGAAGGATCTGCGCGAGGTCTACTGGGCGCCGAACCGGGCGTCCGCCGAAGCGGCGATCGACGTTTTCGCCGAGAAATACCGCGCCAAATACGGCCGGGCGGTCGAATGTCTGGTCAAGGATCGC
This sequence comes from Bradyrhizobium sp. Crot121, assembly GCF_059512385.1. Classification (NCBI taxonomy): domain Bacteria; kingdom Pseudomonadati; phylum Pseudomonadota; class Alphaproteobacteria; order Hyphomicrobiales; family Nitrobacteraceae; genus Bradyrhizobium; species Bradyrhizobium sp. Crot121. The sequence goes on along the minus strand of NZ_JCAMOR010000061.1, from coordinate 50,059 downwards.
GACGCCCTGCTGGCCTTCTACGACTTTCCTGCCGAGCATTGGGATCACTTGCGGACGACCAACCCCATCGAAAGCGTGTTCGCCACCGTGCGGCACCGGACGGTGCACACCAAGGGCTCGTTGTCGCCAACCACCGCCAGGCTGATGGTGTTCAAACTGGTGATCGCCGCATCAAAGACCTGGCGGCGGCTCAAAGGCACAAATCAGTTGCCGAAGGTCATCGCAGGTGTCAGATTCAACGACGGCATCGAGGTCATCCAAATGCCGGCAAACCACGCCGCCTGATCACCTCATCACCCAAAATTCCGCATAGCTCCGTCATAGGCTCCAATGTCCGGTTTGCGCCATAACCTGCCGATCCTCCGATTTCGCTCGTGCGGTCGAAGCCGAAGTACGCCATTGGCGCGAGGGATCAGTTCTCAGAGACAACCCGACTGCTACCGGCTACGCGATGTCGCAATTCGCGTTCACGGGTACGATAGCCAGCACCATATCGTATGAAATCCTAGTTTGGGATGAGAAATCGTGGGCTAAAAATGGCCGGAAGCGACTGGAACCGCCGGCCACGCCCTGACAATCCGCGCAGATTCTTGGAATGCCAACGTTGGTATTCGTGTTGGTACCGAGATTTCGCCGTCATAAAATGCCAAATGAAATCAATAACTTGTCTGTCCAATTCGGCGCCGGCCAGGGGCACCATCTCGTCGCCAGTCGAGAGTGCGACCAGAGGCCGCCTTTGATGACAGCTCTCACCACCCGCTCACAAGGGTCGTCCCCATCCGCTTCAAGCACCCATAGCTTTGGGCAGAGGCACCCAAAGCGGTTTGCGCACATACACGTTTCTGTGGGCGAGAGGCGGGTTGCAGGCGTTGGGTGCTGTAGCGGCGGCCTACGTCTTCGTGCTGCAAGTGCTTCTCAGCGCGATCATCGGTGCCTTCTGATCGACAGCGTCAGTTGAAAACCTTTGCTTTTGCACGCTTCACGATATTTTCCATCCGCGCAGAATCCCTTGCGATGGTTTCTCCGAACTTGGCGGGCTCATCGGCGATCACGGTCAAACCAAGGCTTTCCAGACGAGCTGAGACGGTCGAATCTCGCAAGGCCTCCACGATGCACTTGTTGAGCTTCTCGATCACGTCCTTTGGGGTCGCCGATGGAGCAACAAAGCCGTACCAGTTGCCTGCGAGGAGATCAGGTGATCCTGCTTCCGGGGACGTCGGCACATCGGTTAGCTGCTTGCTTCGTTCAAGCGCGGTCACGACAATCGGCCTCAGCGCTCCGCTCTGCACCTGCTGGACGACATTCGACAGGTTGTCGCACATCATAGAAACCTGACCACCGACAACATCCTGGAGTGCCGGAGCTGCTCCTGGGTACGGTATGTGAACGGCATCAATGCCTTCGAGCACCTTCAACGTCTCCCCACACAGGTGGCTCGTGCTCCCATTGCCGGCCGAAGCAAATGTCAGCTTGCCCGGCTCAGCTTTGGCCAGCGCCACCAACTCCTTCAGCGAGCTTGCCTTGACCGACGGATTGACGACGATGATGTTCGGCGTCGAAGCGCCATTGGTGATCGGCGTGAAATCCTTTTCAGGATTGTACGTCGGCTTTTCATAGATCCATTGGTTGATCGTAAGCATGCCAGTCGTCGCAAGCAGAATGGTGTGGCCATCCGCTGGTGACGAAGCGACGCGAACCGCCCCGATCGAGCCGTTTGCGCCGCCGCGATTTTCGATAATCACCGGAACACCGAGCGACTTGGACATCAACGGACCCACCAATCGTGGAATCGCGTCGGCGGTGCTTCCGGCAGGATACGGGACGACAATCGTAATCATCTTTTCAGGGAATCCAGCCGCTGCCGCACCGGGCACCTCGAAGGATGCTGGCGATAGCAGTGCCGCCAAAATAAACGTCGCCCACTTCATCGGTCGATCATTGCTTCGCATTCTGAACATCCTGCATGACATCTTGGCGAACCATGGCATTGACTCCTCCAAGTTCACTGGTGCCTCCACTGACGTGGTTCTTGCCCGGCCGACAAGCCGGTTACCGTCGACATCGTCCAAGAGAGAATTGGTGATCACCCCTGGTCGGCCGCGGCGACATGCAGCGAAGCTGCCCGCTCGAGCGAGTCCAGCATTGCAATTCGGCGCAGGAGCGCTCGTCCCTTTTCCGGATCGGCGACCGCGGCGCGAATGTCGTCGCGGAAACGCGCGCGGTCAGCTTCATCTTTCGCCTCGAGATTCTTCTTGTTGCGAATGGTATCGCCCTGAATGGCCTGCATCGTGACCGTACGACGCTGCAGATCGTAGTCGGCGAGAACGCGCTCATTGGCCGTACCATTGATGACCGAACCCAACTTCGCCGTCAGGTTCAATGCGTCGTGAATGCCGCCATTCATGCCCATGCCGCCGAGCGGATTGTTGATATGGGCGGCGTCGCCAACCAGGAAGGCGCGACCTTTCCGGAAGTTCGCGGCGACGCGCTGATGCACACGGTACAACGTCGTGTGGAGGATGGGGGCGTCCATCTCGGCGGGAACGATCCGCCGGATCGACGCCGTCACATAGTCTTCGGAGAGCGCCTCGGCATCGGAGATTTCCGCAGCCACCGGCATCATCACGCGCCACGCTCCGAGGATACGGAGAAGGAAGTACCAGCGCTCGGGATCGGCGACGTAGCTGACCGACGACACACCCGGGCGAAGCACCGTGAAATCGACCGGAGTTGTCATCACCAGAAAGCGCTCGGGCCAGGTGAAGCCCTCGAATTTGATGTCCTGGCTGCGGCGTACGATGCTGTTCGCGCCATCGGCGCCGATCAGCCAGGCACATTCACGTATGGTGTCGCGTCCCTGGGCCCCGACCACGACCTTGACGGCATCGCTCGTCTGCTCGACGGATTTGACCTCGCTGCCGAACGCGATCGAGAACAACGGGTTGTCGGACAAAGCATCCAAAATGATGCGCGTCAGCTTGAACTGCTCGGCCTGCAGGCGGAACGGGTGCCGCACCAGATCGGAAATCGCCGCGAAGTCGAACGTCCCGAGCACGCCGTCTTCGGACGAACTGTATTGAACAGTCGGCGCCTTCAGGCCCTGCGCAATCAGGGTGCTGGCGAAACCGAGATCATCGAGCATGTCCAGCGTGGGCGGATGGAACGTCGATGCGCGCGACTCGCTGCTCAGTTGGTCGTTCTTCTCCAGCACCAGAACCGGGATGTTCTGTCGCACCATATCTGCCGCTGCCACCATGCCTACCGGCCCTGCCCCAGCGATGATGACGGGAGGCTTCGCATTACTCATTGTATCAGGACCTCTTGCAGAAATTTCGAGCGTATCCAGCAAACGGCGTGCCGCCTTGCCCGTTCACGTCATTGCCAACGATCAGATCACCGGCCAGCCGCTCTCCATGTCGAGCGTATGGAACTCGTGATGCAATTTGTTGACCGCCACGGATATGCCCCTTGAGATTGATCTTTGAAGCGCCTGCAGGGTGGCTGGCGCTGCAGCTGAGATTCCCAACGCCATTGAGGGGCGCGGCCTTGATGAAGGCCGCAGCTCAATAGGCTCTAATCATCCGCACCAGTTTGTTGCCTCACGTTTAGGCATGCAAACAATTTAATCTGCGGATATCTTGCGTTTTTGGAATGAACTATGCGACGCAGAATACCTAGCCTCGGCGCGCTGATGGCCTTCAGCGCGGCTGCCAAGCACCTCAGCGTCACGCGTGCCGCCAGCGAACTCGCGCTGAGCGAAAGTGCGGTCTCGCGCCAGATCGCGCAGCTGGAGGCGCAACTCGGCGTCAGACTCTTCCACCGGATCAAGAAGCGGATCACCCTGACGCGTGCCGGAACAGCTTACAGCACCCGTGTAGCGCAGACGATCGAGCGGATCGAGCGCGATACACTCGAGATCATGGGCTACGAGGCCGACGGCACGGTTCTGGACATCGCGGCGCTGCCCACCGTCGGCACCGAATGGCTCATTCCGCGCCTGCCGGACTTCTATGCTCGGAATCCCGGCATTGCCGTCAACGTGAGTGCGCGCAACACGCGCTTCTTCTTCAGCGAGACCGCTCTCGATGGTGCGCTATACTTCGGTGAGCCCGACTGGCCCGGCACGCAAGCGGACTATCTGTTCGACGAAGTTCTTCTGCCGGTCGGATCGCCGAAGCTTATCGGCAAGCGCGCCGAACTGCGAGCGAGTGAGATTGCCGAATTGCGGCTTCTGCATCTGGTGTCGCGACCCGATGCATGGCGTCGCTGGTTCGATGCTGCGGAACTTGGCGGCACGAATGTGATCCGCGGGCCACGCTTCGATATTCAATCCACTTTGATCAGCGCAGCGAACTCCGGTCTTGGCGTGGCGCTGCTTCCTGAATTCCTGATTTCCGACCAGTTGGCCTCCGGCAAGCTGAAGGTGCTGTCGAGCCTCACGTTGAGAAGCGCCGGCTCGTACTATTTCGCCTGCCCGGAAGAGAAAGCCGACAATCCCCTGCTCTCGGCATTTCGTGCATGGCTCCTGACGCAAGCAGGCACGTCGGCGCCACCGGCACTTCGAACGGCCGGTAGGCAAACTGGTCCTAACGCAAGCCGACGCTCAACCGTATCTCGCTCTGGGAAGCAGTTTTGACGCCGTCGCAACCTCGCTCGAACGCCTAATGCCTAAGACGCGACGTGTGCAAGTGACCAAATGAGGGCCTGACGGAGAGCGCCTGCAAAAATTTGGTCGCTCCGCCTGAGTGGAGTTCCGTCACGGCGACATGTTCGCTTCCAGGAGGGATAGAAGTGATCGCACTGTCACTGGTCGCCGACGTCCGACCATTGCGGTCACGAGATGTCCGGCTAGGTGCCCAATTCAATCCGTGGCAGGCTCATGTGATGGTCGTGCTCACGTGCTCGAAGCGGACCGATGCTTAGCGGATCTCATCGTTGCGATTTAGTTGCGGCTTTCTTGGGGGAGAACATGCTCCTAACTCGCGGCTCGGGGCTCTCGAGCTTGGTTCTGATCGGGGTGCGCTCGACGTTTGTTCGCGCCCAAGTTAAGGGAGGCGCTCCAGGAACCAGTCGGACTGATGTGCTTCGGAGACGGGTATCGCGGGATCGCGAGCTCCGATAGAGCCGCTGATGGGCCGAGAACAATCAATGACTTACTGGTCGCACCGAACGACTTGTCCGGCAGAAGATGGGGTTTCGTCGCACGGTCATCCGCGCGCGTATCGAGCACCTTTGATAAGCAATAAGATGCTGTTCGTGGGCGGTCAGCACACCGGCGCCGTCTCGCTGCAGTCATGACGCGCCCCCCGCGCATTGGAACAGGAACCACCTCCATGCGCGGCTCGTTTTGATTTCACCTATGGCTGCGGAGATCCGAATATGGCTATCCAATTCAATCATACGATTCTGTCGGCTCGCGACAGCAAGGCATCGGCCGATTTCCTGGCCGAGATGCTGGGGCTGCCGGCGCCGCGGCGCTGGGGACCGTTCTACATGGTCACCACCGAGAACGAGGCCAATCTCGACTATATGGAGATCCAAGGAGAGCTCGCGCGTCAGCACTATGCTTTCCTGGTCGGTGACGCCGAGTTCGACGCGATCTTTGATCGGATTCGCAAGCGGAAGCTGACCTACTGGGCGGATCCCGCGCGGCGCAAACCAAGCGAGATCAACGATCACGACGGCGGACGCGGCCTCTATTTCGCTGAACGGGCATCTGCTCGAAATCATCACGCGCCCATACGGCAGTGGCGGCTGGAATCCTTAGGCCATAACGCCGGAGGTGGGACGCAGAGGGTGACAGCGCGATGTCACAACTACGGCACGGGATCCTGAACGATCCGATCACCTTTCCGTACGGTCAAGCGTGCCTTCATACAGCGATACTGGCGGATGCGCGCCGGGATCGGCGATGATGTCCAGCAGGTTGAGCATCGGCGCCTTGGCCGCTTCGGCCAGGGCCGCGTCGAGATCGCGCGGGTCCATGACACGACCGGCCTTGGGCGCCGACCGCGCGTGCGATGAGAGCGTGATCCACCTGCCGCAAATGGGCGGATGAAGTATAGCGACCGAACTTCACCTTCTCGGCATCCTTTTGATAGCCGAGGACACCATTGTTGAGTACGACGACGGTAACTGGCACATCGCTGCGCACGGCGGTCTCCATTTCTGCCCAGACATGACCGAAACCGCCATCGCCGACGACGGCGATGACTTCGCTCGCAGGTCGCGCGAGCTTTGCGCCAAGTGCAAGGGGCAGTCCCCGGCCCAATCCTGCCAGACCACGCGGAGAGATGATGCGCGTTCTCGGATGCGATGTGCGAAGCTGGCCCACGATCCAGCTCGAAGCGTAACTTGCGTCGGGCACGACGATGGTGTCTGGACCAAGGCGACGCTGAATGGCAGCAAGAGTCCGCTCCGGGCGAATCGGTGAGGCGTCGGTCAGCCAGGGCGCACGATCGCGTTCGAAAGCCTCCCATGCTCCGGCGATGAACCGCTCGAGCTCGGCCTGGCTGCGGGAAGGATTCAGCGCCCTGCCTGCAAGTGCATCGGTCAATGCATTCAGTGTCTCCCGCGCGTCGCCTAACAGTCTCACGGATTGATGGTTGCGGCCGATCTCCTCTGGCGAAATATCGATATGCAGGACTTGGGCATCCCTGGGGATCAGGCGCCAACCGTCTGTGCCATCTTCATTGGTGCGGGTGCCTATCAGCAGGTTACATACCTTCTTGTACATATTTGAGAGGACATTCAATTTCCCTCGGGATCAAAAGAGAAGAGTTGGCGCCCTCGCGCGGCCATTGCCGGGGCGGAGCTATCCGCACCATCCCCACGTGCGAGCGCGTCAGGCTGATTTCGGCTTGTTGTTGAAATGAACGAGGGCTCGACGGCCCACGTATGTCAGCGCTCCGAGAGTCGTTTGGCCCCCGCGCGCGGCCTGGATGAGTTGCTCGGCGATATATTTTCGGCTCTCGTGGTCGCCGCCATTCGGCCACTCAGCGCAGACCTCATCTAGGACAATGTCCATGTTCGCTTGAACACGTTCAGCAAACTCGCCCATGCTCCGCCCTTGAGCTCGCGAAAATCCACCTGCACGTCTCTTATTTCGATGGACCCAAACTAAGGACCGCATTCAGCTCGCCAGCGCGCTCGGCTTGCCGCGCTTGCCGGAGCAGCTTTTCCCGCTCCGCGCCGGGCGACAGACATTTCGCGCGACCGCGAGCGCCGAGCTGATCAGCCGCTCCTGGAGCGAAATGGTCTGCTTGGCTCGATTGCGCTTGCGCTTGGCTTCCATGATCGAAAGTTAATCGCGGGAGCTTCAGAGCTACATTCAAGTATGTTAAGATGGCTGAAACATCACACGTGCGATCGACCACGGCCTCGTGAGTTACAATGTCAGGGGCGTTTGGTCGCCTGAGAACGCGAGCCGTTGATCAGCTCGGCTCGATTTCCTCGCAAATGGCTCGCTACCCCGCCTGTTGAAGAGAGGTCGCCTTGTCGCTGCGCTTCGAGCTAAGCGTCGTTGCTTCGCCAATGGCGATCATGACCTGATCAGGTGCGCTCTGATGCACCATGTGGCCCGCACCCTTCACGCGGTGAAAGGTACTGTGGGCTATCTCATGATGAAGCCGGGCCGATTGTTCGTCGATATTGGCAACTCGATCGCCCTCGCCTGCAATGATCACGACGGGCATCTTGAGTTCAGAATATTGCCTGCGGAACACGATGGCGTCGGGAATCATCAAAGCCGCCTCTCCCGCACCCGCTCGGATCTGAGAAGGCCGCATTGCCATCTCTTTGGGAAAGTACCTGAACTTCGGCGGCACCGGTGCGGGTGCGAATATCTTCCTCGTTAGAAGCGGCCACATCAACCGACTGAGAACGGGCGAGAGGGTATGGCTCAGGACGCTTCCGATGACGGGCAGGGCTGGCGGAGACTTAACCATGACGTCAAGCCGCGGGGTCGGATAATAGTATCCTGAAGCCAGCACTAGCGCCCGGACTGCATCGGGAAATTTCAGCGCAAGGGCTACCGCCACTGAAGCTCCCCATGAATGTCCGAGTACCACTGGATTAGAGATGCCCAACCTTCCGAGTGCCTTCTGAATGAGCTCGGCTTGTGCTTCGGGGGTCCACACAACACCGCGTGGCCGCTTAGTATGCCCGAATCCCGGGCGGTCGAACGCGATGACGCGGTAGGTTTGTGACGCCAATTGCAAAAGGCCACTTGTTTCGAAATCGGCGATCATGCTGCCGTTGCCGTGGAGCAGGACAAGTACATCGCCCGCGCCGCGCTCCAGATAGTGTAGCCGCACGCCATCTATCTCGAGAAACTCGCCCCCCGGTGGATTTTCTTGCTCCGCATTCGCCGCTAGTTGCCGGTTCACGAGCGCCGTTGCTGCAAGGATCAGGGCACCGATCACCGCCGCACTAGCGTAAGTGTGATATTTAGGCCCGCTTCCGGCTTCCACGGATGACTCCTGCCGGACTGTGTTGTGTCGTGCGTCCATTTGGCCGCTCCTTGCCTGGACGAGGAGTATTGCGCAGCGATGGCGAACCTCGGGTCGCCAATCTTCGTCAGCCCGGTCGGCTGAGAGTCATGGCCGCGACTCAAGCCGCCTGGCGCTCCTGAATGTCGACATACTGCATCGTGACCTTCTCGACATTCCCCTCGACCCAGTCCGCCATCCGCTCCTCCTCCTTGAGGGAGGCTTCCAGCAGCGGACGAGCCGAATCAGCTCCCGCGGCCCTGCAAAGTGCCAAAAGTGATTTATATGACGCGATCTCGTAGTGCTCGAATGCGTCATTGGCAAAGGTGTTCTTCAGGATTTCATCACCTGCCATCGAATGGCCCATCGCCATCATATTGGCCATGAAAGACTGGGCCGTATCCTTCAGGGTCGACGTGCTTTCGCCGTAGGTCTCCAGGCACTGCTCCAACCGACGGAGCTGCTCATTGGTCTCATCGAGGTGGCTGGTTACCCTGGATTTGACTTCCGGATATTCGTCGAGCCGCTCCGACTGCCGCTCCAGCAGCTCCCTTGCCTGGATCTCCATCGCGTGCGCATTGCGCAGGCCTACAATGAAGATATCTCGTGCTGTCGTAGCCATAGACGTTTCCTTTCTTCGGAGAATGTTAGTCACAAACCTACCTAGATAGCGGTTGTTCCTAGAAGGATCTGCACCGAAGCTCCGAGCCCGGGGCCGATCTTTAACGGGAAAGGCGTCTTATCCTCTTGATCGCGTCATCGGGACCACGCCAACTCAAAAACTCAAGCACTTTCGGCTCGAACGCATCCGTCGCTTGAAAGAAGTGCGCAAGCTCCTCCTTGGCACGCGAGGGCATGCGCTTTATCGGCCCAAGTGGGAAGTTTCAGGAAGTTTGTCATAGTCTTCGCATCACCTGCCTCTCTCCAATGTCTCCTCACTCGCGAATGCGATCAGCGAGATGGCAACAATTTCTCGCGCCGGAGGCACATTCGAAAGCTCAACTGCTGCTCGCCTACATGGTTGCTATGGTTGGGCTTTTCTGGTGAGGAAAGCTAACCTTTGTTGGTCTCGCGATGATGAAGAACATTCAGGTCGCGCCGCACCTGCACCTCCCAGTATAGGGTCAAACGGTGCATTCAACGAAAGCCCTCGATCTCCCACTAGGCGGCTGGGCCAGAGCCGCGCGAGATCAGCGGCCTGACTGAAGCTTCGGGAACACTCGGCGGTCGTCCGTATTTTCATCCGATGACAAGGTGCTACCTCGACGGCGATCCCGCGGTGGAATGCCCGATCGAGCAGTGGGGCGGAATGGCCCCCTCCTGAGCGGAGCGCGACAAGCCATGGCGGATCCGAATGACCACGAAATCCGAGTTCGTGCGCATCGACTATGGGAAGCTGCGGGGAGACCCGAAGGCAGGGATGAGGAGTTTTGGCGCCGTGCGGAACTGGAATTGCGGACGGAAGCCGAACAATTGGACAAGCTAAAGGAGCCACCAAACAATCTTCCGGGATGAAGTCGACATCAGGAATCTCTGCTCCTGAACGTTCCGGCGCTTCGCGGACCAGTCTGGATAGGGCAGCTTGCGCGCGGCCTGGAGAGCAGAACGTGGCGGAGAGCTGACGTGTGGCTTGGACTTGGTGAAGTGCCTGGAGCAGCAGGCGGCAAACCTGCTGAAAGAACCAATGAGGATTGTGGTCTCAGGTGCGACGGGTCTGATTGGATCTGCGGTCGCGACTCGTCTCGCACACGAGGGGCATCAGGTGATTGGGCTCGCTCGCCATGCAACTCGTCAATTGCCGATAGCTGAATGGGTGACGCTGGATATTGCATCCACCCGAAAACGGGAAGACTGGCTGTCAGTTCTCAGGGACATAGATGCAGTCGTGAATTGCGCAGGCGTCCTGCAGGATGGTAGGCGCGAGGATACCGAGGGCGTTCATGCAGCCGGAGTTGGCGCCCTGTTCGATGCCTGTGAGAAAAGTGGCGTCCGTCGCGTTATCCATTTTTCTGCGATCGGCGTCGATCGCGCGCAGCCATCGCCCTTTTCTTCAACGAAGTACGAGGGCGATCGCCGTTTGATGGCAACGGAGCTCGATTGGGTTATTCTCAGGCCATCGGTGGTCCTTGGTCGTCCAGCATTCGGCGCAAGCGCCTTGATCCGCTCACTTGCCAGTCTGCCTTGGGTCCCGCTGATGCCCGATACACGGCCCCTTCAGGTGGTGCAGCTGGACGACGTCGTTGATACCGTCTTATTCTTTCTCAAAGAAAATGCTCCGGCCCGCTTGGCGCTCGAGCTCGCCGGCCCCGAAAGACTGCAGATGGGAGAGATCATTGCGCGATACCGTAACTGGTACGATTGGTCGTCGGCCCGCTCGTTCGTAATTCCGCATCCGTTGTCGAAGCTCACCTACTGGCTCGGCGATGTTGCGGGAGCGCTAGGTTGGCGGCCGCCGGTACGAACCAATGCGGCGCGCGAAATTGCGAGAGGGGCCGTGGGAGACCCGCAGGGGTGGATCTCGATCACCGGCATCCCGCCTCGATCACTGGCGGAGGCGCTGGCGGCCGAACCCGCAACCATCCAGGAAAAATGGTTTGCCCGACTTTATCTGCTCAAGGCGATCATTTTCATTGTCTTGTCTTTCTTCTGGATCTGTACCGGCGTGATCTCACTGACGGTAGGTTACCCGAGCGGGGTGGAGCTGATGCGCGGCACCGGGGCAGGTCTGCTGTCCGTACCATCGGTTGTTGCCGGCGCGCTTGCAGATATTGCTGTCGGCCTCTGCATCGCTTGGCGCCCCCTCACGCGGCAGGGACTCTACGGCGCGATGGCGCTTTCGGCGTTCTACGCGGTGTCCGGCACCATTCTCCAGCCCGAGCTATGGATCGAGCCTCTTGGTCCCCTCTTGAAGATCATTCCGATCTTCGTGCTGCATCTGGTCGCGCTTGCGATCGTGGATGAAAGATAATGATCTATTTCCTTTTGAAATATGTTCACCTCATCGGAGCCGCGGTTTTGTTGGGTACTGGATCGCTTTTTTCATGCTCCGCGCGCACTTGACCGGAGACCCGGTGATTGTCGCGGCGATCGCTCGCATTGTCGTCCTCGCTGATTTCCTGTTCACGGCAACGGCCGTGGTGGCACAACCCTTGACCGGAATCGCGCTCGCGCACGAGGCTGGATATTCGCTGACCGAGAGCTGGATTGTGCTATCGATAGTCCTGTATCTCGTGACGGGCGCCTTCTGGCTTCCAGTTGTCTGGATTCAGATGCAACTGCGCAACCTGGCGACTGCCTCGGCAGCTGAACGAAAGCCGCTGCCTTCGCGATATCATAGGCTGTTCTGGGCCTGGTTTAGCTTTGGCTTTCCGGCATTCGGCGCCGTGATGGGCATTTTCTGGCTGATGATACAGCGCCCTTCGATCTGGTAGCCCTCTCATTGGGCCTTGACTATGTGAGCGTCCTTTCGCGCAGCATTCGGATTGCTGGCATCGAGAGCTCAGGAACGTCCTTCAATCTGGAGAGTTGTGGGCAGGTATTTCAGCATCCCGCGAGGCCCATCATGTATCATCACGTCAAGAAGCTCATGTATACCGTGCGCGTTGACGAGCCCGACCCTCGGTTCGGCAATATGCTTCTCGAGCAATTTGGAGGAGCGAATGGAGAGCTGGCGGCGGCGATGCAATACTCGATCCAGGGGCTCAACTGCGAAGACCCGGATCGCAAGGACCTGCTGATGGACATCGGCACGGAGGAATTAAGTCATCTCGAGATCGTCGGCTGTCTCGCCCGTATGCATCTTAAACCGACGAAGTTCGATCGTGAGAAGGCCGAGGCCGATCCATTGATCGCGATCGCAGGCGGTGGAGGCGTCAATCTGTTCAATTCGCAGGGAAATCCCTGGACGGCGGATTATCTGAAGATCACCGGCGAATTGGACGTTGATCTCCGCAGCAACATTGCGGCCGAGGCGCGCGCGAAGATCGTCTATGAACGATTGATCAACTTTTGCGACGATGCGGGCAGCAAGGACGCACTGCAGTTCCTGATGACTCGCGAAATCACGCACATGAAGGCCTTTGCTGCCGCGCTCGAGAGCATGAAGAAGCCCGCGTTCTCGATTGGCAAGATCCCGCCGACTCCGGGCCTCGTGAATCAGTTCTTCAACGATTCGACCGGTGCTGGAGATGAAGGCGAGATCGATACTCGCGGGCCTTGGAACGAAGGCGGCGATTGGGAATTCATGGCCTCTCCGGCCCTGCTCCCCGAAGGCAACGGCGAAACGGCCACCGTGATCAAGACCGAGAGTTCCCCACCGACGGCCCCTGAGGGCGTGAGCGAGCTGCTTGTCCATGAACTGCGAGACATTCTGCACGCGGAGAAGCAGCTCACCAAGGCTCTTCCCAAAATGGCGAAGGCGGCCCGATTCGATCGCCTGCGAGAACTTTTCGAGCAGCACTTGATGGAGACGGAAGAACAGATTGAGCGGCTCAACGAGTGCTTCTCGCTGCTCGGGGAGACCGCACGAGCGAAGGCCTGCAAAGGCATGATGGGCCTGGTCGAGGAAGGCCAGGAAGTCATGGACGAGGGTGAGAAAAAGGAGGACGCGCTCGCGGACTTGGCACTCATCGGTGCGGCTCAGCGCGTGGAACATTACGAGATGTCGGCCTATACCACCGCAAAGAACCTCGCTCAGCAACTGCGGCACAGCGCCATAGTCGCGCTACTCTCGAAGTCCTTGGCGGAGGAAGAGAACGCCGATCAATTGCTCAATCAGGTCGCCCGCACGTTGATGTCAGTGGCGAAAATGCCTGCAGCGATCGAACAGGCGGAGGAGGAAACATAAGATTCCACCGTCAACCATCGCCTGCGGTCACCGATGCAATCAAGGTGGTGAATGAGCGGCGAAATGCGATTTGCGGTCAGCTCAAGGGTCGCCAGCGTGACAGGCAATTTAAAGCGCCGCGGCCCCGCGCTGCCTGGAAATGAAAGCCGGTGCTCCCGACGGGGACTGTTCATCCGAAGGCGGCTGCCATAGGTCCGGCCGCAACGACCTGGTCAGCGCCCTCTTCTCGTCAGCTCTGGCATTATCGCGTAGGCAACCGCGGTGGTATTTCGAACCCGGTCCGAAGCCTTGGCGGCCTGATCGACCGCCGATGACCCTCAACGGCACCAATGGCGCGAAGAATGCGACGCCCGCATTTGCGCCCCGAAGATGCTTTGACGCAGGCGAGCAGATCGAGCGTCGGGATGTTGCAAGTGGAAGGGCAACGTAAGCTGCTCTATTAGGTCAAAATCGATCGGGCGACCGAGGCGAACGTCATCACCCTGCATCCGGCGACTATCGCCGTCTATCTCGATGCGGTGGAGCAGCTCGCGAAAGCGCTTTCGGCTGCCGATGCCAAAGCTGCATGCCTCAAGCTGCGCGAACTCACTGACAGCATCGTCGTCGCGCCGCGGATCAGGCCTGGCGATCCGATCCATTTCGAAGTTCGCGGGCGCCTAGCCGCCCTGATGCAGCCCCACCCCAATAAAATGTCGGTGGGAGCGTTGGTGCCCAGGGGCGGAATCGAACCACCGACACTGCGATTTTCAGTCGCATGCTCTACCAACTGAGCTACCTGGGCAGGTCGCGAGACGGCCGGAAAAGGCCGAGCGAGCGGGCGGGTTATAGTGGGGTGGAGGGCCGCTGTCCACCCGCCTTCGCCTTTGGCTACCGCGCGGCGAGCCCGGCCTGGCGGAGGGATCCTGATCGAACCGGCCTTTTCCACAACTTATTGGTAAATCTAACCTATTCCTCCTCGGCCTGGTCGTCACGGCCGGGGACGATGTAGGTGCCGGAGAGCCAGCGGTTGAGGTCGACGTCACGGCAGCGGGCGGAACAGAACGGGCGGAACGCATGCTCGGCGGGCTTGCCGCAGATCGGGCACGGTCTGGACGGCTTCTCGGCCTTCGCAGGCGCCTCCGCGGCGCCCGCCTGTTTTCGCTGTTCCGGCATTCAACCAACCGTAGCGGTGTTCAGCCAGCCGTATCGGATCGGAAAACCTTCGCCGCCGAGCAGCGTGACCGTTTCATAGAGCGGCAGGCCCACGACATTGCTGTAGGAACCGACCATCTTGACCACGAAGGAGCCGGCGATGCCCTGCACGGCGTAGCCGCCAGCTTTGCTGCGCCATTCGCCCGAACCGATATAGGCCTGGATGTCATCCTCACTCAAACGCTTGAAACGCACGCGGGTTTCGACCAGCCGCTGACGGAACGCTTCCCTTGGGGTCACGACGCAAATCGCGGTGTAGACGCGGTGGTTACGGCCCGACAGCAGTCTCAGGCACTGCGCGGCCTCATCCACCAACTCGGCCTTGGGGAGGATGCGGCGGCCGACCGCGACCACGGTGTCGGCGGCCAGGATGAAGGAGCCGCGGATGTCGTCGTCGAGCTGCACCGATTTCAGCGCCGCTTCGGCCTTGGCCCGCGCCAGACGATTGGCACAGGCGCGCGGCAGCTCGCCCCGCCGCGGGGTCTCGTCGACATCGGCCGGACGCAGCGCATCCGGCTCGATGCCGGCCTGGTTGAGCAGGGCCAGCCGCCGCGGCGAGCCGGAAGCAAGAACGAGTTTGGGACGGCCAAGCATGCAGGCTCTTGGAAGAAGCAGGATTGGGTGGGTAAGCGCGCGCGGAACCTATCGGAAGGGGCCTTGTTTCACAACCGTGGAACCCGGCTGCGAATCATTTCCATCAGGAGGGTACGCGCCCCATAAGCACAGCTCTTTGTCAGGGAAGCGACAAGGGGGCAACCGTGAGCGCGCGGCCAACGATGACATCTGACTGCCGTCCTGTGCGTGCGGAGAGAATCGCCCATCCGGCGCTTCGCGCCACCTTCTCCTACAAGGGGAGAAGGTTGCCGTGGGAGTTGATGTGCCCTCGCCCCTTGTGGGAGAGGGCGGCTCAGGTGGTGGACGCGGACTCGATTGGGTGAGGGGTTGGCTCCGCGTGCGCTCGTCTCTCGATAGACCGGGGACCCTCACCCGGAGTGTGTGGCAGCGACGTGGGCAATTATACGCCTACTCGTTCGTGGCACCCGCCTTGGCAAAACGGCGGCGGATGCGGGTCAGGAGACCGTCGCAGACTTCGCGATAGGCCTGCAGTTTCTGCTCGCGGTTGCCTTCGGTGCCGGTCGGGTCGTGGGTCGGCCAGTATTCGACGTCGGCGGCGAGCGTGCGGGTCAGCTCCAGCGCCTTGTGGTGGGCTTCCGGGGACAACGTGACGATGAGGTCGAAGTTCAGCCCTTCCCAATCCTCGAGCTCGTCGAAGGTGATCGGCTTGTGGGCGGAGATATCCTGGCCGAGTTCGCCCATCACGGCGACTGCGAACGGATCGAGCTCGCCCTTTTTCACGCCCGCCGAGCGCACATAAAGCCCTTGCGGGAACATCTGCTGCAGCAGGCTCGCCGCCATCGGCGAACGCACGCTGTTCTGGCCGCATGCGAACAATACGGCCTGCGGATTGCGCGCGGGCGGCGCCCCCATCGCTCAAGCTTTGTTGGATTGCGGCCGCGCGCGCCTCATGCGTCCTGCCCCTTCCAGTGGAGGACGCAGATCAGCGTGAACAGCCGCCGCGCGGTTTCGAAATCGACCCGCACCTTGCCCTTCAGCCGCTCCTGCAGCGTGCGCGAGCCCTCGTCATGGATGCCGCGGCGGCCCATGTCGATGGCCTCGATCTTGTCGGGCGTCGCGGTGCGGATCGCCTGGTAGTAGCTGTCGCAGATCATGAAATAGTCCTTCACGATCCGCCGGAACGGCGTCAGCGACAACAGATGCGCCACCACCGGCGTGCCGTCCTCCCGCCGGATGTCGAACATCAGACGGTTGCCGGTGATGGCGATGTGCAGCGTGTACGGCCCGCTCTCTGCGCCGGCCGGCGCGAACAGGTTCTGTTCGATCAGGTCGTAGATTGCGATCGCGCGCTCATGCTCGATATCCGGCCCGGAACGCCCGATCGATTCCTCATCGAGCGTCACCGCGACGATGCGATTGTTGGGGTCCTCCTCAGTGGGCGGCTTGTTCATGAGAGATTGAGGCGCAATCCGACGGAACGGGAATGGGCGTCCAGCCCCTCGGCCTTGCCGAGAGTCATCGCGGCCGGCCCCAGCGCGCGCAACTGGTCGGGGCCGCATTTCAGGATCGAAGTGCGCTTCATGAAGTCGAGCACGCCGAGGCCGGACGAGAACCGTGCCGAGCGAGCGGTCGGCAGCACATGGTTTGAGCCGCCGACATAATCGCCGATCGCTTCCGGCGTATGCGGGCCCAGGAAGATCGCGCCGGCGTTGCGGACCTTGGCCGCGAACGCCTCCGCATCGGCAGTCATAACCTCAAGATGCTCGGCCGCGGTCGCATTCGCGAGCGCCACCGCATCGTCGAGCTTTTTCACCAGGATGATCGCGCCGAAATCATTCCACGAGGCGCGTGCGATTTCCGCGCGCGGCAGGGTTGCGAGCTGCGCCTCCACCGCACGCTCGACATCGGCGGCGAGCCGCGCAGAATCGGTGATCAGGATCGATTGCGCGCTCGTATCATGCTCGGCCTGCGCCAAGAGATCCGCGGCGATCCAGTCGGCATTGCCGGTGTCGTCGGCGATGACAAGCACTTCGGATGGGCCAGCGATCATGTCGATGCCGACCTTGCCGAACACCAGCCGTTTGGCAGCGGCAACATACGCGTTGCCGGGGCCGACGATTTTTGCAACGGGCGCGATCGTGGCCGTGCCATAGGCGAGCGCCGCCACTGCCTGCGCGCCGCCGACGCGATAGATCTCGGAGACGCCGCCGAGATGGGCGGCCGCCAGCACCAGCGGGTTGAGCCTGCCGTCGGGCGCCGGCACCACCATCACCACGCGCGGGACGCCGGCAACCTTGGCCGGCACCGCGTTCATCAGCACCGAGGACGGGTAGGCCGCGGTGCCGCCGGGCACGTAAAGCCCGACGGCCTCGACCGCGCTCCAGCGCCAGCCGAGCTCGACGCCGAGCGGGTCGACAAAGCGCTCGTCCTTCGGCATCTGGCGCTGATGGAAGCTCTCGATGCGATCGCGGGCGAGCTTGAGCGCGTCGACCGTGGCGGCATCGCAGGCCGTCACCGCGGCATCGATCTCCGCCGCGGTGACGCGCAGGCCGGCGGCGTCGAGCTCGAGCCGGTCGAATTTGCGGGTCGCCTCGATCAGCGCGGCATCGCCCCGCGCCACCACATCGTCGACGATCGCCCGCGTGGCGCGCTCGACATCGGCCGACACCTCGCGCTTGGCGGCAAGGAAGGCGGCAAAACGCTGCTCGAAATCGGCGCTGCTTCGGTCCAGGCGGAGGGGCATGGGGCGTTCTTGAATTTGGATTCAGGGTCCCTGCTCAATGGCGCGGCGGATAGGGGCCGTCAACCCTCGATGGCCGACAAAGGGGCCCGGGCCCGTAGGGTGGGCAAAGCCAACGGGTCGCGCGAACGCGCGCCCGATGACAGGCTCCGCGTGCCCACCATCTAACGGCGTGCTCGGAATGGTGGGCACGCTTCGCTTTGCCCACCCTACGGCAGCTCCGGGACTGCCGGCGCGGTGCCGAGGTCGTCGGGGCCGAGATCGGTCAATTCGCATTCCAGGCATTCGACGTCGAGCCGGAGCGTGGCGCCCTGGCTGAACAGGAGCAGAGCGCTGCCGCCGGGGGCGGCGCCCTGGTGAAACTCGATGCCGAGCAGTTCCAGGGTGGCGTCCGGCGCCTCCAGGTTGATCTTGCGCGACTTGCAGGCAAGCACGCGGTCGAAGCGCAGCGCCGCGATCAGCCGGCGCGAGGCGGTTTCGCCCGACAGCGTCTGCTCCCAATCCAGCCTGGACATGCCGACCACGAGCCGCTTCTCGCCCTGGCGCCAGACGATGTCGGAGGCCTGCACGTGGGCATCCTGCACATGCGCCGAGATCACGGCGAGATCGTCGGCATCGAGTGCGATCAGTTTGAGTGGTGCGGGCGGCATCATGCCGAAAGCAATCTCCTGGATCAGAACCGGTTCCGCCGATATCAGTCCCTGATGCGCTCGATCGACGCGCCGCAGGCCGACAACTTCTCCTCCAGCCGCTCGAAGCCGCGATCGAGATGGTAGACGCGGTTGACCATGGTCTCGCCCTCGGCGGCAAGGCCGGCGATGACCAGTGAGACGGACGCGCGCAGGTCCGTCGCCATGACCGGCGCGCCGCGCAATCTGTCGGTGCCGCTTATCGTGGCGGTCTCGCCGTCGAGCGAGATCCTGGCGCCGAACCGCGCCAGTTCCTGCACATGCATGAAGCGGTTCTCGAAGATCGTCTCAGTGATGACGGACGCGCCGTCGGCGCAGGTCATCAGCGCCATCAGTTGCGCCTGCAGATCGGTCGGGAAGCCGGGGAACGGCGCGGTCGTGACCTTGACCGGGCGAAGGCCGGCGCCGTTGCGGCCGATGCGGATGCCGTCATTGTTGACGCTGACGGTGGCGCCGGCTTCGCAGAGTACATCGAGCGCCGATTGCAGCAATTCCGGCCGTGCGCCGGACAACTGCACCTCGCCGCCGGTCATCGCTACCGCCATCGCATAGGTGCCGGCCTCGATGCGATCCGGCAGCACGGTGTGGCGTGTGCCATGAAGCCTGTCGACACCCTCGACGATGATGCAGGGCGTGCCGGCGCCGGTGATGCGCCCGCCCATCTTGTTCAGGCAGGCGGCGACATCGGCGATTTCAGGCTCGCAGGCGGCGTTGGTGATGACGCTGGTCCCCCTGGCAAGCGTCGCCGCCATCAGCGCGACATGAGTGCCGCTCACCGTGACCTTGGGGAAAGCGATGTCGGCGCCGCGCAGGCCACCGGGCGCTTTCGCGACCACATAGCCGCCGTCGATCGAGATCTCCGCTCCGAGCTTCTCCAGCGCCATGATCAGGAGGTCGACCGGCCGGGTACCGATGGCGCAGCCGCCCGGCAGCGACACCCTCGCCTCATGCATGCGCGCAATCAGCGGCGCGATCACCCAGAAGCTGGCGCGCATCCGCGACACCAAATCATACGGCGCGGTGGTGTCGATAATGTCGGCGGCCGAGATGTGCAGGGTCTGGCCCTGGTACTCGCGGTCGCCGGGCCGCTTGCCCGCGGACATGATGTCGACGCCGTGATTGCCGAGGATGCGCTGGAGCTGCGCGACGTCGGCAAGCCGCGGCACGTTGTCGAGGATCAGCGTCTCCTTTGTGAGGAGCGCCGCGATCATCAGAGGCAGCGCAGCATTCTTCGCGCCGGATATCGAGATGGTGCCGTTGAGCTCGTTGCCGCCGACGATTCGGATGCGATCCATGCTGCCTCTTGCTCTGATCCGCGAAAAACCTATCGAAGCAAGGGGCTACCGCAAAAGTGTTGAAATTTAGGGCAATTCCGTAGGCTTTTCAGGCGGCCGCCGCGAACTGGTCGAAGGAGACCCCGGTTAGCGTCGCCGAGGCCTCCCACAGCATCGCCGCGACCGCGGCATCCTTCGCCTGCGGCATGATCTTCGCCTCGACCGGCGGGCCCTTCAACTCGTAGAACCAGTTCGGCCCATAATAGCCGCCGGGCTCGGCGGCCGGCGAGGTCGCGGCAAATAATGTCGGCAACGCACCGGCCGCGGCGGACTGGCTGGCATAGGGTTGCAGCAAGCGGCTGAAATACGACGATAGGCTCCTCGTGCCCGGGCCATTCGGGATCAGGTCGGTGCGCGCATAGCCGGGATGGGCGGCATTGCTCATCAGGCCCCAGCCGGCAGCGTCGCTGCGGCGCTGCAATTCGAGCGCAAATATCAGCATCGCCAGCTTCGACTGGCAGTAGGCGCGCCACGGGCGATAGGACCGCTCCGCCTGCAGGTCGGCGAAATCGATCGCGCCGGAGCGGTGCGCCAGACTCGAGAGATTGACGACCCGGGGCTTAAGGGCGCGGCGAAGCTGCGGCAGCAGGCGCGCGGTGAGCGCGTAATGGCCGAGATAATTGATGCCGAGCTGCATCTCGAAACCGTCCTGCGTCGTCCGCCGCTTCGGCAGCGCCATCACGCCGGCATTGTTGATGAGGAGATCGACCGAAGGACGGCTGATGGCAAAGCGCCCGGCAAAGTCGGCGACCGAGGCAAGGCTCGCCAGATCGAGCGTCTCGTAGCTGACGTCGGCCTTCGGATATTGCGCACGGATGCGCTCGAGCGCGTGCCTGCCCTTGCTGTCGTTGCGGCCGGTCAGAACCACGGTCGCGCCGGCGCCCGCCAGCGCCAGCGCGGTCTCATAGCCGAGCCCGCCGGTGGCGCCGGTGATCACGGCGGTTTTGCTGGTCTGGGGTGGAATGTCTGCAGTGCTCCAGCCGCTCATGCTTATATCTCCTGGTCGAATCGGGGTGTGGTTCCCAGCCGCGCTCCCTAAATGTGCACTAGGTGCAAATTTGCAAGTGGTGAAGGTTTTGAAGCGAGCGGCGAACCTGCGCGGACCGGCTAAGGGCAGGTCATCAAAGGAGAAAACCGCGCCTGGCGCGGCGCCGGGCCTGCGCGCGCGCAAGCGGCAGGAGACGCGCGAGAAGCTGGCGCGGGCGGCGATGGCGCTGTTCCTGGAGCGCGGCTTCGAGGCGACCACACTCGACGACATCGTCGCCGCCGCTGATATCTCCCGCCGCACCTTCTTCCACTATTTCGCCGCCAAGGAAGACGTCGTGTTCGCCTGGCAGGAGGAAGCCAGCGCGGCCCTGATCGCGGCGGTCGCGGCGCGGCCTGCCGGCGAATCCATGCTCGCGGCGGCGGAGAACGCCATCATCGCAATGGCCGGCCAGCTCGATCCCGCCGAAGTGGTGGCGTTGGCGCGGCTGAAGCAGGACAACCCGGCGCTGCAGGCGCGCGATCAGCTCAAGTATGAAAAGCTCGAGCGCACGCTGGCCGACGCGCTTCTGAGGCGCACAGGCAACAAGACAGACAAGATGCAGGCGCGGCTGGTCGCGATGATCGCTACCGGCGCGATGCGCGTCGGTGGCGAACTCTGGGCCGCCGAGGGCGCCCGCGAGACGCCCGAGCTTCTCGCCAGGCGGATGTTCGCGGCAATCCGCGCGATGTTCGAATGAGTGCCCGGACGCGATGAGTAGCTGCTCCCTCTCCCGTTCTACGGGGGCGAGACGAGCATAGCTCGCCCTGGGAGGGTTGGAGTGAGGGGCTCTATCCGCATAAAGGGTGACAGACAGACTCGCGGAGACTCCCCCTCACCCGAAATTCAAGCTGCGCTCGAATTTCGACCTCTCCCCGCGCGCGGGGAGAGGTGAAAGAAGGCCCGCTCAGCCCTTGATGAACGCGAGCAGGTCGGCGTTGATGGTGGCAGCTTCCGTGGTGGGCATGCCGTGCGGAAAGCCCTTGTAGGTCTTCAGCGTGCCGTTTTTCAACAGCTTGGCGGACAGCGGCCCGGCGTCGGCATAGGGCACGATCTGGTCGTCGTCGCCATGCATGACGAGAACGGGCACGTTGATCTTCTTCAGGTCTTCGGTGAAGTCGGTTTGCGAGAAGGCGACGATCCCATCGTAATGCGCCTTGGCGCCGCCCATCATGCCCTGGCGCCACCAGTTCTGGATGATGGCTTCCGAAGGTTTGGCGCCTGGCCGGTTGTAGCCGTAGAACGGGCCCGCGGCGAGCTCGCGATAGAATTGCGAGCGATTGGCGGCGAGCTGCGCCTGCAGCCCGTCAAAGACATCCTTGGGCAGGCCGCCCGGATTGGCCGGGGTCTGCACCATCAACGGCGGCACCGCGCTGATGATCGCCGCCTTCGCCACCCGGCTCTCACCGTGCCGCGCGATATAGTGGACCACCTCGCCGCCGCCGGTGGAATGACCGACGTGAACGGCGTTCTTCAAATCGAGATGCGCGGTCACCGCCGCGAGGTCGTCGGCATAGTGATCCATGTCGTGGCCATCGCTCACCTGGCTCGATCGGCCGTGGCCGCGGCGGTCATGCGCGATCACGCGAAAGCCATGATTGAGGAAGAACAACATCTGGGTGTCCCAGTCATCAGATGACAACGGCCAACCGTGACTGAACACGATAGGCTGACCACTGCCCCAGTCCTTGTAGAAAATCATGACGCCGTCTTTGGTGGTGATCGTGGGCATCGCGCAGCCTTTCGTACGAGTGAAGCCGATGGAACATACCGGTCTAGGCATGCTCCGGATTTCAAAATCGCCCTGCGATTATCAAACCGCGATGTCAGTCACGCGAACGAGGTCATCGGCCTGAAGCGCCGCCAGATGCCGATGATCGCCACCACGAACAGCACCAGCACGATGCCCTGCACGACGGCGAAGACCGGGCCGGACGGGGGCGCCGGCGGCACGCTCGGCGCCAACGCGTGCAGCGGGGGTATCTTGAGGAAGGACTGAACCACCAGCACGAAGACGTTGAGATAGAGCGATATCATCGCCGTCACGATGTAGATCGGACGCCAGGCGCCCGAAAGCTTCATGACATAGAGCGCGATGCAGGCGATCGCGAGCAGGATTAGCGAAATGATCCCGAAGATATGCGAGGGCAGCAGCTCCTTAAACGGAAACATGAATCCGGTGACGCTGGTGAGGATCGTGAACAGCAGGAAGATCGCGGTGAGGCCGGGCATCTGCTTCGAGCCGAGCAGGGCGAACATCACGACAAGGCCCGCGACGATTGCAATCAGACTGATCACCACGTGAACAAGCGTAAACGTGGCCAAGCTCATACCCAGGACCATGTGAAGCACTCCCCATTGAGAACCGCGCGGAACACTACGATGCAACAAATGAGATTGCTACATGCTTCACGGATCGGAAGCCGACTTATATGATGAAGATAAGATGATTATGATGCGAATAAACTAAAGTATGGGATTTGCCGAAACTGTTTGCATGCCTGTCATAAATGACAGCACACCGACAGCAATCACCAACTATTTGTATTAGTGCCGTAGCCCGGGTGAAGCGAAGCGTAACCCGGGGGCCGCTCGTAAACGCGGATGCAGTGGTCCCGGGTTACGCGTTTCCCACGGCGTTATGAATCAATAGTAGCGCGGGATCGGGCCGTTATGCGGCGTCCTGCGCTGCGAGAGATCGAACAGCACGCGATCGACATAGCACCAGCCCCAGCCTTCCGGCGGATCGTAGCCTTCGATGATCGGATGGCCGGTCGCGTGGAAATGCGCGGTCGCATGCTTGTTGGGGGAATCGTCACAGCAGCCGACATGGCCGCAGGTACGGCAGATCCGCAAATGCAGCCATTGGCTGCCGCTCTTTAAGCACTCCTCGCAGCCGAGCGCACTCGGCGTGACGGTCTGGATGCCGGCGATATGGGTGCAGCCTTTCGACATCTGCTCTTTCCTAAGCCGTGGAAGTGGCGTTGTCGGCGAGGAAGCCGTGCAGCGCCGCCACGACCTGCGCGCCCTCGCCGATCGCGCCGCCGACGCGCTTGACCGATCCGGAGCGGACGTCGCCAACGGCGAACACGCCGGGCACCGTGGTTTCCAGCACTTGTCCCAGCCCGTTCTGGCCGGTGAGCACGAAGCCTCCGCGGTCGACCTTGACGCCGCAGCCCTCGAGCCACCCGGTCGCGGGATCGGCGCCGACGAACAGGAACACGTTGTTGACGTCGAGCGTGTGCTGCTCCGGCGCCAGGCGGCTCTTCCAGCGCGCGCGTTGGAGCGTAGCGTCCTCGCCGCCTTCCAGCGCTGTGATCTCGGTGTTGAACATCAGTTCGATGTTCGGCGTCGCCTCGATGCGTTCAATCAAATAGCGTGACATGCTGGCCCCGAGGCCGCCGCCGCGGATCATCATGTAGACCTTGCGCACATGGCCCGACAGGAACACTGCGGCCTGGCCAGCCGAATTGCCGCCGCCGACCAGCACCACGTCCTGCCCCGCACACAGCTTGGCCTCGATCGGCGAGGCCCAGTACCAGACGCCGCGGCCCTCGAAGGCCTCGAGGTTCTCGATGCTCGGCCGGCGATAGCGCGCCCCGCTCGCCACCACGATCGATCTTGCACGCAAGGTGTGCCCGCATTCGGTCGCGATCGAGAACAGGCCGTCCCGCTTGGAGCAGTCGAGCGATCTGACGGAAACCGGGATCAGGATATCGGCGCCGAATTTCTGCGCCTGGTTGAAGGCGCGGCCGGCAAGCGCCTGGCCGGAAATGCCGGTCGGAAAGCCCAGATAATTCTCGATACGGGCGCTGGCGCCGGCCTGACCGCCAAAGGCGCGCGAATCGAGCACCGCGACCGACAGGCCTTCGGACGCCGCGTAGACGGCGGTGGCGAGCCCGGCCGGCCCGCTGCCGACAACGGCAACGTCATAGAGCTTGTCATGGGCGTGGTCGCCGATCATGCCCATCGCCATTGCAAGCGCGGTCTCGGATGGATTACGCAGCACGTTGCCGTTGGGGCAGACGACCAGCGGCAGTTCGGCGCGCGTGGCCGAATAACGCGCGATCAGGTCGGCCGCGTCCTTGTCGGTTGAAGGATCGACCACGTGATAGGGCTGGCCGTTGCGCGCCAGGAAATTCTGCAACTGCGCGATCTTTCCGAGCGACGGCGGGCCGATCAGCACGGGGCCGCCGACGCCGCCCTGGATCAGGTTGACGCGACGCAGGATCAGCGCGCGCATGATGCGCTCGCCGAGATCGGCTTCGGCCACCAACAGCGCCCGCAATCTTTCCGGCGGGATCAAGAGCGTCTCGACATCGCCTTCGGCATGGCCGTCGACCAGCGCGGGCCGGCCGGAGAGCTGGGCAATCTCGGCCAGGAATTGTCCCGGCCCCTGATCAATCACCGGCGTGACATGGCCGAGGCCATCGCGCTGGGTGATCGCGACCGTGCCCGAAAGCACCACGAACATCCCCGGTCCCGGCTTGCCGGTCTCGAACAGCGCTTCGCCGTCCCTATAGTGCCTGACCTCGCCGAACCGGCGCATGCGCTCGATCTCATGCTCGGTCAGGGTCGGAAAGGTCTGCTCGTGCCGCGGAAACGCGAGGGACCTCGCGCTGATCGGATTCGCCATCGCTTCTGCAGCCATCTCAGCAACTCACTCCTCTTACCAAAACACGGGCGCACCACCTGCCCATCAGTTGGGACCGGCTAGCGATCCGGCTCGCCGCCGCTCGCGTCATCTAGTCGGCCCTCGGCCGTTTCGGAAGATGCAGGACCGCTACGCCCGCGCGCCTGCGATTTCCGCCGCTTGAGGTTTTCGCGCAGCGCGAGCTTGAGGCGATGCTGTCTTGATTCGCTCGATGCGATCGCGCTCTGCCGCTCCTGCCTGTCCTTCTCGTCCTGCATGTTGCATCCGTCTTTCAAACTTGCATGACAATAGACCAGGCGCCGAGGGACATGCACCGGTCGATCGGGGAGGTGGGCTCCCCCGGTCTTCTGTGAGGTGGCAGGATGAACCGGCCAAAGCCACACTCCCGAGCACGCCCCCGGGGAACCGAAGCGCGCCGGATTGGCCGAATTTCGACCGGACGAAGCGTTTTTGCGAGCCGCCTCCCGTCCCCGCGCTTGCGCCGGAGGGGGCCTTGTGGCAAGAACCGCCGCGCCCGGAGGCGCCAACTAGGCCGATTCTTTATTCCCGGGCATGCTGCCGTAGCTCAGTGGTAGAGCACTCCCTTGGTAAGGGAGAGGTCGACAGTTCAATCCTGTCCGGCAGCACCAGATAAATACACCAAATCAATGACTTAGCGAATCATCTCCGAGATTATTTGGCCCGGAAGATAGCAGAAATCTTCGGCTCGATCAGAGCATTGCCGGTGTTGCCCCGAGGCGGACATCGGGTTTGCCGGCGAAGCCCAGCCAAGGAGCCGGCTTCACCACACCCTGCACCATCATTTATGTCTGTTACCGCACGACCAACACCGGCACGCTTCCGTCCGCCAGGACCTCCGATGTTTGGCTCCCCAACCATAGCTTCCTGAGGCCGCGACGCCCATGAGAGGCCATAACGATCAAGTCGCAGCCTCTGGACTTTGCTGTGTCGATAATCGCAGTGGCTGGGTGCGCATTCGGAGCATGCAAGAGTTCTGCGGATATCCCGACCTGCTCCGCCACGGCCCGCGCTTCATCGAGCGCTTTGCCCGCACGTTCCTTGCAGGCTGCGTCAAAGCTATCAAACATTTCCTGCGCGGGAATCCATCCCCCGTGCCCGCTCCCGATCGGCAGAGGCTCCGTCACCGCGATGACTGTCACTTTAGCATTCAAGGCTTTTGCTAAAGCAATCCCGTGCTCAACGCCTTTTCTCGCGACATCCGATCCATCCGTGCTCAAGAGAATATTGGCGTACATTTGGGGGCTCCCTTGCTCGTCGAACATTTTCCCTAAGGTCGGCGCGGCTTGATCCGCGCTATCAGATCCGGGCACACGGGATAAACCAGCCGTCGGTTGAAGCCGACCGCATCCCTATCGAAGACGACCCGCTCGCACCAGCCGCGGCCTCGCAAATACGTGGTGCATTTGTGCTATCTGGTTAGTGGGTCAGTTTGTAGCAGTGTCCGCCGCCCCTGTGCCTGACGCGCGCGCGACACTTATCCAGCGTCGAAAATGAGCAGTCAGGCTGTCCTGCGGCTTTCGCTCCCCTTAACTGCGCACAGAACGTGGCAGCATTGGCAGGGTCTTGAGGACAAAGAACGAAGCCCATCGAGAGAAGCGTCATGATAGCAATAAGTGCTAGCGTTGAACGCGACATATCAAGCCTCCCTATGAGGTTTTGCCCACGCGGCAAGCACACGCGTCATCACAGCACGTTGGTCCGGAGCAGCGGCGGCGCCGCTCCGGACCAACGACACCGCTTTGAGCGGCTTGGGGCACGCCAGAAGCAGCGCAAGCTGGTGTAACGGCGCTCGCCGCGGGTCTTCAAGTAGAAGAAACCCGCCCTTCTCGACGGAAAAAGTCCCTAGAGCGCCGGTTGCTATGCAAACCGGTGTCCCCCTCGGATCAAGCCCGAGGGCATGCTTCGCTCGAAAACGGTCCAGCCCAAGACTGATCGTATTTTTGCGACTGATCGTATTTTGCGCCCTGGGGAGCACCGCACAATATATCAACGGCTGGTCGCGCGTTGAGGGGAGAAATGATGGACCTCACTCAAATCATCGGCTTCGTGGCGGATTCGGGACAACCTTCGCAGATCTGCCCGACCTCATTGCGATGCTGAATCGGCGCTCCAGCGTCGGCATGACCCCGAATGGCAGCCATCATGGGCACTTTTCAAATTCTCTGGGTGATCTATGGCGTATCGATCGGCTCAAAGAACATCGTCATGTGGAATGTGATCGCGGTCGCGACCAATTACCTTACCGTTGGGGCATACATGTACTTTCGTCGCCACGAAGCGCGATCGTGATATCGGATTGCGGGCTGAGCCGCGCGAAGCGACGCTACCTCATGTCCTGAGGGCGTCGACCATGTGGGCGATGAGAAGGCCAACGCTGAGGACCGTCAGGCAAACAATTACAGCTTGAAACAACATCGGTGCGAATTCCGGTGGGGCCGAGGACCTCATATAGTCCTCAAACGTCGGCGGCTTTTGGTCGTCCCGATGGCGCCTTGGTGTTCACGCGATTACAAATTTGCAAGGGTCGCGTTTCCAAGGTCGCGTTTGCAACGATCACGCCGCTTCTTCGACGTGGACGGGCATCCGGCCTCCGCAATCGTTGGCCGTCGGCGCCCTTGGCAGCCATCGGTAATGAGAACGCCCAGCAATTCTCCCGCCCTGCTCGAGCGCACGGCTGCGATTGAGCCGGCGATGTCTGCTCATCAAGGTACGAGCAGACATCGCGATGGCCCGCAGGCCGTTTTTCCGAAAATGGACCGCGCCAGCCAGCTAGGCGAACCAAAAATCACTTGCGCTGAGGTTCTGAACGCCCGCGATGGTGACGTCATTATTGGCATCAAAGTGAATGACGGTGTTTCCACCGGTCACCTGGATATTCAAGTCGCCAAAATCGTGGATGTTGTTCGCCGCCAAGGCCGTGAGATCGATCTTGTCCCGCCCGGTTTGGAAATCGGCCGTGTCATGCCCGTTCTGGGCGGCAAAGACGAACGTATCCGCGCCGCGCTCACCAAGCATATTGTCGTTTCCGATGCCGCTCGTGAGCCTGTCGTTGCCATCGCCGCCATCGAGGACGTTTCCTGACCCGCCAATGACCGTAAGCTGATCGTTGCCTGCACCACCGTTGAGGAAGCTCGATCCGAGCGAACCTGGCGCAACAGTTGCCGTCAGGACATCATTTCCAGCGCCGCCATCCAGGCGGTTCTCGGCAACAGAGTTGTCCATAACCCCGGGAATGGGAGTTGCCGAAAGAAACGCGGTGAGTTGGTCATCTCCGGCCCCGCCATTCAGGACATTCGCGACATTGTAGAGCTCCCCCCCGGGAGAACCAAGCCTCCCGCCGGCTACCGCGTCGAGATGTGCCGTGAGGCTGTCGTTTCCGCTACCGCCCTCGAGTTGATTGAGTGCGCGAACGGCTTCACCAAGCGCGGTGGAGTTCGCAATCAAGGTGTCATTGCCTCTCCCGCCGTCCAGATAATTCGTGAGATCCGTAACGGCGTTCTCCCCATCGGTAGAATGAGTCGCCTCGAGGGTGTCATTGCCGTCATCGCCCCAAAGCTGGTTGATGCCGACCGGCGTGCTGCTATTTGAGTCCGTCAGATTGAAAGCGCGCAATATGTCGTCGCCCCGACCGCCGTGAAGCTCATTTGTCACCAGGTCGGTGGAATTGGATTGTCCTATAGCGGCCGCGTCCAGCACGTCGTTGCCGTCACCACCGAAGAGCACGTTGCTGGCGCTGCTGTTGAGCCCAGAGAATTCTGTTTCGGCACGAGCCGTGATGTGGTCATCGCCGGAGCCACCGTCGACGGTGTTCATGACGATACTATCTCCGAAGGCGTTGTGGCCATCCGCAAGGGCATGAATGGTATCATCGCCGCTTCCGCCGAACACGTGGGTGCTGACGGTTACAGTTTCGAAGACCCGAGGCGCCACATTTGCTGTGGCGTTGATAACGTCGTTTCCGCTGCCGCCATCGAGGAGCACATCTGCGGTCTTCTCGGTGCTCTGAGGCGTGCTCTCACCCTGAAGAGTGACCGTCCCATCGAGGTGGTCATTGCCCGTTCCGCCGAACTGAATGGCAAGTCCGTGCAAATCGCCCTGCGGCACGACAACATTGGTTGTCAAAGTGTCATCGCCGCGACCGCCGATCAACGCGGTCCGGTTGAATGCGCTGCTCAAATGATCATCGCCGGCAAGGCCCAACACAATGTCGCCGTCAGCCTGTGCGGCAAGGACATCGTCGTGGCGGGTGCCGATGATCAAATTGTTGACGCGATCGATGAGGGAAAGCCAATCGAAGGCCCGGGAATCTGGAAAAAACCCTTCAGTTCCCAACAATTGCTGGGCGGCCTGGCTCTTGATGGAATTCGCCATATTTTCCTCCTTGGCACCTGGATAATGATGTCGATCAAATTCGAGCAACGAAATCGCATTCCGCAAAATGCGGAATAAATGACAATTAAATGACGGGATTGTGCGCTGCGCCCGCCCGCAAATTCAGGCCGCGTATTCGGCGGCCACGGGCGACCTCTCGATTATCCTCCTACGTCGCTCTTGCCGTTGCGGCTTCCGCGGTCGCCGGAAGCAAAATCGCCGCGAGTTTTCAGGAAATCGCGCCGATCAGAAGCGGATTGGGATTCGACCATGGGGTCTCTTCTGAGTTGAGCATCCAAATCTCTTTCTTACAGAATGAAACGAACCCATCGAATTAAATCCACCAAACTACAAAATATTAAATCAGAAGTTGCGCGACACCTAATCACATTTAATTCGCGCCGTGTGGTGCGACAATATATCCGGAGTCGTCAGACTGGAGCGGTTCCCACTTGTTTTCGCGACCGCGCTTCGCCACGGAACGAGTTCGTTCGCAACGTCAGGGATGGCGCTGCGGCTCAGGTGAGCGGAAACCCGCGTGGCCGGGGCCGCTTGAATCCGCGGGGAAGCAGCCGGTGATGAGATTGAAGAGAAATCTTCAGCTCGTGCGCCTTTGCGATGACGCCACTCGGAGATCGATGCAGCATCCGCGCGATGCTCTGTGCGGGGTAATCGCGACGCGCCATTCGCTTGAGATCGTCGACGTCCAGGTCAGACCAACGGCGTCCCATGATCCCTCGAGATAATCTCTTGAATACGGATCGAAACGAGCAATTGATTGGATGGGCTTCGCGGACCAGATCGGGAAATGCTTGAGACGCTGAAAATGTACCGGGCGCCGGTTTCTTTGACAGTGCTAACACCGCGGCGGCTCCCGTTCTTCCCCGGAAAACTACGGCATTCGCGTGCGGAAAGGTGAAGCAGTTCGGCGGGGGTGGCCGCTTCGGCGGTGCTGCGCCCTTGCGCTCAGCGGAGCCGCCCTGACTTGGCCGGCTTGATCGTTCGAAGCGTGTTGCGGTTCGTCATCAACCGAAATCCGTCCATGAACTCAACGAGGCACCGGTTCTTGTTGCCGCGGACCAGTACGCGGCAACCTTGGCCCTTCCGCGCTTGATCGCGGCCGCGATAGATATGTGTCAGCACCTTGTTGGACAGCACGATTGCCCTACCTTTCGTGCGAGGTTCACAGAACGGCCCTGGCCGGGGCGACGGGACCTTCAGGGGGCTCCGGAAAAATGCGCTAGGGTTTGGCGCCGAATGGTAGTTCCAGGGATGTGCCTTTTTAACCTACCTTTTCGGGTATAAACGCGAAGCGCGATATCGGGCCGTGCACACGATAGGACGAAGCCAAGCGCTGAAGCGGCCGCTGCCGGATGACATTCTGAAGATCGTCATGCGGGGCCCCGCTACGCGGATGTAGATCTCCGCACCAGTGCACGCAAGCGATGACGTCTTTGATCGACGCATTGATGTTCAGGTGAAGCGCTTGCGACGCGAACTGGAGGCTGATCCCTTCTCGCCGAAGATGATCCTGACTCACAGAGGAGTTGATGCCTATTGCGTGCGACGTGGAGCGATCCGAACAGCCGCGGTGCGCCATGCCGCCGCGTCGACCGGCTCAGTTCGGACCCATCACGTCGAACAAACTCACGACCCAGATAATCTGGATTGCCAGCGCAGAGGCGACGAACGAGACGTGGTACCGTTCGGAAGCCGAAAGCAGCGCCCCTATTGTCCCGCCGATCAGCAGGCTCTGCCTCACCGGATAATACCAGCCGTAGAATTGCTTGTAGTAATTCGCGCCTTTCAGGAGCGTGTCGAAGACATCGATCGAAAATAGAATCAAAACGAGAACGTAGAATACCCTCCTGCGATCCCAGAAATACTCCTTCAGCCCCTCATGTTCACCGATGTTATCCGGAAAGATCATCGCGGACAGCATCACGAACACCACCGCGTAGCAGATGATGAGAAAATAGCTCTCGAACGTCCACCGCTCGATCCTGGACAGCGCGAATTCGAACCACCAGAAGTGGATGATGGCGAGGAACAGGAAGATAGCCCATCCAATATGGAGGAGGTTGATCCTCTCCTTGCCGGGGTGCTGAATGAACCGCGTTACACCGCTGACGAGCCGGGCAAGGCTGATGCCCAGGATCATTCCGACGATGATACGGATGTGGACGAAGATCTCATGGCTCTGATGCAGGTCATTGTAGCCATCCATCGGAGTGCCCCCCGGTTGACGTCACAATGAGCCTCAGGCTCTGACGGCATGTGACAACGTGCCAGGAACCCTGGCACGTTCCGATCAGTTCGAACTGCGACGCCAACCAGGGATCTGGCTGGCGGACGCCTCACTTCGTGGTGTAGCCGCCGTTGACGAGAATGGTCTGACCCGTCATCCACCAACCGTCAGACACCATGAAGCGAATCCAGGGCACGATGTCCTGGATATCGGTGAGACCCGTCCTGGTCAACTTCGACAGGGCTGCCGCGGTCTTGTGATAGGCGACCGCATCGGCGCCTTCGGCCGGATAGAAGAAGGGCGTGTCCATCGGACCGGGGCCGATCGCCGTCACCGAAATGCCCCGGGCGCCGAACTCCTTGGCCCCGGCCCGCGTAAAGTGTTCGACCGGCGCTTTCATGCCAGCATAGGCCGCATAGAACGGCGTGAACGCACCCAGCAGCGACGTCACCAGAGTGCAGATCTTGCCGTTATCGTTAAGCGTCTTGCCCGCCTCTTTGAGGAAGAAGAAGGCGGACTTCGCATTCACTGCGCTCATCTCGTCGAATTCTGTTTCGGTGATCTCGGCCATCGGCTTCTTGAGCACCTTGCCGTTGGTATTGACGGCGATGTCTGGCTTGCCGATGGCGGCAACGGTTTCGGCGAACAGCTTCTCGACGGCAGCGGCGGTCGTGAGGTCGCCTTGAAAGGCCACGGCCTTGGCGCCGGCAGCATTGATGGCTTTTACCGTCTCGTCGGCGGCTGGTTTGGTTGCAGCGCTATTGTAGTGAATGGCGACGGCTTTCGCGCCGTGCATGGCAAGGTCTCGGGCGAGCAGGCCGCCGAGATTCTTCGCACCGCCGGCGATGATGACAGTCTTACCCTCGATGCTGTGATCAGTCATATTTTCTCTCCTTGTACCAAGTCTATCCCTTGCCCGATGATCGATGCCATTTCATCAACCAGGCGCGCCCCACGTGATGAAACTGGGTGGTATTTCGACAACCTGATCACTTTCTGCTAGCGTGCCGTCGACTGATCGAGCGAGTGCTTGCGTCGTGGACGAGGTCGGCGGCATCCGCCGAAGTGATGTTGTGGAGGAAGGACTTGCCAGCGTTGCTAGCTTGCGTTCCCGACGCCTGGGGTCCCAAGTTCGACACCGAAAGCGGCGCGGTCACACGAACGCGGACTGGCCCGAACGAAATCGCCTTCAAGGCGCCGGCGCATATGGCACTGGTGATGTTGACGCCGCAACCCAATCGCGAAATCGCTCTCAACAGCAGCCGGAAGACGGCGACGCTGGCGCCGGTCGGGACGATCGAGGTGGTGCCGGCCGAGGCTGACCTGTTCGCGCGTTGGTGCGTCACGAAGGAGAACCTGCTCATCGCGCACGACCAACACCGTCTGGCTGAGCTCGCCGGAGCCGAGTTTCAGAACAAGGATTTCGAGTTCCGGCCACCCAAACCCGGCTTCGTCGACCAACAGGCGCTGCAGCTCGCCAATCTGATCCGCGCCGAATTCCAGCACGGCGAAGCCGCGAACGACCTCTGTCTTGACGCGTTGATCACGCTGTTTGGCACTCACCTCTTGCGCAGCTATTCGTCGTTCAGCGACCGGCCGCGCCGTTTGCGCAGCGGCGGTCTTTCACCAAGGGCATGGCGCGCCGTGACGGACTACATCCACGCCAATCTGTCGGAGAGCCTGTCCGTCGGTCGCCTTGCCGAAGTGGCCGGACTTTCACCGAGCCATTTCCTGCGCGCCTTCCGGCAATCGTCCGGCCAGGCACCCCACCAATATGTCGTCACGCAGAGGCTTGCCCTTGTCGAGCGGCTTACCAAGACGACCGATATGCCTTTCGCCGCGGTGGCGAAAGCCGCCGGCTTTTCCAGCAACAGCCATATGACCGCAACCATGAAACGGACGTGGGGCGCCACGCCGAACAACCTTCGGCGCGAGGAAAGACGGCTCGGTATGGAGCCTGAGTGAAGCGGAAACGCTTTAGATTCTTGTTTCGACGCGTTTTCTTCACGCGAACCGGTATCCACTTCGCTCGAAAACGCTCTATTCCTTGGCGCGCAGGATGCTGATCCGCGTTTCGTCGACGAAGCTCTTGGTGTCCTGATCGGGCCGGCGGAACAGGTTGCGTTCGACGACGAGTGAGCGACCGCCGATGGTCTTGGTGCAGCGTTCCTTGAGGTAGACGCCGCCGACCGGCTGGTCTCCGGAATCCGGCTGACCTTCGGTGCAGGCCCAGCCCTCGGCGCCATAGCGCGACTTGGCCTGCAGCCCGAGCAGGAATGCCTTCTTCCGGATATAGAGACGCGCCTTCGGATCGGTCTCGATCAGCAATCCGGAAACATGCCCGCTATCGTCGATCAACAGGGTGAGAAGCGCCGGATGGCCCGCCACCATCGTGCCGTCCCGGCTGGTCATGGGATCATATCCAAACCGGACTGCCCGCGCCCCGCTGGCGCCGGCAGGACAGTCGCGCCAGTCTTTCCAGCCGGTCAGCGTATGTCTTGGATCCGTCGCACAGTAGAGGTCTACATAGCCTGATTCCGCGAGTTCGTTCACGGCCATGCCGAGGCGGATGTCGCGCAGGTCATTGCCGCCGAATTCTTCCGTCCGGGCCGAAGAATTGGCGAACGCGACCGCCTGCCAGGCGAGCAGGACGCTGAGGATTGCACAAAGCTTCAACCTGATCGTCACTGGCTCTTCCCCGTGCTGGCCGTCGCATCATCCTGCTTCTTGTAGATGTCGCAGACCCGCGACGTGCTCGAGAAGAAGGTGACGCATTCCGCATAAGTCGGCTCGCCGGCGCCCTTGATATGCGCAAGCACATAGTCGGCGACCGCCTCGATATCCTTCTGCCGCAGGAACGTTCCGGCCTCAGGCGGCATGTGGCCGCCTGCCTCCTCGCGGTTCATGCCATAACACTTCACCTCATCATAGGCGCCGCGCACGAAGAACGGCATGCCTGTAGAGGGCCGCCCGCAACTGACGGTTTCAATGATTTGCTCACGCGTCAGCACGGTCTTGCGCAGCGACAGCGCATCGCCACCGTAACCGCCGCCGCCATTGCCGTGCCATTTGTGGCAACCCATGCAATTGGCCTTGCTGAACACCGCCTTGCCGGCATTGGTCGGATCCGAAGCCGTCGCCTGCGCCGACTGGCCGAAAGCTGCGGCTGGCATCGAAAGAGTCAGGGCGACGACACTCGTAAGCAGCACGCGTGCCGCCGCCGGGGATGCGTTGAAGATCATCATGACGTCTCTTGTTGACGAAACGGGAGGGCCCGACATTGCGGGCCCTCCATGGTTGGAAAGTCAGAGCGCGAACACGTAGAGCATCGATCCCGGCTGGATCTTCTTCAGCTCGGGCGTCGAATCGATGAACCACTTGTCCCAGGCGCCGCCGAGACCGACGAGGATGGCGAGATACTGCTTGCCATCGACCGTGAAGGTCATCGGCGGTGCGTTGACGCCGCCTCCGGTGTTGAACTCCCAGAGCTTCTGCAGCGACTTGGCATCAAGCGCCATCACTTCGCCGGACGGCTGGCCGCTGAAGACGAGATCAGGGGTTGCAAGAATGCCGCCCAGATTGGGGAACGGCGTTTCCATCTTGCCCGCGATCTTGCCGGTGGTGACGTCGATCGCGGTGACGCTGCCCGTGATCTTGAACGGCTGGCTCGGACCACCGCCGGTCCAGAACTCACGCGGCTTCAGCTTGTCGGGCGTAGCGACCTCGACCTTGATCCGGTTGCAGCTCTCGATGACAGGGATGTACCAGAGCTTCAGGTCCGGATTGTAGGCGGTCGGCGGCCAGTTCTTGCCGCCCATGTTGCCGGGGCAGATGTCGGTTTCCATGTTGGTGCGGCTCGGCGTCACCGAGGCGACGTAAGTCTGCACCGCCTTGTTCGGATCGTACTCGATCGGCTTGCCGGTCTCCGCATCGAGCCCCTTGGTCCATGTGACCTTCTTGACGAACGGAAGGCCCCAGATGAACTTGCCGGTGGTGCGATCGATCGCATAGGCGAAGCCGTTACGGTCGGCCTCGAGCGCGAGCTTGCGCGGTCCGCTGGGTCCGGGGATATCGACCAGCACATTCTCCGCCACGCTGTCATAGTCGTAAGGGTCGTTCGGCGTGTGCTGATAGTGCCACTTGATTTTGCCGGTGTTGGCATCGAGGGCCAGCGAGCTGTCGGTGTAGAGATTGTCGCCCGG
This sequence comes from Bradyrhizobium sp. Crot121, assembly GCF_059512385.1. Lineage (NCBI taxonomy): Bacteria > Pseudomonadati > Pseudomonadota > Alphaproteobacteria > Hyphomicrobiales > Nitrobacteraceae > Bradyrhizobium > Bradyrhizobium sp. Crot121. The sequence goes on along the minus strand of NZ_JCAMOR010000061.1, from coordinate 13,674 downwards.
CCGATACTCGTTGTCCCAGTCCGGTCCCGGATTGCCGACGCCCCAGATGATGGTGTCGGTCGACGGATCGTAGCTGCCGGTCACCCAGGTCGAACCGCCGCCGGCGGCGGCCGCGTTGTTGCTGTCCTTCCAGGTATCGCTGCCCGGCTCGCCCTTGCCCGGAATCGTGTGCGTGCGCCAGAGTTCCTTTTGGGTGTTGAGATCGGTCGCGGCGATCCAGCCGCGGATGCCGTATTCCGCGCCGGCCACGCCTGTTATCGCCATGTTCTTGACGATCAGGGGCGCGCCGGTGATGACCTCGCCCTTGTCAGGATCGGCGACGGTGCGTTGCCAGGCGACCTGACCGGTCTCCTTGTTGGTCGCGATCAGCCGGCCGTCCAGCGTGTGGGAAATGACGAGATTGCCCCACAAGGCGACGCCGCGGTTGTCGACGCCGCAGCAGGCGACGGCACCGGCCCAGTCACGGTCGGTCTTGGGATCCATCTTCCAGACCAACTGGCCGCGGCCGCCATGCGCGTCGATCTTGTAGACCGAGCCCCATCCATCGGTGACGTAGAGGAAGCCGTTTTCGGCGATCGGCGTGCCTTCGAGGCCGCCATGGCTCCAGATGCCGCCGGGCTCGATGCCGCCGAGATGCATGGTCCAGGCGACCTTCAGGTTCTTGACGGTATCGCGGTTGATCTCCTTGAGGGAGGAGAACCGGTGCGCGGAGTAGTTCTGGTGATGATGAAGCCAGTTGCCCGGTTCCTTGTCGACGTTGAGCAGCCGTTCCTGGTTGACCTCGTCAGCAGCGAAAGCTGGCAATGCCGCCATCATGCCTCCGGCGGCGACTGCTGCAGCGAGCAGACCCGCTCGCCTGGTGATTCTTCTTGCGTGACCTGAAAATCGCTCCATGAGCAAATGCCCTCCTTTGGCAAGTTCATGTTGGATCGAGCGTCCGGCACATCCGAACCGCTCAGTCGAGAAGCCTCATTCAGCGGGCTCACCTTGCCCGTTGTCGCGATCACGGCGTTCGTGAAACCTCCACCTCCGTTTCCTTGGTTCCGGCTTTCTGGAAGACGACGGCGCATGTGAACTTCTCGCCGTCGGCAAGCTTCTGCCGCGTCTGCAGCAGCATCACGTGATATCCGTCGCGCTTGAGCTCGGTGGTCTTGTTTTCCGGAATCGGAATCGACTTGATCTCGCGCATGGCCGGCGCACCCTCGCCACGATCGACGGTGTGCTTTTCGGAGAAGTTCGCGAACGGACAGCGGACCCGCAGTATCGCGTCGGGCTCGGTCGCATCGTTCCTGATCGTCATCAGTAGCGGGAGATTAATGCCGATCTCGTCGGCTGCGGGCACGCGGGCGTTGGTCACCTGCAGCGCAACATCCGCTGCGGCGGCACCGGGTGTCAGCCAAGTTCCGACGGCAACCAACCCAATCGCAAGGATTCCCGAACTGCGGGACAACGATGTCGCTATGGCGATCATCGGCTAGGTCCTGGCGGAAGCGTGATCCTGCGCGTGCCCTGTCGGCAGCAAGCGACAGGTGATGGATGCCCAAACGAAACACTTCGTCCGACTCATCGGCGCATTCCTCCCAAGATCATTCTTTTTTCTTAGCGAGCGACGTTACGCTCGTTGCAAAAACAAATCATCCCAAAATATGGCGATGAGAGGACCGATGTCTGGAAAAGGATTCCAATGAATGATGCACTTCACGCTTTTCATTCCAACGATGCGCACAGAGACACGGCGCGATCGTGCCTGCGCGCGAGGCAGGTGTTCGTGAGTGCTCAACCAGCGCGGTGCAAGCGCACTGGTACATTGGATTCCAAGTGGGCCATGATGGCCCTGAAGCGACCCAGTACGTGTCGATCAAGCTTTGCTCAAATCACTCGAAGACTTCATTGCACCGCAACAGCCGTGGCCGGCAAAAGCGTTGTGATCCTCATTCTCCTTTGAGGCCGGCGTCGCGGATCAACTGGCCCCATTTGCTCGTTTCCGCGTCGATGAACGTGCCGAACTCCGCGGCCGTGCTGCCGCGGACTTCCAGCCCCTGGCCGAACAGCTTTTGCTTCACGTCGGGATCGGCAAGGATGCGGACGATCTTGTCCTGCAGACGATCCACGATGGAGCGCGGCGTGGCCGCCGGCGCCATGAAGCCGTACCAGCCGGCCGCGATCACGTTAGGCAGACCTTGCTCACGCAAGGTGGGAGCGTCCGGATAGATCGGGCTGCGATCGACTGACGCCACACCCAGCACACGGAACTTGCCGCTTTGGATATAAGGCAAGGCCGTGCTGATCGCGGTCAACGTGGCATCGACGCGGCCGGCCAGCAATTCCGTGTAAGACATCGCATCGCCGCGGAACGGAACGTTGAGGCCCTTGACGCCTGCATCCCTGAACAACAACTCGGCCGCCAGATGGGGTTGGGAGCCGGCGCCTGGAGAGGCGAAGGTAAGCCCGTTGGGCTGCTTTTTGCCGTAGGCGATCAGGTCCTGCAGGTTCTTGAACGGCGCCTCCGCACTGGTGATCAGGAACAACGGCGCGATGACCGCCATCGCCACCGGCTGCAGGTCCTTGCGGTCATAACCCAGTTTTCCGAACAGCGCCTCGGCCGTCGCATAGGGCGCCGCGGCGTAAAGAAAGGTGTAGCCATCAGGCGTGGCGCGCGCGACCGCTTCGTTGGCGAGGCGCGTGCCCGCGCCCGGCCTGTTCTCGACAATGCATTGCTGGCCGAGCTGTCGCTCGAGCTGCTCGGTCAGGATGCGCAGCGAGATGTCGTTGGCGCCGCCTGCCCCATACGGCGATACAAACCGCACAAGACGCGAAGGCCAGGCGCCCTGTGCGAACGCCCGGGAACCGCAGCCTGCAGCGAAGCAAGCCGCGACGCTGCCCAGCAGAGTTCGGCGTGTGACTTTCATGAATGCCTCCCTTTCGTTGTTGCGGGCCGAGGTCCTGACCTCGAAAAAAGCCCTGCCGGTCATGTTCAAGACCTTGAAGATGATCAACACCCTCAAGGTGACCTACCGGGTTCAGTTCGCCGAAATCCTCTCCGACAACGGCGCCGAGTTCGCCTCCCGGAACACGCCCGACGAGCACCCCTTCGAGGCCATGCTGCTCGAACTCGGCATCAAGCATCGCTACACTAGGCCCTACCGCCCGCAAACCAATGGCAAGGTCGAACGCTTCTGGCGAACGTTGGACGACGACGTCATCGACGGCGCAACCTTCGACAACCTCGACCGCTTCGCAAACGAGCTCTTCGAATATCTGATCTACTACAACAACTTCAGGCCGCATCAGGCCCTGGGCGGCAAAACACCCAAGGAATTTGCTGAGGCCCAGACCCAAACCATTCGATCAGCGAATTAGTGAACATGCACAGCAATGACGACGTCGTGTGGGATTGGCCCTGTCTTTCGACGAGACGACAGCGGTGCAACGCGCGACCAGCGACGAAATAACGACGACGGAGCGAGCGTCGCGCCCAGCCAACGCGGGAATCAACACAAGGCAAATGAATGGTCGGCCGGTTTTTCCTATTCGCAGCCTGGTGCGCGCTGCTCTGGTGCCTGCAGGTCGCCCCTGGGCTTTCGCGCGATGCCGGTGCGGAAGCGGATGACATTGTCTGGACGGCGATCATTCCCGACGCTTTCCCGCACTACGTCTACACGTGGCGCATGAGTCCGGACGGCAGCTACCGCGAGGACGGGCGCGATGCCGCAAGCGGCAGGCCGATCCAGGCCACGCTTTCCGGACACTGGAGGCGCGATGGGGCGCACATGGTTCTGCGGCAGGAGGGCTACCCCTTCGTCTTCGACGGGCTGGTGGTCGGGAATGGCTATGCGGGCACGCTGCGTCTCAACGGCCGCCCCTTTTCCCGCTTCTGCGCCATCAAGGGCGAGAAGCCGCCCGAGCGCTGCGGCAGCGAGGCCGGCGTTGCGATGATGCAAAGGCAGGATTGATCGGACGATCGCGCCACAATCGTCGGAGCTTCGGTCGACCACCGCCGATACCCGAATCAGGCCGAATCAGTTGGAGCCGGGTGCGGAGCCCTGCCGCGATCGCCGTAATGAAAAACCTCCGGCAGGGCATTGCCGGAGGTTTCGGAGGTTTAGCATTAAGAGGTTCTGTCTCAGCGAGACCTAACGGGCCGGCCATGCTGCGCCGACTTAAGTCCTTACTACCTTAGAAAATTACCTGAGTAAATCATATTTTTTTGATGTGCACTATGCCGAAGCTACGGAGGTGGCGAATGGCGAAGTGTGATGGAATGCGCGATGCCCGCTCGCATTCCCTACTCCTTGCTCCCTACTCCCTATTCGCTATTCGCTATTCGCTATTCGCTATTCGCCACTGACCACTCACGCAAAGAAAAATCCCCGGCAGTTGCCCGCCGGGGATTCTCTAGAGATGCTTCAGATCGAGCGGATCAGAAGTTGCGCTGAACGCGGAGGTTCAGGCTGTACGTATCCTGATCCTTGTATTCGTAAAGCGTGGCCGGCTTCGGAGCGGGCACGGCGAGAACGGCACCACCAGAGAACTTCTGGTCGAGGTGGAACCACATGAATTCGGCCGAGAACGTCAGGTTCTTGACCGGGGTCCAGCGGGTGACCGTACCGAGCTGCGACACGGCGAAGTCCGGGTTGCAGCTATAGTCCGCAGTGACGACCTTGGTGCCGGTGTAGTTGGCGCAGATGAACGCCTTGGCGGTGTTGTCGTAGCTCACGGCGGCGTAGCTGCCGAACACGCTGGTCGACCAGTAGGGATCCCAGTTGTGGTTGAACGCACCACGGATACCCCAAGCCTTGGTCAGGTGGATCGAACCATCGCCACCGAACGCGGTCGGAAGATACACACCGTCAGTGGTCGCACCAAAGCCGACGCTCTGATAGGCACCGAGCCGGCTCGTGCTGCCGAACATCGCAAAGCTCGGCGAGGCCGACGAAGTCGAGATGACCTGCTTGGTGTTGCCGACGGCGTAAGTGGCGTCGATCTTGAAGTCGTCGCCGGGGCCGGTCGGGATGTTCTTGATCTGCAACGCAGCCATCACCGCACCACCCCACTTGGTGTCAGGGTGACCGGACAGTTCCGAAGCACCGGTCGGAGCCGCACCCGGCAGACCGACGCCACCGGCAGGAGCCGCAGCGGTGTTCAGCACGTTGTAGGAGCCGCTGACTTCATGCGCCGAAGCCGAAATCTGGAATAGACCCCAAGCCTGATCGATGCGGATGTTACCGACGATGTCGGGCGCATGCACGCCGGCATAGGCGTTGGAGATACCACCGGTCGCGGAGAGAGGCAGCGACAGGTTGGCAACCACGGTGCGGTTGAAGACGGTCGGATCATCGAGGCCGATGGTGCCCGAAATGCCGTTGCCGAACTGCGCGGTGTACTGGATGTTGTTCACGCCGGTGACGGTGTCATGACCGCCGAGCAGGAACGACGAGTTGTTGCCCGGATAGCCGTTCCAAGGCGTCGCGAATGCGGACGAGGACTTACCGAAGGTGAAGCCCGCGAACTGGATGAACGCATACTCGACCGCGACATAGCCGCCGCCCGGCGTGTGCAGCAGGTTGGCACCTGCGACCGGCAGGCTCTGGTTGATCGAGTTCGGGTTGTAGGTGTTGTTGCCCAGCGTATCGAACTGGAAGTCGGCCTGACCGAAGGTGCGGACGACGCCATATTCCGTTGCTGTGCGGGTATCGACCGTCAACGCCATACGAGAGCGGGCGGAGAAGTAGTCTTGATACCGGTTGCGCTGACCCGCATCACCGTTCCAGGCCGGCCCGTCGTAGATGCCGCCGTTGAACGTGGTGTCGACACGCAGATAACCACCGATCTTCATGCAGGTATCGGTGCCCGGGATGTACCAGAAACCGGCACCGTAGAGCGAACAAACCTTCACGTACTCGACCGCTTTGGCCTTGACGGGAAGATCGGCCGCCTGTGCCCCGCCCACGGCGAGCAGAGCCGCCGCTGAGCCGAGGATAAGGCTCTTTGCCACCTTCATTGTTAACCTCCAAGTAAGTGCTATGCACGAACCCCCGTGCAAAGCGGATTAGACTGCCCTCGAAAAAAACGTTGAAGATCAACGCATCTCTCAAGCCGGTGGACTGATGAGAACCACCTGAGACGAGACGGTCGGGTGCCCCCCTCCGTCGGAATGAAAGTTATGCATGTGCTATTTAGATAATCAAATTAGTTTACTCACTCATATATTGATTGCCAACGCGATGTGTCTTTTCGGCAACTGAGCGCGCCGCTACCGAAGGACCACCTGTTGCCAAATTTCCCGTGCGAATTGACATATATAACTGATTACCGGTGTCGTTTCCGCCGCACATCCGCTATGGAGTCTGAAGGGGGTGAGTACAGTGCCCATGGATGAGTCCGCCACCAAGAGCGAGAATGTCATTCGGCGATTCGCCTGGGAGATCGCGGCGATCAGCGTTCATCTCGAGGAGATTCGCTACTTCTGGGCCAAGAAGCTCGGAATCAGCGGACCGCAATGGATGATGATCGTGGCGCTTGCCGATCTCGATCAGGGCGACGGCGTGCCGGTCAACGCTGTGTCAAAAATGCTGCATGTCGATCCGTCGTTCGTCACGACCCAATCGAAGCTTCTGGAGAAGAAAGGCTTTGTCCGTCGCAAGCCGGCGAAGGAAGACGCCCGCATCGTGAAGATGTCGCTAACCGACAAGACCTATAAGCAGCTCGCTGGCCTGACCTCGCAGCAGGAAAGCCTGAACGAGTTCATTTTCGCGGAGTTCAACCCGCGCGAGCTGGATGATCTGACCAACAAACTCGCCGCCCTCAAGAGGCGGCTGGAGAAAGCCCGCCTGAAAGTGGCGGCGGATTTTTAGAGACGCGACGTCACCCGGCCTCCGTTCATCATCTCCGAAGACGCGAAGGGCGACGGCGCGCCTGCGACTAGATCCTGTTATCCTAAAGGCTGCGCCCCGATACGGGACGCGATCCAATCGAAGATGAACTCGTTGGCGAGGGTTGGATTGTCGAAGAGCCCCTGGTCTGCCGCGGTCTCCGCGCTCTCGAAGATCTCGAGCGTAATGTCCCGGTCGGGCCGCCCTGCCCGCAACCGATCCGTCAGTTCGGTAACCCTGTCCGCTCTGAGTCCGCCGTGCCCGCTGGCGGCCACCAACAACGGACACCTGATGCTCCTCTGGATGCGCTCGGCTTCTAACTCAGGACACGGCTCAATGCCGAACGGCCTGTTCTGCGGATTCAGGAATGACCGTATATGCAGATCCCAAATGCCGCCGTCGCAAACGGCTGCGGCAAAGCGATGGTCGAAGGCGATACCGCGCGCGACAAAGGACGAACTCCAACCATCGGCGAGGATCGCGATCCGCTGCTCGTCGACATCGTCCCGGCCGACAAGGTAATCCATGATGGACGCAATGGCCCGCTGCGGGTTGTGGCGAAGCGATACCTCCTCGAACGACAGGCCGGTGCCATCGCCGAGGACGTCCACCGCAAGCAGCGCCATCCCGCGCTCCGAAGCGTGGCGCGCGAGCTTGAACAGGAACTCTTCCTTGTGATGTCCGGGCTCGCCGATACAGATGACCACCGGCGCACGATCGCCGCACAGGCGCGCCGGCAGATAATATCCCTGCAAGGTGAATTCGTTCAGCCAGGGTATCGAGACGACCTCGCCGACCGGCTCGCGGCAGTTGAGATAGTTCGCGGCGCATTCGCGCATCGATGCGATCGCTGACCGCCGCTTGTCCGGCGAAAGATCAAACGGACAGGCGGCGGTAAGATAATAATTGATGGCGCGAAGCCAGTTGCTCCTCGCCGTCGCCGGATGGCCCTGTGCGGCCGCGGATGAAGCCCGCTCGCGATTTGCCTCCGCGGCGGCTGTCCATTCCCGGTGCCAGGAATCGTCGCCATCGTCGCGGGTGAAATTGATGCGGCTGGCGGTGAGCCAGCATTCCGAAAAAGTCGCGCCGCCTTCCTGGACCGAAGCCAGTAGGCGCATGAACTCAAGCGAGAGATCCTCACGCTCAGGCCACCAGATCCGCCCTTGCGGGCTCAGATCAGAGGTCATGACCGGAACCGCTCCCACGCGGGAGAGATGATCGCGAGGACTGCGATCTCCATAATCGACTACCGGCAACAGCAATTAGCACGTCCCCCAAAAAGTCTCAGCCAGCGTCGACAGCCCAACAAGCGCATCACAAAGGGTTCATGCGCGCCGTTCGTTCCCCACTTCGCCCATCGAGAATGCGGCCCTTCTTTCGGCATAAATCACGATGCTGTCAAAGCAAATGGCGGGGTTGCGGCATTTTGCGACGGTTGCGGTCGATTGTGCTCACCCGTTCATCACCAAGAGAAGTTGCAATCTGCATCATGGCGGGCAGAGAGACAGCCAGCGTCAGCGATCCGGCGAGAATAGCCCGGCGAGTATGACGACAAGTTCGGCTACCGCGGCGTGTGTTGCCGTAGCAGCTTCGGGGGTCGATCAGCCGACAAATCAGACCGTGCAGCCGCGCGCGGCCTTGATGTGCACATCACTTTCACTCGCAGCGACCTGACCAACATCAATGCGCCGATCGTCATCGGCGCACGAAGCGACATACAGCTCGAATCACAGCTTCACCGGCCGCGGCGATAATTCCTCGCGTAGTCGGGTACGGCGATACCGGGTTTCAAGGACGAACAATTGCGCGGCTCGCCGGCGGTAAGCTGTAGCGGAATCACGCCCGACCAGGTGTCGAGCCGATAATCCTCTTCGGGATCCACCACGCCCTGATTCCTGATCTTGACCGAGGCTTCGGTCAGCGGAAACCGCATGAAGAGCGTGGCGGCAATTTCCTTCGGTTTCGGCGCACGCACCTGGTGGCCCGGGCAGATGTCCTCGATGAACGCCGCGACGAGGCGCTCCTTCTCGCCGGGATCGACGATCTTCTCGGCCGCCGCGAAAATCATGACTGAGCGGTAGTCCATGCTCATGCCAAACCCCGATCGTCCCGCAACGATCGAATCGATCAGGGTGACCGTGATGCAGGCGGGAGCGCCGGCGGCCAGCGCCGCGAGCGACTGATTGGCGGGGCTGCCATGGATGTAGGCGAAATCGCCGATCCTGACGATTGCGGTCGGAAGCACGCGCGGCGCGCCATCAACCACGACACCGACGTGACAAACCAGCGCCTCGTCGAGGATGCGATACATCACCTCGCGATCATAGACGGCACGCTCCGGATGAAGCCGGACGCGGGTGCGTTCGGTCGGCGATAATGTCGAGCCTGTCATGGCTGCCCTCACATCGCGACGGCCTGACCGGCATCCTTGCGATGCGTCAGGTGATCGCCCTCATAGGCATTCCGCTCGGCTGCTTGCTTGCCTGCGATGTAAAGCTCGATCGAGTCGTGGAGCGATTTCGGCACCAACACGCCTTCGACTTCGGTGCGCTTGCGGGCCTCGTAGCGGCGATCCGAGGGCAACCGGACGCCGTCCTGTGCCAGCATCTTGCCGAACAGCAATTCGGCATGTTCGAGCTGTTTGGCGCGATCCCCTTTCGCCATGCAACGGACCGGATCGATCGCGATCACGAGTTCTCCGCCGCACGGGGCGCCCGTATTCGCCTTGTCGCGCTCGCCGGCTTCGAAGCTGAGGACATCTCCGAGCAGCGGCCCTGCCAGCAATTCCACCATCATGGCGATGTTGGAGCCCTTGAAGCCGCCGAATGGAAGCTGCGCGCCGGCCAGCGCCTGGGCCGGATCGCGGGTCGGCGTGCCGTCCGGTCCGATAGCCCAGCCGTCGGGCAATGTCTTGCCGTCGCGAAGCCGGAGCTGGATCTCGCCGCGGGCGCTGGCGCTCGATGCCTGATCAAACACGACCGGAGGCTTGCCGTTTCGCGGCCAGGCGAATGCCATGGGGTTGGTGCCGAACAGCGGCCTTGTGCCGCCAGCCGGCGCGACATAGGGACTGGCAGCGACAAAGGCGAAGCCGACCAGGCCATGCTCCGCCAGTTGCTCGACCTCCGGCCAAAGCGCGGCGACGTTGAGCGCGTTGTTCACCGCCATCGCCGCGATCCCCATCTTCTTGGCAAGGGCGGCGAGCGGCTCGGCTCCGCGCTCCAGTGCCAGCGGCGAGAAACCGTATTTCGCATCGACCTTGATGACGGCAGGCGCAAGCATGGACAGTTCGGGCTCGGCGTCGGGCGAAGCCTGACCCGCGTGCAGCCCGTTCATGTAGAAAGGCAGCCGGAACAGGCCGTGATGGCGGCACTCGTCCCGCTCGGCCATAGTCACGGTGTTCGCAATCGCATTTGCATGCGATGCACTAAATCCTTGCGCGAGCAGCGCGGCCTTGGCCGACCTGTGCACGTCAGCCAGCGACATCCGGATGGCGTCCGACATCCTCTACCTCCTATTTTCTCTTAGCTTTCCCGGCGTGGGCGGCCGGCCCGCTTAGAGAAATGAACTTTGCATATTATGCAAATTTCGTCCAGACTATTTCGTGATCAGCAAATGCCGATAATTTAACCCTGCACAAAAGTGCATGATATGCAAAACTGACTGCAAGATTTCAGCGCGCGCCGTCCCCCGAGCGAAACCAAAGGAGAAGCAAGATGCCGTCACTGATGAAATTCCTCAGCCTTGCAGCCGTGCCGATCGGCTTGGTCCTGGCCATGCAGCAGGGCCGGGCCGCCGAACCGGTGATCTCGGACGGCTTCGTCAAGATCGGCATCATGAACGACCAGTCCGGGCTCTATGCGGATCTGGCCGGTCCGGGCTCGGTGGTTGCGGCGAAAATGGCGATCGAGGAATTCGGCGGTACGGTCCTCGGCAAGAAGATCGAGCTCGTCTCCGCCGATCATCAGAACAAGGCCGACATCGGCGCGGCAAAGGCGCGCGAATGGTTCGACCGGGATGGTGTCGACATGGTCGCCGATTTCTCGAACTCGTCGGTGGGCTTTGCCGTGCAGGCCCTGGCGAAGGACAAGGACAAGATCGCCATCATCATGGCGGCCTCTTCCGACTTCACCGGCAAGGCCTGCACCGCCACCTCGGCGCAATGGGTCTACACCAGCTATTCCAACGGCTACAGCCTCGCCAGGACGATGACCGACGCCGGCGACAAGAGCTGGTTTCTGCTGACGGTCGACTACGCATTCGGCCATGCGTTCGCCAACGATATCCGCAAGGCGGTGACCGAAGGCGGCGGCACCGTCGAAGGCGAAGTGCGCCACCCGCTCAACACCGCCGACCTCAGCTCTTATCTGCTGCAAGCGCAATCCTCGAAGGCCAAGGTGGTGGCGCTGGCAAGCGCCGGCGCCGACATGGCCAACGCAATCAAGCAGGCGGCGGAATTCGGCATCAACAAGAGCAAGACCTTCGTGGCGCCGATCGTCTTCATCACCGACATCCACGCAATGGGCCTCGCCAGCACCCAAGGCCTGCGCTTCGTCTCGGCCTTCTACTGGGACCGCAATCCGGAAACCCGCGCCTGGTCCGAAAAGTTCTTCAAGCTGCACAAAGCCATGCCGACGATGACGCAGGCCGGCGTCTATTCGGCGGTGCGCCATTATCTTCGCGCAATCGAAGCGACCGGTACCGATGAAGCAACCGCGGTGATGGCGAAGATGAAGGAGCTGCCGGTGAATGACATCTTCACCCACAATGGCAGGGTCCGCGAGGACGGGCTGCTAATGCACGACATGTACCTGATGCAGGTGAAGCAGCCCCAGGAATCCAAGGAGCCGTGGGACTATTACAATATCCTAACCACCTTGCCCGCTGACAAGGTGTTTCCGCCTTTGGAAGCGAGCGTGTGCCCGCTGATCAAGAAGTGACTTGCACATTATGATATGGCGCAAGCCGGAGCTTGCGCCATTTTTGCCGCTGATCTTGCGCCCGATGCAAATCACCTCTAGAGCAGGTCCCGGTAAGCCATCACGATAGCTTTCGGGAGGGGCCATGGATCAGGCGCGGCTGATCGCCCGGCAACTTGGAGCGCGAATTCGCAAAGCGCGCACGGATCGGAAGCTCACGCTGCAGGCGCTCGGCAACGATACCGGCCTCTCGGCGGCCTATCTCTCGCGGGTGGAGCGCGGCGAGGCGGCGATGTCGATCGCCAATGTGATCCTGATCGCGACCCGGCTGAACATGCCGCTCCGTGACCTGTTCGAGGATTCCGGCGACGTCCAGGCGCCCAAATACTATACGATCTCGCGCCGGCGCCAGCGCGAGACCTCTCCGCCGCACTCCGCCAACGGCTATGACTATCACTGGCTCTCGGGCGACCTCGCAGACCCCAAGCTCAGCGCCTTCGTGCTTGATTTTCCGGTCACCTCGGACCTCGACATCAAGCTGCTGTCCCACGAGGGCGAGGAAATCCTCTACGTGCTCGAGGGCAGGATCGAATTTCAGATCGGCGAGGAACGCTTCGTGCTCGACCAGGGCGATTGCGTCCATCTGTTCGGCGACCGACCGCATATGGGCCGCAATGCCGGGCTTGGACCGGCGCGATTATTGATGGTGGCCACGCCGCCCGATGTGATCGAGCATCATTCGGAAGCTTAGCCGTGATCCGGAAAAGTAGTTTTTCGAAAAATATCACGTTCAAATAGAAAACGAGGTCACGAGCCGATATCCGTATGGCCGGATCATGATCCAGCCGATCAATCGGCGGCAAGCGCGCAAGACACGCAAGCGACCGCAGCCAGCGACAGCTCGTAAGCCGAGCCTTTCGTGGATCGATGGGTCATCAAGAGGCCGGCCGCAATCACCACCACTGCCATATAAAACGCGAACATGGCGCCGATCCATTTCCAGTCGATTCGGCAAGCGTCGGGTGTGAGGCTTTCAATCAAGCTGCGCATGATCTCCTCCTCATCAGGAATCGGCGTGCGGTATAACTTGCTTCCGCGATGCGCTATGTGATCTGGTTCACAAACCATCCGAATGCAGCGCCACTAAAGCGTGATGAACCGTCATTCCGCTCTATCTTTTGTGTGAGCATGATATTCCCGCAGACGCTTCGAAAGCTGGCGCCCACTTTTCCGGATCTGTTCCGGTCCCAATGAGGTATCGATGACCGGCCCAGAGCTGAAAAAGCTTCGCGAGCATCTGGGCGAGGCCATTGGCCGGCCACTCACGGTGGCCGAGATGGCGAAGCTGTGCGGACTGAAAGGGCCCGAGGGCGCCAACACCGTCCGCCGCTGGGAGGTGACGGGACCGAGCGCGCAAGTCGCCGATCTCCTGCGCGTGCTGGCGATGGCCAGCGAGCACTATCCGATCCTCGAGAAGTTCAACGTGTTCGACCGCCATGACGTCCCGGAGAAGGAACGGCCGGCGCGCAAAGCTCAGTTCCGCGAACAGATGCGCGAGGACATCAGGCGCAGGCTTGGTTAAGCAAGTCTTGCCTCGTTAGGAAAGATTTCCGCAAAGGCTGCGCGCGAGGTGCAGGTTAAGCCTTCCTTCACCCTTCCTTAAGCTGCCGTTAAGCACAAAAAACAATTACCGGCCAATATGTTGGATTATCGACCGCGATCGCCCCCCGCTGACATCATTTTATTCAAATGCGGTCTTTATTCGCGCCAGGGGGCGCTGCGCGCAGCGTCTCATTTTGAATCTCCGAGGACTAGAGCGTGATGAAGTTAGGTTCGTGCATATCCTGAGTTTGCCAAGTAGCTTGCGCATTCTTTGGGCGTGAAGA
>NZ_JCAMOR010000060.1:0-51003 GCF_059512385.1 Bradyrhizobium sp. Crot121 | reverse complement strand
TCCGTGATTTGACGTGCAACCCATTCCGCCGTCGGATTTGCTGTGACGTTGATCCAGACGAGGTCTCTGCGGTCGAGCCGGACGATCACAAAAGCATAGAGCAGATCGAAACCGATCGTTGGAACAACGAACAAGTCCATGGCGGCAATGTCCGGCGCGTGATTACACAAGAAGGTGCGCCATCCCTGGCTAGGTGGCCCGCGTCGCTTCACCATGTACTTGGCGACGCTGGACCGCGCGACCTCGAACCCGAGCTTGAGCAGTTCGCCGTGGATGCGCGGCGCACCCCACAACGGATTGTCGATGCTGATCCGCCGGATCAATCCGCGCAGCTCTGTGTCGATGGGCGGTCGCCCTCCGATCGGGCGCGACTTCCAACGCCAGTAGCCGCGAAAGCCGGCCCGGTGCCAACGCACGACCGTCTCGGGCCGGATGATCGTGAGGACCTGCAAGATCGATTGAAACCAGCGATACAGCTGAATGAAGAACCAGCGATCATCGTTGCTGAGCCGGACGCGACCCCGCATCTTACGCCTCAAGACAATCAACTGATGTCTGAGCGCCGCATTCTCTGCTTCAAGTCGGCTCTTCGACTTGAGGGGCGAAGCCAAGACGGCCAGTACGAAACAGAGCAGCCCGATCATTCCGCCAGCTTAGGCGATTCCATTACATCATCAACTCGGATAAGGTTTTCGGTACACACAGTGGCTTTCGCCGCGGCAAGATAGCCGTCCCGTATACTTCTCGGTGTCAATCCTTCCGCTCGCAATTGGTCTTTCCAATCGATGAGAAGAGCGCGGGTCACAGCTGACAGGTCGTCGCGACCGACATGAACGACAAGACGATCGATGATCGGTCCCCACTTCTTGACGGTCCTCGCACCAAGCTCGGCTTCCTTTGCGTACGCCTTGAACGCCGCGACCATTGAGCTCACCTGCGGCTTGGCGTGGTCCTGCCATTCGGGAAAGCGCGAAGCCTTCGGATCGGGCGTGTAGTCGCGGTTTGCATTGCGCATCAAATGCTGGTCGGCCATCTGACTCGCTTCCGCGAACGCCTTGAAAAAGATCGAAGCTCGGCGGATCGAGGCGCATGCGCATTTCGGTCAGGTACTGCTTCGCATGCCACCGATAATGTAGCCAAAGGCCAACGGCGTCGGGCCTCTTCTCGGGGATCAGCTTGCCGTCCCGTTTGAGATTCTTGAATTTGTTTTCCCACCGCTCTGACACGCCGGGATTGTCATCGTTCGCCGCGATCCGCTCACGAGAGAACTTTCCCGCAAGCGCGCTCGCCTGCTTGAAGGTCAGGGTCTGGACACCGCTCCTCAGACCTGCCCAGCGCTTTGCTACTTCGGCGGCCTTCACAGCATGACGCAACTTCGCCTCGTCCGGATCCCGAGTGCGAAGTGAATACTTCCTCCCTCTTCTTGAGGATCGGCCGGAGCTTGGACGGAACGGCCTTGCGAAACCAATAGATGCCGGTGATTGGGTGCGGCCAAGGGCGCGCCATTTTGAGGACCATCGCGTTGTACCAACCTTTTGTACCAACGGCTGGTAACGAAAGCCCCTATTTTACTGAAGGACTCGAATAATCAGGCACTTAGAGGGCTGCTTGGCGGAGAGGGAGGGATTCGAACCCCCGATAGGCTTGCACCTATGCCGCATTTCGAGTGCGGTGCATTCAACCACTCTGCCACCTCTCCCGGTGCCAAAAAGGTGATTCCTCACCCTCTGCGGTCGGGGCGTGTTCTAGGCGAGGATGCCGGGGGAGACAAGGCGCCGGGAGAAGATTTCCGCAGCGCCGAAACGGCCAAAGGAGGGCGAAATGGAGCATTTGACGGTGAAAGCCAATGGGGCGGCGTTCCATGTCGCCCGGATCGGGGCCGGCAAGCCGTTGCTCTTGTTGCATGGCTGGCCGGAATTCTGGCTGACCTGGGAGCCGGTCATGGCGCGACTTTCCGACCGTTTTACGCTGATCGCCCCCGACCTGCGCGGCTTCGGCGACAGCGACAAGCCGGATGGCCCGTACGGGCCGGAACAGCACGCGGACGACATGCTAGCGCTGATGGATGCGCTCGGGATCGAGCGGGCCGGCGTGGTCGGCCATGATGTCGGCGGCGCCGTGATGCAGCCTTTGGCACGAAAAGCGCCCGAGCGGATCGCGGGGCTTTTCTTCTTCGATTTCGTCTATCCCGGCATCGGGCCGCGGATGGCGGCGCCGGATAGGCTGAACCACATCTGGTACCAGTCATTCCACCAGATGGAGATGGCGCCCAAACTCGTCGGCGCGACGCGCGAGAGTTGCGCCCTCTATATCGGGCATTTCCTCAAAGGCTGGTCGCACCGCCAGGACGCGTTCGACGATGTGCTGGACGCCTTTACCGACAACTTCCTGAAAGCGGGCAATCTCGCCGGCGGCTTCGCGCATTACCGCGCCGCGCACGCTGCGCGCGTCAGGATGATGCAGGGCGAAGCGCCGTCATTGCCTGCGATCACCGCGCCGACCTGCATCCGCTGGGCCGAGCACGATCCGCTGTTTCCCTATGCCTGGACCGACCGGCTCGGCGAGACCTTCACCGACCTCGATTTGAAAATGTTCGAAGGCGTCGGACATTTTCCGCATCGCGAAGCCCCCGATCGCGCAAGCAACGAGATCTCCTCGTTCTTTTCGCGCATCGGATGGATCTGAAGCGGGAGAATCAGGTTAGAAAGAGTGGGTGGGACCGCCAGACGCGACAAAAATAACTGGCGGTCCCGTGCCGCTTCATCAAAATGCTGGCCGGGGAAGTGCGGCTTCGCCGGTCAGCGGAGGCGACGCGATCACCGTAGCAACGGGCGCCGCAACGGCCAACGCAATGTCGGCCTTAACCTAACCTTTAAACCTTACTGCATCCGGATTTCCGGGAAACCGCCCGTAAACTTACGGGAAGATGACGAAATCAAGGGTAGGCATCCACCCAGCGTCACGCGCTCTTCTTCGCTTTCTTCTCGCCGTTGTCCTTCTCGGCTTTCTCGCCATTCTTGGCGTTCTTGCCGTTCTCCTTGCGGCGGTTGGTGAAGCGCGCATTGCCGAGGCCGGTGCCGATCGTCAGGACGCCCCAGCGTTCGACATCCTGCATGAAGGGGACTTCGGAAAGGCCCTGCACCACGCCGTCGTTATGCATGACGATCGCGGTGTCGTGGTCGCCGATTTGCGGGATCGCCTCGACCAGGCTTGCCGGCAGGTTGAACTTGCTGCTCTCCCAATTGCCCGGCAGGTTCTGCGCGCCCTTCTCGATCGAGCCGTCCTCATTGATCACGCCGGGACAGGCGATCCCGATGAAGGGCGCCAGCTTCAGCCCATCGGTCTCGGCTTCCGCGATCAGGTCCTGCAGCATCTCGACCAGATGCTCCACCGCGGCTTCGCGCGTCGGTGCTTCGTCGGCATGGCGCCAAAGCTCGGATTTCCAGACCGTGGCCTTGGAGAGGTCCGGCGCCTTTTTCCAGCGCGTCTCGACCACGCCGCAGCGGATGTTGGTGCCGCCGATGTCGACCGCCAGGATACTGTCATGAGCTTCGAAGATCCATGACGGCGCCAGATGCAGGCAGCCGATCAGCCCGGCTTCGTCGGGGTGATGGCGGATCGGCTGAAGATCAACCTTGAACTTCTCGTCCTTGAGGATGATCTCGGTGCGCGCGATCGCGAGCTCGCCAAGCCTGGAGTCACGGAAGCCACCACCGACCACGATGCGCTCGGTCTTGGCCCAGGGCTTGGTCTTGAGGAAACGCCGAGTCACATAGGCAAGCTCCAGCGCGAACTCCTCGATCGCGCTGTGGACCACGGCGGAGGCCTCGGTGTCGTCGCCGATCAGCATCGCGTCCAGCGTCTTCTTGCTGACCTGGTCGGACGGCTCATCGCCGAACGGGTCCTCGCCGGTCTTGCGCAGCGGCTTGCGCCAGCGATCGAGGATCTTGCGGAACGCGCTCTTGCTGGCGCGGTCGCCGAGGAAACCCTCGTCGTCCTTCAGTTCGATGTTGAAGCTGTCGACGTCGACAGACGGCAGCCGCGTCGCACCGTGGTGGGCGATCCCCGTTGTCAATACCAGTTCGTCGGCCATGAAATCCTTGCCCCGGTTGGAACCCGGGGATAACGGCCTGGAACGGGTTTGGTTGCGCCCACGACGGCGGTTAGATCTTCTTGTTTGAGCATGATCTTTTCGGAAAACTGGATTCCACTTTTCCGGATCATGCTCTAATCAGGCCGCCAGCCGCAAAATCTTGACGACGTCGGCCGGCTCGCGGATCGGCTGTGGATTCGAGCGGGTGAAGATCGATAGCATCGCATTCTTGCCGATCAGCTCGAAGCGGTCCTCGCCCACCCCGACATCGGCCAGCCGCCGCGGCAGGCCGAGCCTGGCGATGAAGGCGGCGAAGGCCTCGCCGGCATCGAGCTCGGGCGCGCCAAGCGCTGCCGCGATCTCCTTCTGCGCCTGCTCGGTCGCGGGGCGATTGTAGCGCAGTACGCTCGGCATCATCACCGCCGTGCAGAAATAATGCGGCACATCACAGGTGCCGCCGAGCACATGGCCGATCGCGTGGCTCGCCCCCATCGGCACCCGCCCCTGCAGCCCGAACGCCGACATCCAGGAGCCCAACTGGCAATTGATGCGTGCCGCTTCGTCGTTCGGATCCTCCTTGGTGCGCAAGAGGCCGTCATGGAGATAGCGCAGGCCCTGCAGGCAGACGGCATCGACCAGCGCATTGCCGCGGATCGAGCAGATCGCCTCGATTCCGTGATCCATCGCGCGGGTGCCCGAGCCAAGCCATAGCTTCTCCGGAGTGTAGCGCGTGATGGCAGGATCGAGGATGATGGTGCGCGGCATCATCATCGGGTGATTGAAGATCTGCTTCAGCTTGCGGCGCGTATCGGTCACCAGGGTGCCGGAATTGTACTCGCCGCCGGACAGCGTGCTTGGGATCGCAATCATCCGCACCTTCGGCGTGCGGAACGGACCGAAGCGGCGCTCGGGCGTGGTCTCATAGCCGTCGAGCCCGGAAGGATCGAAGATCTCGTGCTCCATGCACATCAGCACGATCTTGGCCGCATCCACCACCGAACCACCGCCGATCGCGACCACGAGGTCGGCGCCGGCCTCCTTGGCCTGCTTTGCGGTCTGCACCACGACGTCGCGCGTGGTGTGCTGCGGAATGCCGTCGAAGGTCGCGGCATAACGATCGCCGAGAGCGGTGCGGATCTTCTCGATCTCGTCGGTCGTGCTGTTGAGCGTGCGGCTGACGATCAGATAGACGCGTTTGGCGCCGAGCCTTTCTGCTTCCTCGCGCAGCGCCTCAGCCGCGGGCTTGCCATAGATAACCGAGTCCATTGGGGGATATTGATAGCTGCCCGCGGCATGCATGTTCGTCTCCGTGTCTGGTGCGTATCAGACGTCAGGCCTGGAACTTGGTGAAGTCGGGTGGCCTACGCTCGGCGAAGGCTGCAAAGGCTTCGCGCGCTTCGGGCGTCTTGAGGCGCTCCTTGATCAGGCTGCCTTCTTCGGCCATCCGCGCCGCGATCCGCTCATGGTCGCGCATCAACTGCTTGGTGAGGCTGAGCGAACCGGCCGGCCGCTTGGTCAGCGCGATGGCTGCATCGCGCGCCTTCTTGCGCAGCTCCGTCTGCGGCACGACTGCATTCGCGAGCCCGCAGGCCAGCGCCGCGGATGCCTCCATCGGCTCACCGAGCGCGAACATCGCGTAGGCCCGCGCATGGCCGATCCGGAGCGGCAGCAGGAAGCTCGAGGCCGCTTCCGGCACCAGCGCGAGATTGACGAACGGCGTGATCAGCCGCGCATTGTCGGCGAGATAAACGAGGTCGCAATGCAACAGCATCGTGGTGCCGACGCCGACGGCATTGCCCTGCACGGCGGCAACCAGCGGCTTCTTGGCCTTGCCGATGGTGGCGATGAAGCGATGCGCTCCGCCCTCGATGGCGGAATTGTCGCCTTTGGACTGGCTAGCGAAATCGGCGAGGTCGTTGCCCGCCGTAAAGCTGTCGCCATCGCCCTGGAACAGGATCACCCGGACCAAGCCATCGGTCTCGGCGCGTTCGAGTGCGTCCGACATGGCGTCATACATCGCCACGGTGAGCGCGTTCTTCTTCTCGGGACGCTGCAAGGTCACCGTCATCACGCCGTCGACGATCTCGGTCTTGACATGCTCGCTCATGATTTGCTCCCTACCCCGCCATTACCACTTCTCGCCGAACGGGCGGATTTCCAGCTCAAACGTCCAGGCGCTCTTCGGCTGCTGGTAGAGCTGCCAATAGGAGGCAGCGACGGAGGACGGCGGCATCAACAGATCGGGATTGTCGAGCGCGTTGGGGCCCAACGCTTCGATGCGCCGTTGCCGCACCCATTCGGTGTCGACGCCGGAGTCGATGATGAGATGGGCGACGTGGATGTTCTTCGGCCCGAGCTCGCGCGCCATCGCTTGCGCTACCGCACGCAGGCCGAACTTGGCGCTGGCGAAGGCGGCGTAGCCCGGCCCGCCGCGCAACGATGCCGTGGCGCCGGTGAAGAAGATGTTGCCCCGGCCGCGCGGCAGCATCAGCCGCGCCGCCTCGCGTCCGGCGAGGAAGCCGGAATAGCAGGCCATCTCCCAGACCTTGCGGAACACGCGCTCGGTGGTCTCCAGGATCGGAAAGTTGACGTTGGCGCCGATGTTGAAGATGCAGACTTCGAGCGGCGCGTGCTTGTCGGCGTCGCTCAGGAAGGAGATGATCTCATCCTCCTTCCGCGCATCGAGCGAGCGGGCATGGATCTCGCCGCCGGCCGCCTCGATCTCCTTCACCAGCGGCTCGAGCTTGGCGCCATTGCGTCGTCCGGCGAAGATGGTGAACCCTTCGGACGCAAATTTCTTGGCGATCTCGCCGCCGATATAATCGCCGGCCCCGATGACCGCCGCCGTCGCATTTCTCTTCTGCATTGGCCTCTCCCGACTGCTGATTGGAAATAAATCGATCTCGCCGCGCGCTCAGGACGTGCGCAGCGACTCCGCCAGTTTGTGCTTCAATATCTTGCCCGTCGAGGTCGCCGGCAGCGCGTCGAGCAGGATGATCTCCGAGGGCCGCTTGTAGGAGGTGAGCTGCGGCGCGACATGAGCCATCAGGTCCTCCGCCGTCGCCTTCGAGCCCTGCAGCAGCTGGACGAACGCGACCACTTCCTCATTGCCCTCGACCGGCCGCCCCACCACGGCGCACTGCACCACGGCGTCGTGGGTCGAGAGCACCGCCTCGATCTCCGCCGGATAGACGTTGAAGCCGGAGCGGATGATCATCTCCTTGGTACGGCCGACGATATAGAGGCAGTCGCCCTCGAAACGCGCGAGATCGCCGGTGTTGAACCAGCCATCGGGATCGATCGCCTTCGCGGTAAGATCGGGCGCGCGGTAATAGCCGCGCATGACGTTGGCGCCGCGGACATGGAGTTCGCCGACCGCGCCGCTTGCGACCAGCTTGCCATCCCTGCCGACGATCCTGGCCTCGAGACCGGGCAGCAGCGTCCCGACGCCATGGTCGGCTCTCGGCGCCTCCGGACGAATGCCGGAAATCCCGGGCGAGCATTCGGTGATGCCGTAGCCGTTGAGCAAAGGCAGCCCGAGTTCCTGTTCGACCCGCGATTTCAGATCGAGGTCGAGCGGCGCGCCCGCGACCGAGATCAGGCGCAGCGCGCCGCGGTTCAGTTTCGAAAGACCTGACGTCCGCTTGTATTCGAGCAGGCGCTGATAGGTGGCGGGAACGCCGTTCAGGATCGTGATGCCTTCCTCCGCCATCGCCTGCACCAACGCCGCCGGATCATACTTCGCGACCAGGCGGACCGTGGCGCCGGTCATCAGCGTCATCGTGAGTAGCGAGATGCCGACGATGTGCGAGATCGGCAGCACGCAATATTGCACGTCGTCCGACGTCATGTTGCGCAGCGCCGCGGTGGTCTGGGCGCTGAACAAGAGATTGCGGTGCGTCAGCATCACGCCTTTCGGCGTGCCCGTGGTGCCCGAGGTGTAGATCAGCACGGCAACCTGGCTGGCGCCGTCGGCCTCGACCGGCTCGGGCGAGGTTGCCTCGTTCAGCGCGGATACGCCGATGCCATAGAGCGGGCCGACATCCTGCACCGGTGCGCTGTAACGCGCGGCATGCGCGGCCGCTTCCTTGGAAACGTCGGTGGTGAGGAAGACGCGGCGCGCGCCGCTGTGATCCCGGATCTGGTCCAGTTCGCGCGGCGATAGCCGCGGATTGACCACGATCGCCCAGGCATCGAGCCGGCTCGCGGCGAACAGAAGGCACGCGAGCGGGATCGCGTTCTCGCTGACGATCATGATGCGGTCGCCGGCGCGGATGCCGAGCGCACGCAGCGCGTCCGCGGTGCCGCCAATGGCGCGATCGAGTTCGCGGTAGGTCAGGCTGCCGCCGTCATCGATCAGCGCCGTGCGATCCGGCGTCGCCGCGACATGCCGGTCGATCACCTCGTGGATCCGGTTCGGCAGATTTGCCAGAATTTCGGCCGCCGGGGCCGCTCGCTCCAATATCGTCAACGACACCTCCCGCCTCCACGACCCTTGTTCCGGGCCTTGCTGTGAATTGGTTTGCTTAGGTTCCTGGCCGTCTCGCGCAGCCTTTCGCCGCCGCGAGCTGGGCGACGATCTCTTCCTCGACCTCGCGCAGGCGATCCTTGCCGAAGAACATTTCGTCGCCGACGAAGAAAGTCGGCGAGCCGAACTCGCCGCGCGCCACCGCGGCTTGCGTGTTCTCGATCAGCTTCTTCTTGACGTCGTCCTGCTGGATGCGCGCGAGCACGCGGTCGATATCGACGCCGGAGGCGAGGAACGCGTCGCGGAAGACCTGCGGATCGTCCATCTTCTTTGGCTCGACCCACATGTGGTGGTAGGCCGCACGGAAATAGGGCTCGAACAATCCCTCGAATTCCGCGGCGATCACGCCGCGCATCAGCATCAACGTGTTCACCGGGAAGAACGGGTTCGACTTGAATCTCGTGATGTGGTGGCGCCGCAGGAAGCGCTCGGTTTCCAGTGCGTTGTATTCGGCCTTGTTCTTGATCCCGCGCAGCGAGTCGAACGGCGACATGTTGCCGGTCGCCTTGTAGACGCCGCCGAGCAGCACCGGGACATAGTCGAACTTCACGCCGGTGCGCTTTTCAATTCCCGGCAGGACCAGCTCGGCGAGATAGGCGTTCGGGCTGCCGAAATCGAAATGAAACTCGACTTTGAGCGGAGCAGCCATCGATTGCCTTTCCTCGGATAGGGCGGCCCGTCGCCGCGATCGGTTGCGACCTCGGCTTTAAAGTTCTATTTTAGAACTGTCAATAGCGGATTGGGCTCTGCGGTAACGGTCGACGCACAAACGGTTGAACGAGCCTCAGTGCCGAATTAGAATGAATCCTGCTTCGCGGACTGCAGGTGACTGGAGACATTGATGAAATGGGATACGCTTGAAGAGGAGCCGTGCTCGCTGGCCCGCACGGTGGCCGTGATCGGCGACCGCTGGAGTCTCCTGATCCTGCGCGAGTGCTTTCTTCGCAAGCGGAGGTTCGAGGCGTTCCAGTCCTCGCTCGGCATCACCCGCCATCTGCTCGCCGAGCGGCTGAAGAAGCTGGTGCGCTTCGGCGTGCTGCGCCGAATCCCGTACCAGGAATCGCCGAAGCGCTACGAATATATCCTGACGCAGAAGGGCCTCGACCTCTATCCGATCATCATGTCGATCGTGCACTGGGGCAACATCCACATGGTCGACTCGCGCGGCCGACCGATGCTGCATCAGCACAAGAACTGCGGACACATGTTCGACCCGGTGATGGTCTGCTCGGAATGCGGCGAGCCGCTGTCGGCCAAGGCCGTCCATGTGCATCCGGGCCCCGGCGCCCGCCAGACCTCGCCGGTGCACGCCATGGCGGCGGATGATCCGAAGGCGAAGACCAAGACCGGGACGTGACTGGGGCGCGGTAGCCCGGGTGGAGCGGAACGCGTAACCCGGGGCCGATGGATGACCCGGGTTGCGCTGCGCTCCACCGGGCTACGGGCCGGGAACCTCGCTCAAACCGGCCTAAAATCGCTCCGAATCCTTCATTTTCGGCCGGTTTTCGGCCCGTTTGCCTTGACTCTTGGCGCTTGACCGCTATAACGGCCCTCAATCCGGCGTGGGATTTCTCGCGCCGTTTGTTTTTGCGCGAATTCCGGGCACGTCCCCGCGCCGCGCGAAAATCGTAACCCATAGCGACTGAACAAGAAGCCGGCCCGGGGGATACCCCGAGGACGGGATCGAACACGAAGGAATAAAACGATGTTCGCAGTCATCAAAACCGGCGGCCGGCAGTACCGCGTCGTTCCGGATGATGTTCTCGAGATTGGCAAGATCGCCGGCGATGTCGGCACGATCGTGCAGCTTGGCGAGGTTCTGGTGGTCGGCGGCGAAACGCCGGTTCTGGGCGTGCCGACGGTGGCCGGCGCTTCGGTGGCGGCCGAGGTGCTGCAGCACAAGCGCGGTCCGAAGGTGATCGCGTTCAAGAAGCGCCGCCGCAAGAATTCCCGTCGCAAGCGCGGCTATCGCGATGAGCTGACGGTGCTGCGGATCACCGAGATCCTGACCGACAACGCGAAGCCGACGATCGGCCCGCGGCCGAAGAAGGAAAAGGTTGCTGCAGCGCCCACTGAGGATGCTGCATAAACCTTCAAAATCGCGGCGTTAGAGAAATGTGATTGTCACGTATCAAAAGTTGAAACGTGACAAAAAGTGAAATGATTCCGTCAAGGAATTGATCTAGAGAATTACTGCAGTTGGAGACGAGCTATGGCTCACAAAAAAGCAGGCGGTTCATCGCGAAACGGACGTGATTCCAAGGGCAAACGCCTTGGCGTCAAAGCGTTCGGTGGCGAGCTCGTGATTCCCGGTAACATCATCGCGCGTCAGCGCGGCACCACCTGGCATCCGGGCCTTAATGTCGGCATGGGAACCGATCATACCCTGTTCGCCAAGGTCGAGGGTCGTGTGGAGTTCCGCGCCAAAGGCAATGGCCGCACCTTCGTATCGGTAATTCCGGTGCTCGAGGCCGCAGCCGAATAGACGGTGGACGATATGAGTCCGCCGGATCCTGTTGAACCGGCGGGGCTCTAAGAGGCTCCAGGGGAGGCGGGATACCGGCCTCCCCTTTTCTGTTGCGCGTGTCCCATGTGAGGCCACGCGCAAGGATCGAAGCGTAGCGTACCGTTATCGCATCACAGGAGCCCGACATGCTGCAGGATATCCCGACCTCAATATTACGCGAGTCGAGAGGTTGCGTCCTCGAGACCGAACGGCTGACCTTGCGCAAGCCGACGCTCGCGGACGTAAAAGCAATTGCGCATCTCGCCAATGATCGTCGCATTGCAGAGAACACCCGCCGCCTGCCGCATCCTTATCTGAACGAGCATGCGGTCGAATTCGTGCGTGCGACTGCCGGGGGAGGCGGCGAGACCGTGTTCCTGATCGAGACCAGCTCCGCGCCGATAGGCGTGGTCGGCATCGACTGGCGCGAGCCTGATACTCCGGAGCTCGGCTACTGGCTCGGCGTCGAACATTGGGGCCAGGGCTTTGGCACCGAGGCCGCGCGCGCCACGATCGACTACTTCTTCGAGGAGTTCGGTCACGACTACCTGTTCTCCGGCGCCCGCGTCGCCAACCCGTCGTCGCGCAACATCCTGGAGAAATGCGGCTTCCAGTGGAGCGGCGTCGAGCTGCACCGCTTCGAAGCGCTCGGCTCCTCCACCCCGGTCGACTGCTTCCGCCTGTCGCGCAGCGTCTGGTCGTCGCTGAGGCGCTGGGGCTCATCGATGCGAAGGGATCGATAGCAGAGAAAACCGCATAGGGTCTCGCCGCAAACAACACCCGTCGTCCCCGCGAAAGCGGGGACCCATAACCACAGGAAGTTGTTGAAGCGCGAGCAAGCAGAAACTGCGCAGCGTCGTTGAGGCTACACCGGCGGGCTCACCACCGGCTCTTCCCGCCCCAGCTTCTGCTCGCGCAGGAAGATGTAGAGCCCGGCGGCGATGATGATCGCGGCCCCGACGATTGTGGCCCAGGACGGCACGTCACCCCACACGACGAAGCCGAAGATCACCGCCCAGACGATCATCGAATATTGGTAGGGCACCACCACGCTTGCCGGCGCCAGCTTCAGCGAGCGATTGACACAGAACAGCGCCGCGACCGAGATCAGCCCGGCGACGAAGAAGAGAGCAAGGCTGCCGGCATCCGGCGTCACCCAGCCGAACGGCGACAGCACGGCGCCGAGCAGGAACGTGCCGCAGAACTGCGACGAGGTCAGCACGATATCGGGTGTTGCGCGCAGCGAGCGCGTGATCAGCATCAGGACCGCGAACGACATGCTGCCGCCGAGCGCAATCATCGCCGGCAAGCTCACGGTTTGCGCTGATGGCCGGAGCGCGATCAATACGCCGCAGAAGCCGACCAGGATCGCGCTCCAGCGCCGCCAGCCGATCTGCTCGCCGAGCACCAGACCCGACAGCGCGGTGACGAAGATCGGGCCGGCAAGATAATAGGTGATGACGTCGGCGAGCGGCAGGTAGACGGTCGCAAGGAAGAAGGCGGCAACCTCGAGCGTTGACAGCGTCACCCGCAGCAATTGCAGCCAGGGACGCTCGATAGGGAAGAACGTCGCACGCTGCTTCCAGATGATCGGCAGCAGCACCACCAGTGCCGCACAGGCGCGCAGCCACAACAACTGTCCGACCGAATAGGTCGCGACGAGGAATTTCCCCATCGCATCGCCGAACGAGAACATGAAGATCGACAGCAGCATCAGCCCGATGCCGGCAAGCCGGGCGGAGCGATCATCATAGGCGGAGAGTTTTGCGAACAGGGTCATGGATGACTGGGATGCTTCTCGTCATGGCGGGATTAGAGCATGATCCGGAAAAGTGTGAGGCGGTTTTCCGAAAAGATCATGCTCAAACAATAACCTAAAGCGCGATGATGCTTCATCCTCATCTCATCGCGCTTTAGGCGGAATCGATTGCCGCATCAACATCGCTGCGATACCGGTACATCACAAAACAATTCTGCCGAGGAAAGCCCTGATATGACCGACTTCGACCCCGCCCAGCACCGCATGGTGCAAGCACAGCGCTGGTTCGAAGATTTCACCCTCGGCGAGCGCTTTGTGATCCCGAGCCGGACCCAGACCGAGGCGGTGTTCGCGGCGTTCCAGACCGCCAGCGGCGACACCCATCCGATCCACTATGACGTCGAATATTGCCGCGCCCGCGGCATGCCGCACCTGCTCGCGCACGGCTTTCAGACCCTGATCCACACCGCACCCGGCGCCGGGCTGTTTCCGTTCATCGTCGAGGAATCCATGATCGGCTTTCTCGAACAGTCGAGCCGCTTCTTGAAGCCGGTCTATGCCGGCGACACCATCTATCCCGCGCTCGAAGTGACCGAGCTTGTGCCCGGCCGCACCACCGGCGTCGTGACGTTGCGCTCCACCGTGTTCAACCAGCGCCGCGAATTGGTGCTCGAAGGCATGCAGAAGTTCTTGATCCGGCGACGGCCGGCTTAAACCCAAACGCCCTCATGCGCGAGCAGCCAGCGCTTGCGCTCCAACCCGCCGCCATATTTGACCAGCGCGCCATTGGCACCGATCAGGCGATGACAGGGCAGCACGACGCTGATCGGGTTCGAGCCGTTGGCATGACCGACAGCGCGCTGCGCGTTGGGCGCACCGAGCTTTGCCGCCATTGCGCCATAGCTCATCGTCGTGCCCACGGGGATCTTCGCCAGCGCGGTCCAGACCTTGTTTTGGAACGGCGTGCCGGCGACGCGCCACTGGATGCCGCCGAGGCGATCGAGATCGCCCTTGAAATATTCGGACAGCGCGGCGCGGATGTCCTTCGGCGCACGCGCCTGTTTCAAGACCACGGCGCCATAGTGCAGGCGCAGCAGCTCGTTCATGCGCGCCTCATAGTCCTCCCAATCCAGCGCGCGGAGCGCGCCGTCGTCATCGGTGACCAGCAACGCCACGCCGATCGGCGTTTCCAGCCGATCCAGGCCAAACGTTGTGGCCGGCTTCGTCAGTTTGTCGCGAACAGGCATTGTCGTTCCAGACATCGATGAACAGTCGCATCTTCGATCCGTCGCGTGCTACCGTCCACCCGGTTTCCGGGGATGGGGGACAAGATGTTCTGGATCGCAAACCTCTTGGTCGCGGTGGTGGCCGCGCTGCACATTTACTTCCTGATTTTGGAGATGTTTCTCTGGACCAAGCCGCTCGGCCTGAAGACGTTTCGCAACTCGATCGAGAAGGCTACCGAGTCGGCCGTGCTGGCTGCCAACCAGGGCCTCTATAACGGCTTCCTCGCGGCAGGCCTGATCTGGGGCCTGCTTCACGCCAACCCGGGCTTCGCGCTTCAGATCAAGACATTCTTCCTGCTCTGCGTAATCGTTGCCGGCGTCTATGGCGCAGCAACCGTCAGCCGCCGGATCCTCTATGTGCAGGCGGCGCCGGCTACGCTCGCGCTGATTCTGCTCTGGCTTGCCTAGGGCATTTTCGAGCGAAGCATGCCCTCGGACTTGATCCGAGGGTGGACACCGGTTCGCGTGAAGAAAACGCGTCAAAACAAGAATCTGGAGCTTCGGTTCTGATTCCATCAGAACCGAAGCTCCAGCCAACACCCTACTTTGGTCGACTGATATCGC
Organism: Bradyrhizobium sp. Crot121; assembly: GCF_059512385.1. Classification (NCBI taxonomy): domain Bacteria; kingdom Pseudomonadati; phylum Pseudomonadota; class Alphaproteobacteria; order Hyphomicrobiales; family Nitrobacteraceae; genus Bradyrhizobium; species Bradyrhizobium sp. Crot121. The sequence goes on along the minus strand of NZ_JCAMOR010000060.1, from coordinate 36,267 downwards.
TCGGCTTTTCAGCACGACTCCACCTTGCATTGCAGCAAGGGTTCCTCCACTATCGCCGCTAGCGATGGCATCCGGCGGGCCTTTAAGTCCGGCGGAGAAGATCATCGGCACAATCACAACACATGAGGAAACTGCGAATGAGGAACGGGTTTTTGCATCTGGTCACAGGGACGGCGCTGGCATTCGCGCTGTCGGTTTCGGCGGCCAATGCCCAGAAGAAATACGACCCCGGCGCCAGCGACACCGAGATCAAGGTCGGCCAGACCGTGCCGTTCTCCGGACCTGCATCGGCCTATGCCTCGATCGGCAAGACCCAGGCCGCCTATATGAAGATGATCAACGACCAGGGCGGCGTGAACGGACGCAAGATCAACCTGATCCAGTACGACGACGCCTACTCGCCGCCGAAGGCCGTCGAGCAGGCGCGCAAGCTGGTCGAAAGCGACGAGGTGCTTCTGACCTTCCAGATCGTCGGCACGCCATCCAATGCCGCGGTCCAGAAATATCTCAACTCCAAGAAGGTGCCGCAGCTTTTCGCAGCAACCGGCGCCTCGAAGTTCACCGACCCGAAGAATTTCCCGTGGACGATGGGCTTCAATCCGAACTACTTCGTCGAGGGCCGTATCTACGGCCAGTACATTCTGAAGAACCATCCGAACGCCAAGGTCGGCATCCTCTATCAGAACGACGACCTCGGCAAAGACTACCTGAACGGCATCAAAGCCGGCCTCGGCGACAAGGCGGCCAGCATGGTGGTGACGGAAGCCTCCTACGAGGTCTCAGATCCGACCGTGGATTCGCAGATCCTGAAGATCAAGGACGCCGGTGCGGACTTGTTCTTCAGCGCCACCACGCCGAAGCAGGCGGCGCAGGCGATCAAGAAGATCGCCGAACTCGGCTGGAAGCCAGTGCAGATCGTCGACATCAACGCGACCTCCGTCGGCGCGGTGATGAAGCCCGCCGGCCTCGAGGCGGCCAAGGGCGTGATCAGCGTCAACTACGGCAAGGATCCGCTCGATCCGACCTGGAAGGATGATGCCGGCATGAAGAAGTATTTCGAGTTCATGGCCAAGTACTATCCGGAAGGCGATAAGGACTCGAACTTCAACACCTACGGCTACTCGACCGCGCAGCTCCTGATCCATGTGCTCAAGGAGTGCGGCGACAATCTCACGCGCGAGAACGTGATGAAGCAGGCCGCCAGCCTCAAGAACGTGCAGCTCGACCTCTCGCTGCCCGGCATCGTCGCCAACACCTCGCCGACCGATTACCGCGTCAACAAGCAGCTCCAGATGATGCGCTTCAACGGCGAGCGCTGGGAACTGTTCGGTCCGATCCTCGAGGACGCCGGCCCCGCGGGTTAGTGGGACGGCTTATGGAAGACACGATCGGCGGCCTCCGGGCCGCCGATTTGTTTTATGCGTCGCTGCGCTGCTTGACCCTCATGGCGAGGAGCGCGCAGCGCGTCTCGAGACGACGCTGCGCATCGCTCGGAGAACCATGAGGCCCCGCCCGTGGCCTCGCCTTTCGAGACGGTCGCTTCGCGACCTCCTCAGGGGATAGGGCGGAGCACGCTGCCCCATCCGCCATTGCGAGCGCAAGCGAAGCAATCCATCTCTCCACTCGCGGAGGCATGGATTGCTTCGCTCCGCTCGCAATGACAGGAAAAAGCCTACTTCGGAATCTCCCCGAACGTCTTGCCCACCGGCAACACGGCATGCCTGATCAATCGCGAATCCTCCACCGCGGCCTGGCGGTGCTTCACCGCTTCGCGATAGACGGGATCGCGGATCATTTCGACGAAGGCGGCGACGCTTGGGTATTCGGCGATGAAGCTATGATCCCAGCGTTCGGCCTCGGGCCCGATCAGCATCAATTCGAAGCGGCCCTGCCAGACGATGCGGCCGCCGAGCCGCTCGAACACCGGCCCGCTCTCGCGGCCATAGGCCGCATAGGCTTCGGCGCCGGTCACCTTGCGGCCGTCCGGATAGGCGGCCCATTCGCGCAGGCGAACCAGATTGAGCATGTGGATCGGCCCCGGCCGATCACTCTCCCTGAACTGCGCGAAGACTTCCTTGGTCGGATCGATATGGCCCATGCGTCGCTCCTTTCTTTGTTTGGCGCGTTTTCTACGCCTGGTTCCCCAATCCTTACCACGCGCCGCCTCACCTCCTAATCCCGCGTTAAGCTTTGCGTAACCGGGCCTTAAACCGGGAACGCTAGCGTGCGGCGGAACGTGGTGTGAGCAGCGTTTGTGGATGGCGTGGGGAAAGAAAAAGAGCGGCGGGCGCAAGGAGCCGCTATTCGGGCTTCCGGCCGCGCTCGCCGATTTGCGGCTCTCGCCGGCCGACCGCATCCCCAATCCCGAAGACAGACCGAAGAAATCCGCCAAGCGCAGCAGTAACGGCAGCAGCGGCAGCAGTGACCCCGGCGCGGAACCGCCGCGCGAGCGCAAGCCTGCCCCGAGTGGCGGGAAACGGCGGAAATCGCGCGGCGGCTTTTCGATCGGCCGCCTGTTCTATTGGGGCGTGGTGCTCGGCCTGTGGGCGGCGATTGCGGTTATCGGCGTCGTGGTCTGGGTCGGCGCGTATCTGCCGCCGATCCAATCGCTCGAAATCCCGAAGCGCCCGCCGACGATCCAGATCGTCGGCATGGACGGCAGCGTGCTGGCGCAGCGCGGCGAAATGGCCGGCGCCAATGTCGCGCTGAAGGACCTGCCGCCATACCTACCGAAAGCCTTCATCGCCATCGAGGACCGCCGCTTCTACTCGCATTACGGTGTCGACCCGATCGGCATCGCGCGCGCAGCGGTGACCAATCTCCTGCGTCGCGGCGTGTCGCAGGGCGGCTCGACGCTGACGCAGCAGCTCGCCAAGAATCTGTTCCTCACCCAGGAGCGCACCATGCAGCGCAAGCTGCAGGAGGCCGAGCTCGCGATCTGGCTGGAGCGCAAGCATTCCAAGAACGAGATCTTGGAGCTCTATCTCAACCGCGTCTATTTCGGCTCCGGCGCCTACGGCGTAGAGGCCGCGGCGCAACGCTATTTCGGCAAGTCCGCCAAGAACGTGACATTGGCGGAAGCCGCGATGCTTGCAGGCCTCGTCAAATCGCCGTCGCGGCTGGCGCCGAACCGCAATCCTGAAGGCGCCGAGCAGCGCGCGCAGGTCGTGCTGTCGGCGATGGCGGACGCCAAGTTCATCACCGAGACCCAGGCGCAGGCCTCGATCGGCCATCCCTCCTACAACGTGAAGCCGGCCGGCGCCGGCACCGTGAACTATGTCGCCGACTGGATCGGCGAAGTGCTCGACGACCTCGTCGGCCAGATCGACCAGAACATCACGGTCGAGACCACGATCGATCCGAAGCTGCAGAACGTCGCCGAAGCCGCCATCATCGACGAGCTCGCCGCCAAGAGCGTGAAGTTCAACGTCACCCAGGGCGCGCTGGTGGCGATGACGCCCGAGGGCGCGGTGCGCGCCATGGTGGGCGGACGAAACTATGCCGAGAGCCAGTACAACCGCGCGGTGACCGCCAAGCGCCAGCCCGGCTCGGCCTTCAAGCCGTTCGTCTATCTCACCGCGGTCGAGGCCGGGCTGACGCCGGAGACGATCCGCACCGATGCGCCGCTCGATATCAAGGGCTGGAAGCCGGAGAACTACACCCACGAATATTTCGGCTCGGTGACGCTGACGCAGGCGCTGGCGATGTCGCTGAACACGGTCGCGGTCAGGCTCGGGCTCGAGGTCGGGCCGAAGAACGTGGTGCGGACCGCACACCGGCTCGGCATCTCCTCCAAGCTCGACGCCAACCCCTCGATCGCGCTCGGCACCTCCGAGGTCTCGGTGATCGAGCTGGTCGGCGCCTACGCGCCCTTTGCCAATGGTGGCACCGCCGTCTCGCCGCATGTGGTGACGAGGATCCGCACCGATAAAGGCAAGCTGCTCTACGTCCGCCCGGCCGACCCGCTCGCCCGGGTGGTCGAGCCGCGTTATGTCGCGATGATGAACGCGATGATGATGGAGACGCTGATTTCCGGCACCGCGCGCAAGGCCGAAATTCCGGGCTGGACCGCGGCCGGCAAGACCGGCACCAGCCAGGATTTCCGCGATGCCTGGTTCATCGGCTACACCGCCAATCTCGTCACCGGCGTCTGGCTCGGCAACGACGACAATTCGCCCACCAAGAAGGCGACCGGCGGTGGACTGCCGGTGGAGGTGTGGAGCCGCTTCATGCGCACGGCGCATCAGGGCGTGCCGGTCGCGAGCCTGCCGAATTCGCAAGTCGGCTGGGCGCTGTCGAACCTGGTGCAGGCCTCGTCGCAGGTCAGCGCGCCATCACCGCAGTCGCTCGCGCCACCCGCACCCGTTCCATCCGCCGGTCAGTATCGCCCGCCAACGCCGGCGCCGACGCGGGCCTCCACGCCGCCCAATCCCGGTGCGCGTCCGGAAGCTGCGGCGGGATTGGATGGTTGGCTGGTCGATCGCCTGTTCGGCGGCCGCTGATCGCGTAGTTCTTGTAGGATGGGTAGAGCGAAGCGAAACCCATCAATTGGGCCGCGGCGGCGAAGGTGATGGGTTTCGCTTCGCTCTACCCATCCTACGAGTCTAGCTATTCCGTCCTCCCGGCGAAGGCCGGGACCCATACCGCGTGATCTGTCGATAAGGATTCGGGGCAGTCGCCGTCCGCAAAACTGCTCCCTGGGGTTATGGGTCCCGGGTCAAGCCCGGGACGACGGCGGAGTGGTGGCGAGAGCGCGGCTTAATCCTCGATCCCGTAGCGGTGCAGGTCGTTGCCGTGGGTGTCGAGCCAGGTCTTGGCGCGATCCACCGACGAGCAGATCCGGCCCACGGTCTTCCAGAACCGCAGCGAGTGATTCATCTCGACCAAATGCGAGACTTCATGCGCGGCGAGATAGTCGAGCACGTAGGGCGGCGCGAGGATCAGGCGCCAGGAGAACGACAGCGATCCGTGCGAAGTGCAGGAACCCCAGCGGCTCGATTGATCGCGGATCGAGACACGGCGCACGCGCACACCGAGTTCCGCCGCATAGGCCAAGGAAGCCTTCTGCAGATCCTTGCGCGCTTCGCGCTTGAGGAAGTCGTGCACGCGGCGGTCCATGTGCTCCGGCTCGCCGGCCACGCACAAAATCCTTTCGCCGCTGTCACGGATCTCGGTCCACACCGTCCCGCGTTCGCCGGCGCGATGCACGAGCCGATGCGGCACGCCGCGCAGCGGCACCACTGTGCCGGGTTGGAACGGTGCCGCCTTCGGCAGACGACCGAGACGCGCGGCGATCCAGCCGCCATGAAGCTGCGCAAAGTCGCGCGCATCGGCGATGGTGCCGCGCGGCGGCATCGTGAGGATCGCTTCGCGGTCAGTTGGATGAATGCGAAGCGTGTAGCGACGCGCGCGCCTATGCCGCCGTAGCCTGATCGCGAAATATTGGGAGCCGTGCTTGATGAGAAGAGTCGAGGGTTCGGCGGGCCGCCGATAGAGGAGCGCGCGAGTAGCCATTTCTGAGAGTCCGGGGAGGAAGAGTTCGCCCGGATTCTGCCATATCCGCCGCCAGGGAAATCGCTCGGCGCAAAAACAAATCATTTGCCCAATATACAGAGGCTGCCCGTGGTTTGACCCCCACATCGTGGGGTCGGAACCCGAAAAATTTGGGCCGACCCGGCCCGAAATCACCCCCCAAGGAACGAGTCAAAACTCATTCCTTGAGCGATCGCCGAATCCGGATTCTTTTAATCAATTCAGCGACTTACAAACCCACCCAAAACGGGCTCGATCACGTCGCTATTCAGCGGCTGCGACCAAGGAAAGCCGTGTATTCGCCGACGAAACCATGAAATCGGAGATGCGCGGCACGATTTCAGCGCGGAAACGCGAACCGTTGAACACACCATAGTGTCCGACGCCCTTCTGCACGTAATGCACGCGGCGATGATCGGGAATCGACGTGCACAAAGCATGCGTCGCTTCGGTCTGGCCAAGGCCGGAGATGTCGTCCTTCTCGCCTTCCACCGTCATCAACGCAACGCGCCTGATCTTGGAGGGAACGACCAGCTCGCCACGATGGGTCATCTCGCCCTTCGGCAGCGCGTGCTTGACGAAGACGAGGTCGACCGTCTGCAGATAATACTCGGCGGTCAGGTCCATCACCGCGAGATATTCGTCATAGAATTCGCGATGCTTGTCGACGAGATCACCGTCGCCCTTCACCAGATTGGCGAACAGCGCCTTGTGCGCATCCATGTGGCGGTCGAGATTCATGCTGATGAAGCCGTTGAGCTGCAGGAATCCCGGATAGACGTCGCGCATCATGCCAGGATGCGGGAACGGCACCTTGGTGATGACATTGTTGCGGAACCATTCGATGCCGCGTTCGGCGGCGAGGTTGTTGACCGCAGTCGGATTGCGGCGGGTGTCGATCGGGCCGCCCATCAGCGTCATCGACAGCGGCACGAAGGGATCGCGCCGCGCTTCCATGAGCGAGACCGCGACCACCACAGGCACCGAGGGCTGGCAGACCGCGATGACATGCATGTTGCCGCCGAGCGCATGCAGCATCTCGATGAGGTAATCGACATAGTCATCGAGATCGAAGCGACCTTCGGACAGCGGCACCATGCGCGCATCGGCCCAATCGGTGATGTAGACCTCGTGGGTCGGCAAGAAGGCTTCGACCGTGCCACGCAGCAGCGTCGCGTAATGGCCGGACATCGGCGCCACGATCAGCACGCGCGGCTGGGGGCTGCGGAGCGGCCGGGTCAGCTTGCGATCGAAATAGAGCAGCCGGCAGAACGGCTTTTCCCAGACCGTGCGGACTTCAACCGCCGTACGCACGCCGTTGACCTCGGTCTCGTCGAGGCCCCAGTCCGGCTTGCCGTAGCGGCGGGTGGTTCGCTCGAACAGTTCGCAAGCCGCGGCGACGGATTTGCCGACTTCGGTATGCGTCCACGGATTGAGCGGATTCTGAAACAGGATCTTGGTGGCGTCGGTCACCGCGCGCGCCGGGTTCAGCGACGAATGCGCCATCTCGTACATCCAGTACAGTGGCGTCGTGAGCGCCGGACTGCCTTCGGCCGCCAGCGGCGGGGCGCCGCCAAATTCACCAATCGGCATTTGCTTCAAAATCCTTGTTTGCGACGCAGCATACTGGCCAATGAGTAATAAAGCGTCAATGCACCGATCGGTCCATTTATGCCTCGAAAAGCCGTAAATAACCGGGAATCCACGGGAAAGTGAAAGTTATTCGCCACTGCTGAGCAGCGAGCCGTTGCGTTTGGCGCTGCGCAAAAGGGCAAGAAAGATCGAAAATGACGCGACAAGCAGCACCGCGTTGATGACGAGGGCGTCGACCATCAGCTCGGTGCGGAAGACGTGGTCGATCAAGAGCGCCCGCATGCCCTCGAACACATAGGTCGGCGGCAGCATCCAGGCGACGACCTGCAGCCAGGGCGGCAAGACGCTGACGGGATAATAGATGCAGGCAAGCGGCATCAGCGCGAACATCAGCGTCCAGACGATGCTCTCTGCGCCGAGCCCGTTCCGCAGCACGAGGCCGGAGGCGAAAATGCCGACCGACCAGCTCATGAAGATCAGGTTGCAGAAGAAGGCGATCAGCGGCAGGCCAATGGCGTAGAAGTTGAACCCGAAGAAGAACAGCGCCAGCAGCGTCATCGGAATGACGCCGATGGCGAGGCGGATCAGGCTCATGATCATCAGCGAGATCAGGAACTCGATCGGCTTCAGCGGACTCATCATGAGATTGCCGAGGTTGCGCGCCCACATCTCCTCAAGGAACGAGATCGAAAATCCGAGCTGGCCGCGGAACAGGATGTCCCACAGGATGACCGCGCCGATCAGGGTGCCGCCGGCCTGCGCAAAGAAGCCCGAGGTCTGCGAAATGTAGTTCTGCAGGAAACCCCAGGTGATGATCTGCAGCGCCGGCCAATAGACCAGTTCCAATAGTCGCGGCCAGGACGACAGCAACAGGTACCAATAGCGCAGCACCATCGCGTTGATGCGGTTGAGCGACAGCCCGCGATGGACAGCAATCTCGCTCATGTCGCGCTCTCCCGGGTACGGCCGCGGGCGACGTCTAGGAACACCTCTTCCAGTGTGTCGCGGTTGTAGCGGGCCATGATCCGATCGGGACTGTCGTCATCCTCGATCTTGCCGCGCTTCATGATGATGACGCGGTCGCACAGCCGCTCCACCTCCAGCATGTTGTGCGAGGCGAGCAGGATCGTCGCGTTATGGCTCTTGCGGTAGTTCTCCAGGTGCTGCCGCACCCAATCGGCGGTATCGGGATCGAGCGAGGCGGTCGGCTCGTCCAGGAGCAACAGGTCAGGTTCGTTGATCAGTGCCTTGGCGAGCGCCACGCGCGTCTTCTGGCCGGCGGACAGCTTGCCGTTGGCTCGGTCGATGAAGTCGCGCAGATCGAGATCGGAGGCGAGCCGATCGATCCGCTCTGTGAGATTCCGCACGGCATAGAGCCGGCCGAAGATCGTGAGATTCTGGCGCACGGTGAGCCGCATCGGCATGTCGACATAGGGGCTCTCGAAATTCATCCGCCCGAGCACCTCGGCGCTCTGCTCGGGCATCGGAAAGCCCAGCACATGGATGCGGCCGGAGGTCGGCAGCACCAGGCCCATGATCATGGCGATCGTCGTGGTCTTGCCGGCGCCATTGCCGCCGAGCAGCCCGGTGATGCTGCCGCGCGCGATCCGGAACGAGACATCGTCGACCGCGCGGGTGGCCTTGTAGACCTTCACCAGATGCGCGACATCGATCGCGGCCGAAGCTACGGGATCGGAAGCTGGCGGCTTACGCGAAATTGTCTGTTCGATGTTCATTCAACCCGTTTCATTGAGGCATCACGTCCCCGAGCGCAAGGAGCTCGTCATGCCCGGGCTTGTCCCGGGCATCCACGTCTTACTCTCCCTCGGCGGCAAGAACGTGGATGGCCGGGACAAGCCCGGGCATGACGGAGGCCACAACAGCCAGATCACGCGCGTTTGTGATCGAGCTGTCGTGTAGCTAGAGTGAGGATATGACCGACGTTGCCGCCTCCGATTTCCGCCAACCACGCCGCCATGTTCGCCTGGATACAATTCTGCGGCTGCGTTGGCTGGCCGCGCTCGGCCAGCTCGCCGCGATCTTCATTGTCGCGCAGGGCCTGGAATTCGACGTCCCCGTCATCCCCTGCATCGCCATCATCGCGCTGTCGGCGCTGCTCAATCTCGCCCTGCAGATCGCGTTCAACCCGATGCAGCGGCTGGAGCCGATCTATGCCGCGGCGCTGCTCGCGCTCAACATTGTCGAGCTTGCCGGCTTATTGTTCCTGACCGGCGGCCTGCAGAATCCGTTCTCATATTTGTTCCTGGCGCCGGTCCTGATTTCCGCCACCGCGCTGCCGGTCCGGCTGACGATCGCGCTCGGCTGTCTCGCGGTCGCCTGCGCATCGGCGCTGGTGTTCTTTCATTTGCCGCTGCCCTGGGACGCCGACGATCCGCTGGTGTTGCCGCCGATCTATCTGTTCGGCGTCTGGCTCTCGATCCTGCTCGCGATCGGCGTCACCAGCCTGTACGCGTTCCAGGTCACCGAGGACACGCGAAAGCTCTCGGACGCGCTGGCTGCGACCGAGCTGGTATTGGCGCGCGAGCAGCATCTGACCCAGCTCGACGGCCTTGCGGCCGCGGCCGCGCACGAGCTTGGCACGCCGCTCGCAACCATCTTCCTGATCTCGCGCGAGCTGGAAGGTACGGTGAAGGACGGCCCGCTCGCTGCCGACCTGAAGACGCTGCGCGAACAGGCGCAGCGCTGCCGCGACATCCTGGGCAAGATCACCCAGCTCTCCTCCACCGGTGCGCCGTTCGACCGCATGAAACTGTCGACGCTGATCGAGGAGGCTGTTGCACCGCACCGCGATTTCGGCGTTGCAATCAAGGTGCGGCTTGCTGTCGCAGTCACCACGGAACCGGTCGGCGCCCGCAATCCCGCGATCCTCTATGGCGTCGGCAACATCCTGGAAAATGCAGTGGATTTCGCCAACCAGACCGTCGAGGTGAATGCCTGGTGGAACACAGACACCGTCGAAATCGTCATTTCCGATGATGGCCCCGGCATCGCCCCTGATATGCTGAACCGGATCGGCGAGCCCTATTTGTCGCGGCGCCGCAGTGCGGATGAGGCGCAAAACGGCCGCACAGGGCTTGGTCTTGGCGTTTTCATCGCGCGGACGCTGCTGGAGCGCACCGGCGCCAAGGTCACGTTCACCAACCGCGTGTTTCCCGATCACGGCGCCGTGGTTCAGATCGTGTGGCCCCGCGACGTGTTCGAGACGAACGATGCCGCCGACGACATGATGGGCTGAACACAATTCGACAATTTGACGCATTAATCGCCGATTTCGGGCGGCCTTGGCATCGCCGCAGTCACACGCCATATGTTTGGGATTGGAGAAGGGATAGCAGAACCGTGAACGCCATCGCCGAACTGAACGATCAAACCGACCGCTCATTGCTCATCGTCGAGGACGACAAGCCGTTTCTGGAGCGCCTGTCGCGCGCCATGGAGACCCGCGGCTTCACCGTGACATCCTGCGATACTGTGTCCGATGGTCTGGCGCAGATCGGAAAGGCCGCGCCTGCGTTTGCGGTGGTCGATCTCCGTTTGGGCGACGGCAACGGCCTCGACGTCGTCTCGGCGTTGAAGCGCAAGCGCCCCGATGCGCGCGCGATCGTGCTCACCGGCTATGGCAACATCGCCACCGCCGTGACTGCGGTGAAGATGGGCGCGATCGATTATCTCTCGAAGCCCGCGGACGCCGACGATGTCGTCGCAGCATTGCTGGCGAGCGGCACCGAGAAATCCGAACCGCCGTCCAACCCGATGTCGGCCGACCGCGTGCGCTGGGAGCACATCCAGCGCATCTACGAGATGTGTAACCGCAACGTCTCGGAAACCGCGCGCCGCCTCAACATGCACCGCCGGACGCTGCAGCGCATCCTGGCCAAGCGCGCGCCGCGGTAATTCGTAGCGTTAATTTGTAGGGCGGGCAAAGCGCAGCGTGCCCACCATTCACGATCGGTGCAAGAGAAGGTGGGCACACTTCGCTTTGCCCACCCTACGGCTCCCCTGTTTCCCCTCATGGTGAGGAGCCGCGCAGCGGCGTCTCGAACCATGAGGCCCCGTCTGTGGCCTCATCCTTCGAGACGCGCGTTCCGCGCTCCTCAGGATGGGGGTCTCACCCTAATCTAAAACTCCGCATGGCCCTGCGGGTCGAGCAAGCGGTTGAACCGCTGCGCCGCCGCGATCGCAAAGCGCACCGTCATCAGCTTGCGGGTCGGCGCCGGCAGCCGATGCTCCGGCGCCTCGCAATGCATGTGCGCGCCATAGGCGTCGGCGATGATCAGACCGGTATCAGTGGGAAAGATCTCGCACGGCAGATCCTGCGTGAAGGCAAAGAACAGCCGGTCGCAATGGAGGCGATAGTCCTGCCATTTCTGGTCGGCGCGCAAGTCCTCCACCGACGACTTGATCTCGACGATCCAGATCTCGCCGCGCTCGTTCAGCGCCACGAGATCGGCACGCCGGCCCGACGGCAGCGGCAATTCGCTGATGCAGGAGAACCCGAGCGAGCGCAACAGTCGCGCCGTGCCGCGCGCGATCGCAAGCGCCGTCTCCGACTGGCGACGGTCCGGCGGCGGAACAAGGGCGATGTTGCGGGCGGACGATTCCATATCAATAACCTAGCCGATTCCGCCGGACCACCCAACACGGCTATGGCGGGAACCCAAGCTGCTCTCTCCGCTTAATAGACGGCCGCTGAATCACCCGGGCGGACCTGTGAGGGAAGCCCTGTGATCGACGACCTCTGGTACAAGAACGGCGTTATCTACTGTCTTTCCGTCGACACCTATATGGATGCCAATGGCGATGGTGTCGGCGATTTCAAGGGGCTGTTGCGCCGGCTGGATTATCTCCACGGGCTCGGCGTCACCGCGATCTGGCTGATGCCGTTCCAGCCCTCGCCGGGCCGCGACGGCGGCTACGACATATCGGACTATTACGGCGTCGATCCTCGCTATGGCACGCTCGGAGACTTCGTCGAATTCACCCACGGCTGCAAGCAGCGCGGCATCCGTGTCATCATCGACCTTGTCGTCAACCACACGTCCGACCAGCATCCCTGGTTTCGCGAGGCGCGCAAGAACAAAGAATCCCGCTATCGCGACTGGTATGTCTGGTCCGACAAGAAGCCGGCCAATGCCGACACTGGCATGGTGTTTCCCGGCGTGCAGAAGTCGACCTGGAGCAGGGACAGGGAATCTGGCGCCTGGTACTTCCATCGCTTCTACGATTTTCAGCCGGACCTCAACACATCGAATCCGCATGTGCAGGCGGAGATCCTCAAGATCATGGGGTTCTGGATTCAGCTTGGCGTCTCCGGCTTCCGCATGGATGCGGTGCCCTTCGTGATTGCGACCAAGGGACCAAACGTCAAGAAGCCGGTCGAGCAATACGACATGCTGCGCGCCTTTCGCGAATTCCTGCAATGGCGCGAGGGCGACGCCATCATTCTGGCCGAAGCCAATGTGCTGCCGAAAACCGACATGGAGTATTTCGGCAGCGATGGCGACCGCATGCACATGATGTTCAATTTCCAGGTCAACCAGCATCTGTTCTATGCACTCGCCTCCGCCGACTCGCGTCCGCTCGCAAAAGCGCTCTGGGCGACAAAGCCGCGACCGGCGACGGCGCAGTGGGGCCTGTTCCTGCGCAACCATGACGAACTCGATCTCGGCCGCCTGACCGACGCGCAGCGCAAGATCGTGTTCAAGGCGTTCGGCCCCGACAAGGAGATGCAGCTCTACGATCGCGGCATCCGCCGCCGCCTCGCGCCGATGCTGGGCGGCGACCGGCGCCGGCTCGAACTGGCCTACAGCCTGATGTGTACGCTGCCGGGCACGCCGGTCATCCGTTACGGTGACGAGATCGCGATGGGCGACAATCTCGATCTGCCGGAGCGCGGTTGTGCACGCACGCCGATGCAGTGGTCGACGGAGCCGCATGCCGGATTCACGAAGGGCGACAGGCCGGCGGCGCCCGTCATCGATACCGGCCCTTACGGTTATGAGCACGTCAATGTCGCCAAGCAGCGCCGCGATCCCAATTCAATGCTGAACTGGACCGAGCGCATCATCCGCATGCGCAAGGAAGTCCCGGAGGTCGGCTGGGGCGACTTCAGCATCATCGACACGCATGATCCAGCCGTATTCGCGATCCGCTACGACTGGCGCAACAATTCGGTGCTGTTCGTCCATAATCTCGATGACAGGCCGCGCGAGGTGGCCTTTCGGGCCGGGCTTCCCGGTGATACCGGCAAGCTCCTGATCAACCTTCTGACGGAAGATCACAGCCGTGCCAATGGCCGCGGTCAGCACCGGCTACTGCTCGAGGCCTACGGCTACCGCTGGTACAGGGTCGGCGGGCTCGATTATCTGTTGAAACGCAGCGATATCGATCAGGCCGACAAAGGCGGTCACCCGGCCTGATCATCGATATCGGCCGATTCGCCCTGCTCCAGCTCTGGCTGGTGGAGGTCGGCGGCATCGCGATCTCGGTGCCCCGGTGGGGCGATGATGACGCCTTCATTGCCACGGAGATCGAGCACGCTTTCGATCGTCTCTCCCCTGCGGTCGAGGAAGGTCGACAGCAGGATTTCGCTGCCGAAAGCGATCGCGCTCGAGGTGACCGCGGCCGGCTCGGCCCCCAGGTTCAGCGCCACGATCAGCGCGCCGTCCTCGCCACGCCGGCGATAGAGCAGGATGTCGCCCTGCGCGGCGACCCGTTCATAGCTGCCGGTCACGAGCTGTGGCCATTGCCGACGAAGCGCGATCAGCGCCTTGTACAGGTTGAGGATCGACGTCCTGTCGGCACCGAGACTGGCGACGTTTTCGCGCAGCGCATCATGGGCGAGCGGCAACCAGGGCTTTGCGGTCGAGAAGCCGGCATTGGGCTCGGCGTCCCATTGCATCGGCGTGCGGCAGCCGTCGCGGCCGACGCCGATACCCGGCACGTTCCTTTCGAAGGGATCGCGCACTTCATTGGGCGCGATCGGAACCTGGCGCATGCCGATCTCGTCACCGTAATAGAGCGTCGGCGTGCCGCGCAGCGTCAGCAGCAGCATGGCGGCGACGCGCGCCTGCTCAGGCCCGACCCGGCTCGCGACCCGCGGCCGGTCGTGATTGCCGAGCACCCAGTTCGGCCATGCGCCCTGTGGCAGCGCCTTCTCATAATCCTCGATGATCCGCTCGATCGAGCGCGCGCTCCACAAGGTCGACAGCAGCGCGAAGTTGAACGGCATCTGCGCGCCGGTGAGATCGTTGCCGTAATAGGCGACGAGGCGATGCAGTGGCAGATAGATCTCGCCGATCAAGACCCGGGCCTCGAATTCCTCGGTGACGCGCCGCATCTCGGCGATCACCTCGTGCACCTCCGCCTGGTCGGTGGAATATTGCGTCAGAAACTTCTCATGCGGCGGCCGGCCCTCGTGATAATGCGGATTGGGCGGGTTGTCGCGAAACTTGGCGTCCTTGATCAGATGCCAGATGACATCGACGCGAAAGCCGTCGACGCCCTTGCCGAGCCAGAACCGCATCACGTCATAGATCGCCGCCCGGACCTCCGGATTGCGCCAGTTCAGGTCCGGCTGCTGGGCCAGGAAGGCGTGGTAGTAATATTGCCCGCTCTCGCTGTCATATTCCCAGGCGCTGCCGCCGAATTCCGACAGCCAATTGTTCGGCGGTCCGCCGCCCGGCTTCGGATCGCGCCAGATGTACCAGTTGCGCTTGGGGTTATCGCGCGAGCTTCGCGATTCGATGAACCAGGGATGCTGGTCCGAGGTATGGTTCGGCACCAGATCGAGGATCAACTTCAGCCCCGCGTCGTGGGCTGCGGCGACCAGCGCGTCGAAATCCTCCATCGCGCCGAACTGCGGATCGATGCCGGTGTAGTCGGAAATGTCGTAGCCGAAATCGACCATTGGCGACGGATAGATCGGCGACAGCCAGAACGCATCGACGCCAAGTTCTCTCAAGTACGGCAATCGCCGCAAAATTCCCTTGAGATCGCCGACGCCGTCGCTGTTGGAATCCTGAAACGAGCGCGGATACACCTGATAGAAGACGCCGCGCCGCCACCAATCTTTTTCAATATCGCCCAAATCACTCATATCGTCACGTCACCCTTCAATTCAGGCTTGAACGTGGCAAGGCGCTAACGCGTGGCGCGTTTGCGTGAAAATTTCGATGCATAACGTATTAATGATTCGTATCGAAGCGAGCCGCGAGCTCCGCTTCACCTCGCCCCGCTTGCGGGGAGAGGAACATCACACGTGGCGGCCGGTCGCGAGCTGGTAGATGGTGATCAACACCTCGAACAGGATCAGCAAGACGATGATCATCTCGAGCCGCAGCGAGCGGCGGGTATCGATGATGTCGGTCAGGACCTGCGCGGTCTCGGCGATGACCGCGAGCTTGCGGTTGAGCGATTCGGTGCGCTCCTTCAGTTCGTATTCGTCCTCGAGCCGGGCATAGAGCCGCTCGAGCTGCGGCTTGTCCCAGAGGATGTCGGGCTTCTCGGACACTTCGACCGGCCCCGAGACGCGATGGCGGACCGACAAGGCATTGCCGATGTGCTTCAGGATCGCGCTGCGGCTGCGATGGATCTGCCCGCTCTTGGCGAGCTCGCGCGCGAACGGCTCGGTCGTGTCGAACACCGCGGCGACCTCGCGCTCATGGCGCGCCAGCACGACGCTCTTCGCCAGCGCCTCGCCGACTAGGATCAGCCGCTCCGGCGACAGGCTCTGCAGACAGATCGGACCGCCCGGCGGAATTTGATCGTCCTTCTCGGAGGCGAGCTCGATGGTGGCGCTCTCCTCCTCGCGCCGCGCGAACGGCGCGACCAGGCGCGACTGCAGCCCGCGCAGGAACTCCTCCTCCTCCAGCGCATTCAGGCCAATCAGGACCACGACACCGTAACGGAACAGGATCGCGACCCCGTTATCATTGACGCGGAACGCCAATGGCGTCGTCGCCAGTACATCGCTGCGCTCGAGCCCCGACGTGTTCAGGCGCTCGGCCACAAAGAAGGCGCGGGCCGTGGTGCGCGGGCCTCCGAGCGGCGACCGCGAAACCTGGCTCACGGGATGTTCCGTCACGGTGGATGCCATTCCTCTTTCACACTACATGTTCAAGAACTGTGCAATCCTATCACAGACCGGCCAATGGGCGCAGGATGTTCCGGACCCTTGTTGACGGGGTCCAAGGGAAGAATAAGGTGCCGCCATGGATGACAAAACCGAAACAAAACCGAAGGCCGGCGCCATCATCGTGCCGGTGACGCTGTTTGAGCAGAACTGCACCATCCTCTGGCACGAGCCGAGCAAGAAGGCGGTCGTGATCGATCCTGGCGGCGACGTCCCGAAGATCCAGGAGGCGATCAAACAGACCGGCGTCAGCGTCGAGAAGATCTGGATCACCCATGGCCATATCGACCATGTCGGCGGCGCCGCCGAACTGCGCGATGCGCTGAAGGTGCCGATCGAGGGCCCGCATATCGCGGACAAATATCTGCTCGACAATGTCGTTGCGAGCGGCGCGCGTTTCGGCATGAGCGGCGTTCGCGACTTCGCGCCGGACCGCTGGCTCGAGGAGGGAGAGCAGGTCACGATCGGCGAACTCACCTTCGAGATCCTGCATTGCCCCGGCCATTCGCCGGGCAGCGTCGTGTTCTTCAACCGCGAATTGCGCTTCGCCCATGTCGGCGACGTCCTGTTCAACGGCTCGGTCGGCCGCACCGACCTGCCCGGCGGCAGCCACGAGACGCTGATCAGGTCGATCAAGGAGAAGCTGCTGCCGCTCGGCGACGATGTCGGCTTCATCTGCGGCCACGGCGCCGGCTCCAGCATCGGCCAGGAGCGGATGACGAACCCGTTCATCACCGGCGAGCTGTAAGCGACGCCGCGGCTAGAGCATGATCCGGAAAAGTGTGAAGCGGTTTTCCCTCGCGACAAACGCGAAGCGTTTGCGCGGAGATCATGCTCAAACAATAAGCTAAAGCGCGATGATGATTCATCCTCATCTCATCGCGCTTTAGTAACCGCGGCGCCAGAATTACTTCATCAAACCAGCGGCTGTCAGTGCCCGGGTGATCACATCGCTGATCTCGCGGGCGCGGCCGCGGAGGTTGCGTGACGGCGCAGCCTGACGCGAGGGAGCGGCGCGCGGCAAGGGCATCGGCTGCTTTGCCGTTTCCTTTGCGACCGGCTGCGCCACAGGCTTGACCGCCGGCTTGTCGGCTTCTTTCGGAGCCGGCGCGGGTCGGCGAGCCTGTTCGGTCAAGCCGAAGAAATTCGCGATGTGGTAGGACGACGAAATCCCGGCCTCGATCAGGAAGGCGCCGGCCTCGCCATAGCGTTCGTCATTGGCAGCGGGGCCGAGCGGCGTGCCGTGAGCCATACCGGTGATGGTGTAGGATTCGACGACCGTCTCGCCGTTCGAATCCCACCACACATCGCACGGATAACCGTCGACCATCGTGGTCGCCATCGGCGTCTCAGGCAGGCCGTGCACGTCGAGCCATTGCCGGACGATCGCGTCCGCATTGCCGGGATTGACGGTGCGATCGGCACTGCCGTGCCAGACCGAAACCTTCGGCCACGGACCGTGGTGCTTCCACGCGCCGCGCACCAGATCGCCCAATTCAGTGGCGGTGCGCGACGACGCCCGCATCATGCCATTGAGGGCTTGGCGCAGGTTGGTGGCGATGCCGAACGGCAGGCCGGCAACGATCGCGCCGGCCGCGAACACGTCCGGATAGGCCGCGAGCATCACCGAGGTCATGGCGCCGCCGGCGGAGAGTCCGGTGATGTAGATACGACGCGGATCGAGCTTGTGGTCGACCACCATGCGCGCGATCATCTGACGGATCGAGCCAGCCTCGCCCTTGCCGCGCTTGATGTCCGCCGGATTGAACCAGTTGAAGCAGGTGTTGGCGTTGTTCGCGACCTGTTGCTCCGGCAGCAGCAGCGCAAAGCCATAGTGACGCGCAAGCGTCGACCAGCCCGCACCGAGATCGTAACCGGCCGCGGTCTGGCCGCAGCCGTGCAGCACGACCACCAGCGCGGCACCGCGCGGCAGCTCTTCCGGCACGAACGAATACATCTTCAGCGCGCCGGGATTCGATCCGAAATCGGCGGTCTCGACCAGCGGACTGTCGACCGCAGGTGCAAGGCTTCGCCCGTAGACGGCGGCAAGCCCATTGAATCCGCTCAGCCGGGGCAGATGGCTTAGGAACTCGATGTTCTTGGCAAGTGACAACAGCAACTCCTGAGGTGATTTCGTCCAGCCTCGGACAAATCACATAGTTGCTGCAGCGCAAAATAAAAAGTCCGTATACTGTCATTTCCCGCGAAATCGTGAGGCGGCCGGTAAATTCGTGATCGCAAGATTAATTTGTGATCATGCTGCGCGCCGCATCCATGACAGGAATGCGGCGCAAATGATGATCGACAGCCCAAACAAGGCGCATGCCGCATGCAGCGCCAGCCGTGCTGAGCCTGCTGCTTCGATCGCAAAGAACACGGCGCCAATTGCGGCCACGCCGGCCGCATTTCCGATCTGCGCCGTGGTGCCGTAGATGCCGGAACCCGCGCCCGCGCTCGCGGGTTTCACCGTCGAGAGCACTGCACTCGAGAGCGGCGCCATCACCAATCCTTGCCCGTAGCCGAAGACCATCAGCACCAGCGCAAGCGACGGCGCGGAAGGCGCCTCAACCAGCGCCGCTGTCACGGCAATCGCGGCAAGGCCCACAATCTGCAGCGCGCAGCCCTCGATCAGCACCAGCGTGCCGCGATGCCTGGCCCGTGCGCCGCTATGGCGCGAGGCGACCACGAAGGTGAGCGCGGCCGGCATGAAGACCAATCCGGCCTGAAGCGGCGGAATATGCAGCGCGTTCTGCATGAACATGGTCATGATCAGATAGAATGAGAGATTGGCGAAGAAGAAAAAGAACACGGCAACCAGTCCGCGCATGAAGGCTGCGTCAGTCAGCAGCGCCAGATCGATCAGCGGCATGCCGCCGCCGCGCGCGATCACGCGTTCGAGCCGGACGAACGCGGCGATGATCACAGCGCCGCCCGCCATCACCAGCCACACCCAGGGCGACCAGTGCACGTCATGCCCGAACAACAGCGGTCCGATCAGGCACAGCAATCCCGCAAACAGCACCACCGCGCCGGGAATGTCGAGCCTCGTGCCGGCGCGATGCGGCACCGTCGGCATGATCCTGAGGGCCGCGGCAATGATGACGATGCCGAAGGGCACGCTGACGAAGAACACCGCGCGCCAGCCAAGCCCGGCAAGATCGAGCGTCACCAGCACGCCGCCGAGCAGGAAGCCGGCGGCGCCGGAGAGGCCCAGCACGATGCCGTAGATGCCGAAGGCACGGGCGCGCGCGGAATCCGCAAACAGCAGATGCAGCGTCGCCAGCACCTGCGGCACCATCAGCGCCGCGGTCGCGCCCTGCGCCAGCCGCGCGACGATCAGCTCAGGTCCGGATTGCGCAAGCCCGCACCACAGTGACGCCAGGCTGAAACCCGCAACGCCGGCGACGAACACGTTCCTGGTGCCGTAGATGTCGCCGAGCCGGCCGCCGGTGACCACCAGCGTCGCATAGGCGATCAGGTAGATCGCAATCACGGCTTCGATCTCGGCCGCGCTCGCATGCAGCTCCGCCGCGATGGTCGGGATCGCGACATTGACGATGAAGGCATCGACGCCGAACATGAGTTGCGCCGCGACCACGGTCGCCAACACCCACCAGCGCCGCGAGGAATCCACTGACATAGGCTCACTGACATAGGTGACGATCTGGTGCATGGCAGGGCGTTCCGTTCAAAATCTGTTGTGCGTGCAAGCTACAGATTCGGCACATTCCGGCGATTACCTCCGAGGTAAGCTTCGCACCAGGAATCGTAGGGTGGGCAAAGCGAAGCGTGCCCACCATTGCGGGCGGAATGCTTGATGGTGGGCACGTCGCTGCGCTCCTTTGCCCATCCTACGATCGCGTGCCCCAAAATTCCGAGCGGCGGCATACCGCGCCGGCTGCTCAACAACCATGCATGGCGCGCGGGCTCGGAGCATTGCGTCGGACCTGCCCTGCCCGTAGGGTTGGCGCAACCAACGACAACAATAATCCTGGAGAGAACACCCAATGGCACGCCTGAAATTCGGAGCCTTTCTCGCCCCGCATCACCCGATCGGCGAACATCCGCTGCTGCAATTCCGCCGCGACCTCGATTTCGTCCAGCAGCTCGACGAGCTCGGCTATGACGAGTTCTGGTGCGGCGAGCATCACTCCTCGGGCTGGGAGATGATCGCTTCGCCGGAGATGTTTCTGGCCGCCGCCGGCGAGCGCACCAAGCGGATCAAGCTCGGCACCGGCGTGATCTCGCTGCCCTATCACCATCCCTTCAACGTCGCCCAGCGCATGGTGCAGCTCGACTACATGACCGGCGGCCGCGCCATTTTCGGCTCCGGCCCGGGCGCGCTCGCTTCCGACGCGCACACGCTCGGCATCGACCCGATGACTCAGCGCGACCGCCAGGACGAGGCGATCGCAATCATCCGCCGCCTGTTCAACGGCGAGCGCGTCACCGCAAAGAGCGACTGGTTCGTGATGAACGATGCCGCGCTGCAGATCCTGCCCCTGCAGGAAGACATGCCGTTCGTGGTGGCCTCGCAGATCTCACCCTCCGGCATGACGCTCGCCGGCAAATACGGCATCGGCATCATCTCGCTCGGCTCGATGTCGACCCAGGGCCTGATGGCGCTGCCGCAGCAATGGCAATTCGCCGAGGACGCCGCCAAGAAGGCCGGCACCACCGTGAGCCGGTCGAACTGGCGGGTGCTGCTGTCCTGGCACATCGCCGAGACCCGCGAGCAGGCGCGGCGCGAGGCCGGCGCCGGGCTGATGCGCTGGCACAACGAATATAATGTCGGCACTTTGATGCGGCCCGGGCTGACCGCATTCTCCTCACCGGACGAGGCCGTCGACAAGACTGCTTTCGTCGAGGGTGCGGCCTCCACCATCGGCACGCCTGGCGATCTCGTGAAGATGATCAAGAACCTGGTGCAGGTCTCCGGCGGCGTCGGCACCATCGTCGGCTTCGCCCATGACTGGGCAAATCCGGAAAACACAAGGCGAAGCTGGGACATGGTGGCGCGCTATGTGATCCCCGAGATCAACGGCTTTATCGAGCCCTTGCGCAAGTCGCAGAAATTCGTGATCGAGAACCGCGCGATCTTCGAACGCGCCGGCCAGGCCGTGATGGCGAAGATCATGGAGAACGACAAGGCCGCCGCCGCGCTCGCGCATACCGGCCCCGGCCGTGTCGCGATCCCCACCGTCAACGCGCCGGATCTGCAGGAAGCCGCGAAACACAAAGCGTGAGGGTTCGGTCCACCTCTCCCGCTCGCGGGAGAGGTCGCTGCGCCAAAGGCGGAGCAGGCGAGGGCTTTCTCCACTCAAAGAATGTCAATCGCGGAGACACCCTCACCCCGACCCTCTCCCGCAAGCGGGAGAGGGAGCGCAACCGCCTGCGCTATTGATCCAACGACACTCCGGCTCCATCATTACTGACACACAGTCATGGTGGAGCAATGCCCTTCGACGGCCGCCTGTTGGCGGGAATCAGCGTGCTGGCGGCGGTGGTGCAGACCAAAAGCTTTGCCCGCGCCGCCGATACGCTCGGCATCACCGCCTCCGGCGTCAGCCGGGCGGTTGCGCGACTCGAAGCGCGCGTCGGCGTGCGGCTGTTCGACCGCACCACGCGCTCGGTGGCGCTGACCGACGAAGGCCGCCGCTTCTATGAACAAGTGGCGCCGCTGCTGGCCGGGATCGAGGATGCCGCGAGCACCGCGTCGGGATCATCAGGCGTGGTCCGCGGCCGGCTGCGCGTCGACATCGATCCCTATTTCTCGCGCATGATCCTCTCTGGCCATATCGGCGGCTTCCTGCGCCAGCATCCGGAGCTGACGCTGGAATTGATCACGCGCGAACATGTCGGCGATCTCGTCGCCGATGGCATCGACGTTGCGATGCGCTTCGGCGAACCTCCCGCCGGCCCGCTGATCGCGCGCAGATTGCTGGAGACGCGCGTGCTGACCGTCGCCTCGCCCGGCTACCTCAGGAAGCACGGCCGTCCCAAGCATCCTGGCGAACTGCAGCATCATCCCTGCATCCAGTTCGTCGACCCGCTGTCCGGACAGCTCTTCGAATGGGAATTTCATGCGGGCAAGAAAGTTCTGCCGGTGAAGACCTCGAGTGCGTTGGTGCTGACCGACGTCGGCACCATGATCAACGAATGCATCGCCGGCACAGGGATCGCACAACTGCTGGCCATCGGTGTGCAGCCGCTCTTGGACTCGGGCCGGCTGATCGAATTGTTTCCGGACTGGCCGGGCGAGACCTTCCCGCTCTACGCGCTGCATCCCTCGCGACACCACCCGCCGGCGAAAGTCCGCGCCTTCATCGACTTCGCGCTCAAGGCGGCACAGGGCGCAGCCCGTTCGCATGCGAAGTAATTGATGACCATCGATCACCAGTCACATGACATATCCGCACTGGGATCATCAGTACCTGAGTGAGAGAGTCCATCCAGCAGATCAAACGATCTCGGAAAGGATCGCTCTCAATGGCAACCAGGAAAACCGCTCTCATCATCGGCGCCTCGCGCGGGCTTGGTCTTGCGCTCGCCGAGGAATATTGCGGCCGCGACTACCAGGTGACCGCCACCGTGCGTACCCCGTCGAAAGCGCTGGATGATCTTGCCGCGCGCTTTCCTGTAAGCCTCGAGATCGAGACTGTCGACACGACCGAGCCGGCCTCCGTCAAGGCGCTGAAGCAGCGCCTCGGGAATCGCATCATCGACACCTTGCTGGTCAATGCCGGCATTTGCCTCGCGCGCGAGAACACGCCGATCGATGCTGATGTCAACGACTTCGTCGCGATGATGGTGACCAACGCACTGTCGCCGATGCGCGTGGTCGAAACCTTCGGGGACCAGGTGCCGCCGCGCGGCATCATTGCGGTGATGTCATCCGAGCTCGGCAGCATCGCCGCCAATCGTGGCTTCTGGGAGCTCTATAGCGCTAGCAAGGCCGCACTCAACATGCTGATGAAATGCTTCAGCCAGCGGCATCCCGGTGATCCGCGAGCGATGCTCTTGATCGCGCCGGGATGGGTGCGGACCGAAATGGGTGGCAGCCAAGCAATACTCTCGATCGAGGAGAGCATCCCGGCTGTCGTGACCGCGGTTGAGGCCCGCGCCGGCAAATCCGGCCTGAAGTTCATGAGCCGGCACGGCGACGGCCTGCCCTGGTAGCCGATTTCTACCCGTAGCCCGGGTGAAGCCAACGGGTCGCGCGAACGCGCGCCCGATGACAGGCTCCGCGTTACCCGGGTAACCGTGCCGCCGCATAACAGCCATCCCGGGTTGCGCTTCGCATCACGCGGGCCGCGGGTCGCACAATCGGCGGCGATCATATCGGGCCAAAGGAGAGAGACATGTACACGCTCATGGGAGCCACGGGAAAAGTCGGCGGCGCCACAGCCCGCGCGCTGCTCGCGGAGGGCAAGCGGCCGCGCGTCATCGTGCGGGATCGCGCCAAGGGCGAGAGCTGGGCCGCACAGGGATGCGAGATCGCGATAGCCGATCTCGGCGATGCCAATGCGCTGGGCCGCGCCTTCGAGGGCGCGGAGGCCGCGTTTGTGATGCTGCCGCCGCTGTTCGATCCCTCGCCTGATTGGCGCGAAGCTAAAGCGATGATCGCTACGTTGCGCGCGGCGCTGACACGCGGCGCGCCGAAACGCGTGGTGGCGCTCTCGACGATCGGCGCCGATGCGCAGCGCCCGAACCTGCTCAGCCAACTCGGCCTGCTCGAGCGCGCGCTCTCGACGATCGCCATGCCGGTGGCCTTCCTTCGCGCCGCCTGGTTCATGGAGAACGCGGCATTCGATCTCGCCTCAGCCCGGGATCGCGGCGTCATCACAAGCTATCTGCAACCGCTCGATCGCGCGGTGCCGATGATCGCCACCGCTGACATCGGCAACACCATCGCCGATCTGTTGCAGCAGCAGTGGAGCGACACCCGCATCGTCGAACTCGAGGCCGCCGAGCGCGTCAGCCCCGCGGCCATCGCAGCGGCGTTCTCAAAGGCGCTCGGCAAGCCGGTTCGGGCCGAGGCAGTGCCGCGCGACCAATGGGAAACGATCTTTCGCGAGCAGGGCATGCGCAATCCGCTGCCGAGAATGCAGATGATCGACGGCTTCAACGAGGGCTGGATCGACTTTGCGGACAAAGGCGCCAATGCCCGCAAAGGCGCGGTGTCGATCGACGCCGTGATCGCCGCTATGGTCGACGGCAATACCGCAGCGTGAGCCACCCGTCATTGCGAGCGAAGCGAAGCAATCCACGCCTCCGCTTGCGGCGCTATGGATTGCTTCGCGGTGCTCGCAATGACGATGTGGTTGCCTTCGGTGCGACATAGCAACCCGTCGGGCAAATCAAAAGTCTGTCTATCCCTCACGCGAAAAATAAACCGCTTAACCCGTCGGGCAAATCAGTGATTTAACTCCGCGCGTCTCACGCGAATGAGGGGCGGGTCGCGATCGTCACGAACGTTGCGGTGAGATGCGGTGGACGCGGCTGTTGCGAAAGACGAACGCAACATCAGCGGACGGCGAAGTCGTGTGGTCCTGGCGCCCCGACGCTGGCGCTAAGTTTTTCGCGCGAACAAGTTCGCGCTTGAGATGACGGTGGCAAAAGAGCCCGGTCACCGGGGAGAGCACGAAGTAAGCCGTAACACCATCGCGCAGGGAAAGCCGGAATGCTTCGGTTGAACCTGTGGTCCTACCCCCGTGCTTTTTGCTGCACGGGACCCATGGGTGCAACCAGCACCCGGCTTTCCCTGCGCCCTCGGATGATTGAGGAGGGTGGAAAGTGATGCAAAGCTCGGGCGCATCGCGCCGCGAGAACGCGACCTCACATCCTCACGCTGTTTGAAATTTGAATCATAAGTCACGACGACGCCGTAGGGTGGGCAAAGCGACTTGTCCGCCGTAGCTCGTAGAGCGAAGGCGGAAGCGTGCCCACCATCCCGAGCACGGCGCTGGATGGTGGGCACGGCGCAAGTGCGCCTTTGCCCACCCTACACCTCTGCAACCACTTACTCGCGCCACAACAACATCCTGTGGTTATGGGTCTCCGCCTTCGCGGGGACGACACCGGCGCTAGATCTATCCCCCGCCCTGATCAAACGCCTTGCGGAGGGCAACGTAGCCCTGCTGCTGCTGGGTCCAGTTGCGGCCACCGGTGATGGCGCCGTCGATGACGAGGTCGTGGCCGTTGATGAAGGAGGATTCGTCGCTGGCGAGGAATACGGCGGCGTGCGCGATGTCGTCGGGCAGGCCGGCGCGCGGGATCGGCTGCGCGGTCTTGTAGACCTCGCGCATCACGGCCGGCGTCTTCTCGGCGGCGTCAGTCGACAATCCCAACGCCTTGCCGAAGATGCCGGTCGCGATCGCGCCGGGCGAGATCGAGTTGACGCGGATGCCGGACTCGCCGAGCTCCATCGCGACGCATTTGGTCAGATGGATCACCGCGGCTTTTGCCGCGCCATAGACCACCGAGGACGAAAAGCCGGCAAGCCGTCCCGCGATGCTGCCATTGTTGATGATGCTGCCGGAGCCCTGCTTCTTCATGTGCGGCGCGACATGCTTCATGCCGAGCATGACGCTGCGCACCAAGGTCGCCATCGCGGCATCGAAACGGTCGACCTCCAATCCCTCGATGCCGCCGGTCTGCGCCGGGCCGCCGGCATTGTTGAAGAGGCAGTCGACCTTACCGAATTTTTCCAGCGTCAGCCCGATCAGCGCCTTCATCTGCTCTTCCACGGTGACGTCGGTCTGGCGGAAGATGCAGTTGGCGCCAAGCGCCTTGGCCAAGGCTTCGCCTTCGGCGACGCGCCGCCCGGCGATGACGACCTTCGCACCCTCGGCAACGAAAACCTCCGCCGTGCGCAGGCCGATGCCGCTCGTGGCGCCCGTGATCACCGCGACCTTGCCGTCCAACCGTCCCATGTCATTACCCTCTTAAGTTGTCGATCGAATTCCATGAACTGGGATATTCCTGCCACAGGCGGAACAAGGCAAGCGGACTGTTCGGTGCACAACGCCGCCGGCTGTGGCCTGCGGCCCTCTGCCGGCCACAAATCGCAGCTTACCCGTCGGTTCGGCCTTATTTTGGATTCGCTGATCACCTGAAGTGATAAAGCCATGAAGAGATTGATCGACGAGTTCAGGTGCGGCTGGCGCGGGGATGCCCCGCCATCGCTCGCGCTCGGCATCGGCTTTGCGATCACCTGCCTGGCGCTGGCGACGGCGGTCCGCTGGGGCCTGTCCCAGCTCCGCCCCGACGTATTCTTCACGCCGTATTTTCCGGCGGTGTTCTTCGCCGGCGCGTTCGGCGGCTTGCGCATCGGAATCCTGACCGCGCTTGCGGGCGGCCTGCTCGGCCTCGCCCTCAATTTCGGCAGCACGGTCACCGATCCGACGCGGATCGCGTTGCTTTTGATGTTCTGGGTGGTCTGCGGCCTGACGATCTGGGGCGTCGAGCACTACCGCTCGATCGTCGCCGAGCAGCAGCGGATCGCCAAACGCCTGATCGGCGAGCAGGACTACCGCAAGCTCGTGGTCGACGAATTGCAGCACCGGCTGAAGAACAAGTCCTCCACCATTCACGCCGTGCTGCACCAGGCGCTGCAGGACCAGCCGCAGATCTGGAGCCGCATCGATCATCGCATCCGTGCGCTGTCGGCGACCGACGATTTGATCGCGAAGGTTGACGGCAACGGATGCGATATCCAGGACCTCCTGATCTCCGAACTTGGTCCCTACGGCCACGTCCGGTTCAGCCTGAACGGCGATCGCCTGTTCCTGCCGGCGAAGCTGGCGGTGAGCCTGGCCTTGATCTTTCATGAACTCGCCACCAACGCCGGCAAGTATGGCGCGTTTTCCTCCGCGCGCGGCTTCCTGCAGGTATCATGGTCGGTATCCGACGATCGCCTCACCATCACCTGGGACGAGACCGAGGGCCCGGCCGTAGAGAAGATCGGCGAGCCGGGCTTCGGCACCAGGCTTTTGAAATCGGCGCTCAGGCCATTCGACGGCAAGACCGACGTCAGCTATCTCAAGACCGGTATTCACTGCACCATGCAGTGCCGGATTCCCACGGCTTGAGCGCGCTTTTTCGCGCTCCGCGCCGAAGCGAAGGTGAAACGAAACACAGCCGCAAGCACTCGATGATCGGGTTGACGCTCTGTTAATAACGATTGAGGCAGCGCCTGTTGAAATCTCCTATCGACACAGATGTCGCGGTTTTTCTCAGTTCCACTTAACCAAAACTACAAGGGACTTTGCCAAGTTCGCGCGCATGCACAGTCCCACAAAGCACGACTTTCAGATGGCCACGGCGGCCACGAATGAGAGCGAACTCCATTCCGAATTGCGGATTCTGCGCGATGTCGTCAGGCTGTTGCCTGCGGGCGTCACGGTCCAGGACGAGCACGGCGACTTCCTGGTCGTTAACGATGCCGCCGCGGCGCGCTTCCAATTGGCAAGCGATGCAATGGCCTCGCAACTCGACGAGCGCCGCGAGACCTGTCTCGAATTGCTACGGAACGGCCGCTCCGCCGTGCTGGAGGAAGCGGTTGCTTCCGGCGCGACCAGGCAGGTGTTCCTCACCGCGCACCGGCCGGTGCGGATCGCCGACCGCAGTCTCCTGCTGTCGACCTCCGCAGACATCACCGAGCAGAAGGCGTTCGAGGATCAGCTATTCCGCTCCGCCTATTATGACGAACTGACCGGCCTGCCGACGCGCCGGGTGATCGAGCACCGCGTCAACAGCCTGTTGCGCCGTGACGATGCAGACGGCCATTTCGCGCTCGCCTTCCTCGACATCGACAATTTCAAGCACATCAACGACTATTACGGCCACGCCATCGGCGACGCGCTGCTGGTCGAGATGACCCGGCGGCTCAGCCTGTCCTTGCGCGAGACCGACATCCTGTCGCGCATCTCCGGCGACGAATTCCTGCTGCTGCTCAATCCGATCCAGACCGAGCAGGAGGTCGCTGACTACATCGAATTCATGCTGCAGCGGTTGAAGGCGCCGTTCTTCATCGACCAGTCGGAGATCTTTGCCTCCACCTCGATCGGCGTGAGCCTTTATCCCGAGCATGGCCGAAGCTACGACGAGCTGCGCCAGAACGCCGACATCGCGATGTATCGGGTCAAGCACGGCGGCAAGGGTGCCGCGGCCTTCTTCGACGCCAGCATGGAGGTCGAGGCCATGGCGCGGATGAAGATCGAGCAGTCGCTGCGGCTCGCGATCCTGGAGAAGCGCTTCTGTTGCGCCTTCCAGGCCAAGGTCGATCTCAGGACGCAGGAGGTCAGGGGCATCGAGGCGCTGGTGCGGCTGCGCGACAATGAGGGCGTGATCCAGGCGCCCGGCACTTTCGTCAACCTCGCCGTCGAGCTCGGGCTGATCGACGAACTGACCCATCTGGTGCTGGCGGAGATCGTGAGATCGATCGACCTGATCAACAACACCTTTGGTCCCGACGCTTCCATCAGCATCAATGTCGCGGCCAAGCAGGCCGCCAATCCCGAATTCATGCGCCCGTTCGCCCGCGCGCTCGAGGAGACGGGATACCCGAAGCGCTTCATGATCGAGGTGACGGAAGACGCCTTCGTCACCAAGTCGCATTTCCAGGAGGAGATCCTGCCGATACTGCGCCGGATCGGCGTCGGGATCTCGATCGATGATTTCGGCATCGGCTATTCGTCGCTGTCGGCGCTCGCCGACATCACCGCCGACGAGATCAAGATCGACCGCTCATTCATCACCGACATCCATAAGCGCCCGCGCAGCCAGGGCATCCTGCGGGCGATCGAGTCCTTGAGCGAGGCGCTCGGCATGACCGTGATCGCGGAAGGCATCGAATCCTACGAGGAACTGGCCTACCTGCAGGCCGCGACCAAGATCCGCTACGCCCAGGGTTACTATTTCTCGAGACCGATCTTCCTGGACGACCTCAAGCCGTCGATGCCGCTGACGAGCGAAGCGCGGGCGCACCTGGCGAGCCGGGCGATGGAGGAGGCGCGTCCGGCTTACACCCGGACAAGCAGGTATCGGCGCTGAGCACTGGCGTCCCTACAACCATTGCGAGGAAATACTGCGAGATCCCAATTAAGCGTTGAGTAACCGGATTTCCTAACCGCTTGTGACAATTTTCCGTTGTATCCCTGCCTCCCGGGAATTCGGGAATGCGCAATCCTTCAAAGCACATCCATAGGATCATCCTTCGCGCGAAGGTATTCCGCCGCCATTTCGCCGCGACGATCCGCGGCCCGGTGCTGTGGCTGACACTCTGCGGCGGATTGCTGGTGACCGCGATCTTTGCCGGCACCATCCTGATGGTCGGCCAATTCCGTGAGCGCGCTCTGCACAACAGCGAGCGCGAACTGGAAAATACCGTGCTGATGCTGACGCGCCATTTCGACCAGCAGTTCGAAGACTCCGCGACGATCGCTTCCGACCTGATCTCACAATTGCGGATTCCGGAGCTCGCCTCGTCGGAAGCGTTCAAAGAACGGATGTCGACCGCCGAAGTGCACCATGTGCTGAGATCGAAGGGCCTGTCCTATCTCGGCGACGTCTCGCTGTTCGATACCGACGGGCACATCATCAACTGGTCCGGACCGCTGCCGGCGCCGAAGCTCGACATATCCGAGCGCGCCTACTTCAAGAGCTTCAAATCCAACCCGACCACGGAGACCGTTCTCGCCGAAGCAGTCCGCAGCTATCGCAACGGCAAACTCAGTACCGTGATTGCCCACCGCCTGACCGGGCACAACGGAATCTTTCTCGGGATCATGACACGACGCATCGATCCCGCGAACTATGAGAAGTTCTTTGCTTCCGTCGCTCCAGGCGAGAGCGCCACCATCGCCATGTTTCACGCCGACGGGACCTTGCTCGCCCGTCATCCGCGCATCGATGAGATGATCGGACGGAATTTCGCTTCCGCCCCGCTGATGCGAGAGGTGCTGGCGAAGGGAGGCCAGCATACCCTGCGCATCGAAAGCCCGGTCGATGGAATGAACCGGCTGGGCTCGGCGGCGCGGCTCGGCCATTTTCCGGCGGTCGTGGTCGCAACCAATTCCATCGACGCAGCGCTCGCCGACTGGCGTGCGCAGACCAAATTCCTGATCGTCGCCGCGGCGCTCGGCGCCCTGGTGATCGCAGGCGTGCTGTTCCTGATCATCCGCGAGATCAACAAGCAAAACCGCCAGGCGCGGCAACGGCTGAAGGCGGAGCGGCAGCGGCTCGATACGGCGCTTAACAACATGATCCAAGGGCTGGTGCAGTACGACGCCACTGGGCGCATCGTCGCCTTCAACCGGCGCTATCTGGACATGTTCCAGCTCTCGACCGACGTCGCGAAGCCGGGATGCCATTTCCGCGACCTGATGCTCCACCGCCAGGCGAAGGGATTGTTCGACGGCGATGTCGACGAATTCTGCACCTCGGTCATGGACAATATCGCCCAAGCCCAGGTTGATCGCCGGCTGATCGGTTGCGCGGACGGCCGCTGGTTTTCGGCCATCAGCACGCCGCTCCAGCACGGCGGGTGGATCACCACCGTCGAGGACATCACCGAGCGCTGCAGGCTCGAGCAGGAGCGTGACCGGAACTTCGCGTTCCTGCGCGAGATCATCGACCACATCCCCTCGCAGATCACCGTCAAGGATGCGCAGGACCGGCGCTATCTCCTGGTCAACCGAGTTGCCGAGGAGCAGTTCGGCATTTCGCGCGAGCTGATCTTCGGCAGGACCGCATTCGATGTCTTTCCGGCCGCCTCCGCGCGAATAATCACCTCGGACGACGAAAGGTTGCTGGGATCCACCGACGGCTTCTACAGGGACGAACACCTCTGGAAGACCCAGGCCAAGGGCGAACGCTACATCACCTCGAAACGTATCGGCATCCGCGATCAGGCCGGCGCGACGCGCTATATCATCAACGTCGTCGAGGACGTGACCGAACGCAAGCTCGCGAACGAAAGGATCACCTATCTTGCGCATTACGATGCGCTGACCGATCTGCCGAACCGCGTGCTGTTCCGTGCGCAGATCGCACGCGAGCTCGAAAGGGCAATGCGCGGAGAACGGTTCGCATTGCTTTACATCGATATCGACGAGTTCAAGGCGATCAACGACTCGCTCGGCCATCATGTCGGCGACGAGTTGCTGAAGACGGTGGCTGCACGGATCAAGGCCTGCCTCAAACCCGGCGACCTGATCGCCCGGCTTGGCGGCGACGAATTCGCGGTGATCCAGACCGCCGTTGATGCAACGCCTGATGTCGCGGAATTCGTGACGCGGATCCATGGCGCGATCCGGCAACCTTGCGATTGCCTCGGGCATCATCTTTCCACCGACGCCAGCATTGGCATCGCGCTGGCGCCGCAGGACGGCACGGAGCTCGACCAGCTCATCAAGCACGCGGATCTGGCGATGTATGCCGCCAAAGCGGGCGGGCGCCGGACCCATCGCTTCTTCGAGCCGGCAATGGATGAAAGCGCCCAGGCCCGCCTCGCCATGGAGCAGGACCTGCGGCAAGCCATGGTGGAAGGCGGTTTCGAAATCCACTACCAGCCGCTCTTGGACTTGAGGACCAATCAGGTCGCGGGCTGCGAGGCCCTGTTGCGCTGGCGTCATCCGGAGCGCGGCATGATCTCTCCTGCCGAGTTCATTCCGGTGGCCGAAGACACCGGACTGATCAACGAGCTCGGCGACTGGGTGCTACGCACGGCCTGCACGGAAGCGGCCGCCTGGCCATCCCACATTCGGCTCGCCGTCAACGTCTCGCCGGTTCAGCTCAAATGCGAAACACTGGCGTTGCGGATCACGGGCGCGCTCACCGCCTCCGGCCTCGCGCCCGGTCGGCTGGAGATCGAGATCACGGAGGCGGTGCTGATCAGGGACGATGAAGCCGCGCTCGCGATCCTGCATCAGCTCCGCGCCATCGGCGTGCGCATCGCGCTCGACGATTTCGGCACCGGCTATTCCTCCTTAAGCTATCTGAAGCGGTTTCCGTTTGATAAGATCAAGATCGACCGATGCTTCGTCAGCGACATCGAGGTCGACGGTTCCTCAACCATCGTGCAGGCGGTGGTGAATATCGCTGCGTCGCGCAACATGACCACGGCGGCCGAAGGCGTCGAAACCGAGCAGCAGCGAAAACTATTGCGCGAGCTGGGCTGCACGCAGATGCAAGGCTTCCTGTTCAGCGCACCGAAGCCGGCATCGGAGATCAGGCGATTGCTCGACATGGACCAGATGGCGGCGCGGGTTTTGGCCTAGAGTCGATCGGGCGGCTATCTTGCGCGACGGCGATGGCGTACAAATATGGGGTGCGAGCCCGACCACGAGGCAATCTGGCCATAAGGCAATGGCGAGCGAACCCATGTCCCCTCTTTCCATCCTCCTCAATGTGCTCTGGATCCTGATCGGCGGCGCGTGGATGGCGTTTGGCTGGCTTGTCGCCGCGATCATCATGGCGATCACGATCATCGGCCTGCCCTGGGCACGCGCGGCCTTCAATATCGCTGTCTATACCCTGTTGCCGTTCGGTTCGCGAGCCGCGCGCCGCGACGAAATCACCGGCGTGAGCGACGTCGGGACCGGCCCGCTCGGGCTGATCGGCAACCTGATCTGGTTCGTGCTCGCGGGCTGGTGGCTTGCGCTCGGTCACCTCGTCACGGCGATCATCTGGGCGGTCACCATCATCGGCTTGCCCTTCGCCTGGGCGCACCTCAAGCTTGCCGGCATCGCGCTGTGGCCGATCGGCAAGACGATCGTACCCGCTTGATCCGTTACGCAGCCAAGCGGCCGCGATTGTTCTGGGCAAAGATCGGGCGGATCAGCCGCCCGAAACGCTCGGCCTCTTCGTCATGCAGATAGCCGGACAGGCAGAAGGAATGGCAGCCGGCATCGATGAATTGCTGCAGCATGTCGGCGCATTAGAGGGGATTGCCGACCACGGCAATGCCGGCGCCGGGCCGGACCTTGGTGATGCCGGTCCACAGATGCGGCAACAGGAAATCGCCATGCTCGCGCGCAAGCTGCTGCACCCGTTGATTGGCCGCTGAATTGTTGTAGAGCGTCTTCATCTCCTGTTTCTGCCGTTCGGTAGCGTGACGCACCAGGCGGTCGGCCGCCTCCCACGCATCCGCTTCATTCTCGCGGCAGATCACCTGCAGTCGCATGCCGAAGCCGATCTCCTGCTCGCGGCCGTGGCTGCGCGCCAGCGCCCTGATTTCGGCGACGCTCTGCGCGATGCGCTCCGGCAGGTCGCCCCAGAACAGATGCACATCGGAATGTTTCGCCGATAATTCCCACGCCTGCCGCGAGCCGCCGCCGAGATAGAATTTCGGAAACGGCTGCTGCAGCGGCCGCGGCCAGATATGCGCGCCCGACAGCGAGTGGAACCTGCCATTGAAATGCACCGGCCCGCGCGTGGTCCACAGCGCCTTCAGGATCGAGACCTCCTCGTCCATCAGCGCGTAGCGTTCTTCCTTGGCGTAACGGATACCCTCGGCTTCGACCTCGCTCTCGTTCTGGCCCGCGATCAGGTTGATACAGATGCGCCCGCCCGACATCTGGTCGAAGGTCGAGATCATCTTGGCAAGCAGCACCGGATTGATGTGGCCGGGACGCGCCGCGATCAGCGGCTTGATCGTCGACGACCGCGCCGCCATGAAGGCGCCCGTGATCCAGGCCTCCCAGCACACCGAGCCAACCGGGATCAGCAAATATTCAAACCCCGCCGCTTCGGCGGCCTGCACCACCCGCTCGCAGAGTTCCGGCGAGCCCGCCACCTGGGCTTCCATCAGCCCATAGGCGGTGGTGTCGCCATGCGTCGGCAAATACCAGCCAAATTCGAGCGGACGCATGACGATCTCCCCAAGCAGATGGCGCTTTTCGCGCGGTTCTACCGGCAGTTTACAGCCTGCATCTCGCCAGACAATCGCTCTCAAGACCGTTGCCGATGGGGGACCAATCGGCTAAATGAACCGTCAGGCACCCGTAGCTCAGCTGGATAGAGCGTTGCCCTCCGAAGGCAGGTGTCAAGCCAGTTCTTGCAGAAGTGGGAGCGGAAAGAGGATTGGAATACAAAGGCTTGCGAGACTGACGTTCGTCGCTTCACTCTCGCAAGAATTTCGCGTAAGCACTGCGTAAGCAGTAGGCACCCGTAGCTCAGCTGGATAGAGCGTCGCCCTCCGAAGGCGAAGGCCACACGTTCGAATCGTGTCGGGTGCGCCACATCTTTGAATGGTGCCGCATTGGGGCACACCTTCCGAAAATCGACTGATGCGATTCAGCAAATCCGACGCCCTGGCAGATGAAGGTGTGGCGGCGGTTAGTATGCTGTTCAACCGGCTGGGGTGGATTTTCAGAGAGTATTCTAAGCGTGATGTCGGCATAGATGCGCAAGTCGAAATCTGCCGAGACGGGTTTGTCACTTCTCGTCTCCTGGCCTTACAAATCAAAGCGGGCGAATCTTATTTCACCGAGCCAACCGTAGACGGGTGGACCTATCGCGACGACAAGCATCTGGACTACTACCTAGCGCACTCGCTTCCTGTACTCGTGGTCTTGTACCATCCGAAGAACAGAGAAGCTTGGTGGCAGCACGTTTCCGAGGAGACGACTCGGCGAACCGACAAGGGTTGGACGCTAAGCGTGCCGCGGGATCAACGAGTCGGCGAGCAGGCGCGAGTCTCTCTCGAAGAGATCGCTCAAGTAGTTACGGCTGAGCAGAGGGTGAAGATCGGAGCCGTGAAGCCTCTCCGCCCTGGCATCGCGGATTTCGCCTCGATCTCCGACGTGCTTCATTCGGCAAGGCGAGA
Source organism: Bradyrhizobium sp. Crot121 (assembly GCF_059512385.1). Taxonomy (NCBI): domain Bacteria; kingdom Pseudomonadati; phylum Pseudomonadota; class Alphaproteobacteria; order Hyphomicrobiales; family Nitrobacteraceae; genus Bradyrhizobium; species Bradyrhizobium sp. Crot121. Next base: position 1,156 of record NZ_JCAMOR010000060.1, on the reverse strand, counting down.
GCTCCTTTTTGTAAGTCCTTACATCTCGTCTGAGTTCATTGCGATTTTGGATTTCCTCAGCACGCGGGTGCCAGTGCGCGGTGTTGTGGCCGAAACACCAATCTCACTTGAGGCGGCGTCCATTCTCGCTGACCGGTCGCAACTCGCGCTCAGGTGCTTTGCTCGCCAGTCCGGAATGCTTCATGAGAAGTTGATCATTGTAGACAGAAAGGTTGTCTGGGTTGGCTCCGCCAATCTCACTTGGCGCGGCATTATGAAGGCGCTTGAAGTGTTGCATGCCTCCACAGACGGAAAGACAGTGCGGAACGGCATCCATCGCTTCGAAGATATTTGGAATAGATCCGGGCCCCTGAGCACCGTCGTTCGAGAACGCTCGAAATCGGACGCGGCTCCAGCCCTCAAATGATGGCGACGAATACATCATCACAAGCTGACGTGCCATTTCGTCTGCTCGAGTAAGACGAAAGCAAGGTCAGATCGTGTAGACGGAATTACCGATACCGACATTCAGTTCGGGGATCCGATCGACGGCTTTTCCTTTCGTCGAGCGCATCGAGCTTTCGGCACCATATTCTTGAATGTGAAATCCGTCCTCCGACCCCACGTTCCCAACCTACGGTTTGCGCGGTGACTACCGGTGACATCGCAGAACTAACTGCGACAGCCGTTGTCGCGCCATTTTCAGGCCGTGCTATTCCTTCCAACGGATGGATAACAATGGAGAAGCCGTGCGGCGGAGAGAGTGTCAGTCAATCCCCCTTGAAAGATAAGGCATTTTCTACCTTCCTAGGCCGAAACCTACCGTTTGAGCCACGGCCCGAGATGGAATTCGCCGCCAGCAAAAGCCTGTTTTGCCGATAGATTTCGGCTAGGCGCGACTGGGGCCCGGCAGCCAATGCATGGTGGCCTTGACCTTGCGTCCGCCCGGCGTTGCCGCCGCGGGTCGCGCAATCATAGGTACAACGCAGTTCGACCACCGCCGACGTCGTTCTTGATGACGCCGGTGCATTTCATGAGATGGGCGTAGGCTCAGGGGGAGCGCCAGAATGCGATAGTGTCTTCTTAGAGCGGACAATCCAGTTGAAATGCCGGCGGTCTCTTTTCCACGAGAGCCGCAAGGCCTTCCTTCACTTCCGGTCCTGTAAATCCCATGAAT
>NZ_JCAMOR010000059.1:0-51161 GCF_059512385.1 Bradyrhizobium sp. Crot121 | reverse complement strand
TTCCTCCTAAAAGAAAGCCTTGAATCACGTTCCGTCTGATTTGAGAATCCCAAGAGTCCACACAGCCTAAGGCTCGACGCGTCGATGGCATCTCCAGAGTCGGCGCCCGGTCGTTCTTCGCGACGCAGCGAGCTGCATCATCGCGCGACCAGCCGAGCAAGAAGATATCACATCCCGTGGCTGGCAAATACCTTTTGGCAGCTTTTGCTCAGCCTGGTCCTGTTCTGCTGCAAGCATTGTTGTACCGCAAAATCATTGTCCAATTGCTTTCTGCAAAAGCGCTGCGCATCTCGCCGGCAGGCCTGTTGTTCTTGTGGGGTGCCCATGTGGCCCTGTGCAAAAGATAGTGCAGTCTCGGCCAGCAAAATGGCCAGAACCAGGACAGCCGAACGCATAACGTTCTCCCTATGTTGATGGGGACGAAACGTAGCTCGGCGTCCGCGGTTCCTGGACGGACATGCCGATACTCAGCGCAATCTGCCGAGAGGCTGACGCCCGACGAGGCGATGAGGCAGAGGATCAGCACCTGTCCGGGAAGAACCCTGGGAAGTTTAGGCTCGGCCGGGCCTTGAAGCGCTTGCACTCCACCTCATTGCGGGGCGCTCATTGCCCGCTCTAGCGCCAAATCCGTCGCGCCTAGAGTCTTCTTGTTAAACTCCTCGCTGATCATCGCTTCTTCCCAAATCGACGCTAGCGCCAAACCTAGTAGCGACTTGTCGTCGCGATCTGCTGGTACAATCACACATGTTAAGGGTGCCAAGCTTTGTTGCGTCACTTGTCTGGGTGGCCTCTACCCCCGGGGGCCGAGCTGCTTCTTTGGGAGTTCGGGCCCGTAGCCCATTTCCGCGTCAATCCACAGGCCCTAGCGGCTTGCTCTGGCGCCGCGCGGGCGCAATGCTGAGGCATGGGTACGAAGTCCCGAGAGAGCATCTACGGCGCCTCTGTACGCGCCTCAGCGGAGCGCGCGGCAGAAGCCCGCAGGCAGGCCGACAAGCTCGCCTGTGAGGCCTGGAATAAGCGCATGCTCGCCTTCCAGGGCCCTGCCCAGCCCTCCCCGACGCTCGGGGACGCGATCAATGCCGGCTACCTGTACCTCGAGGTCAAATGCCTGGGCTGCAACACGCACCAGACGGTGGCGCTGGATATCGTCCGGCGGCGAAAGACCACTCCCATCCACGAACTCGAACGCTACATGCGCTGCAAGCTGTGCTCGGAGGAGCGCGGCTATCCCTACAAGCGAAGCCACCTGGTCGCGTTGCGGCCGAGGAAGATATCTGCAAGTGATCCGCCCTCGACGTGGTGGCCGGGCGAACGCTGAAGGTTTTGGTTTCTAGCTGCGGGGCGGAGCAAGCGCGTGACGAAGGAAATGTTCCGGACCATTGGTCTGTTGATATTTTGCGCGGCTCTTATCTGTGTAGGAGGCTACGAACTGTATGGCTGGCATCAGACGGGCCAACTCGCGATGCATGCGGGCTTACATCGTCCATTGTCTTACACTGCTGAACCGGGGCGATTTGTATGGGAATTTGGGACGTATCTCGGGATGCTTTTCCTTGGCCTGCTTGGGATAGTGGGATGCTTCTATTTTCGGGTATGGCGCTGATGGCATTACCGCCTATCACCATGATCAGCGCAGCAAGTTCGTAATGTGCAACCTCTACAGCATCACCACCAACCAGGAAGCGATCCGCGCGCTTTTTCGCGTGATCAACCGCTACGTCGGCAACCTGCCGCCGATGCCGGGCGTGTTTCCTGATTATCCGGCCCCCGTGGTGCGCAACGCCGGCGACGGCCGCGAGCTGGTGCTGATGCGCTGGGGCATGCCGCCGCCACCGCAAAAACCCGGAGGACCAGTAACGAACATCCGCAATACCCCTTCGAAATACTGGCGCGCCTGGCTCAATCCGGAAAACCGTTGCCTGGTCCCTTTCAACAGCTTCGCCGAATACGCACCAGAGCCGAACCCGGCCACGAAGAAAAAGGACGTGGTCTGGTTCGCGCTCGGTGATGACCGGCCGCTCACGGCCTTTGCCGGGATCTGGACGGAGTTCAAGGGCGACCGCGGCACCAAGTCGAAGCCGATCCCCGGACCTCACCTGGTCTACGGCTTCCTGACCACCGAAGCGAACGCGGTCGTAGAACCGATCCATGACAAGGCGATGCCGGTGATCCTGACGACGGACGAGGAGCGCGACGTGTGGCTGCGCGCGCCGTGGGATGAAGCCAAGGCGCTCCAGCGGCCGCTCCGACGACGCCCTGAAGATCGTGCTGCGCGGCCCCGATAAAGAGGATAGACAAGCCGCATGACTAAGGCGCGGGAGTTTATCGAATTCTGGATCGAGAACAGCGTTCACGCCGGCGATGGTGCGCACGGCGCTTCGCAAGACGTCACGGAACTCACGCGGCGCTGTCTCGAGATGGCAGAAGACCAGGGCATCTCGGAACAGGACATCAATGCCGAGATCGGCAACCTGGCGGAGTTTATCGGTCGCAAGCTTGAAGCCGCCAACAAGGTCGAAGCCGAATGGCAGCAGCGCGAGAAAGGCCCCAGCTCAAGCGGATAGTGCTGGGGCCCCTGCGGCGCTCTCGCAGTGCCGGGCCCCGGGAACAGGCCCGACGAGCGAAGATGGCCTATGATGCGACGCTGCGCACCATTTTTGTTGAGCGACAGAATGTCCGACCAGCGCCCTCATTGTCGCTATAGCGGCCAAACGGTATTCTTGCGCGATTCTAGCGCTTACTTCATGCGCGGAGATTTTTCTACTTGTCGAAATCTGCCAAGCTCGTTGCCGCTAGGCGCGGCAAAGTACTCTTGGTGCGTCGCCGGCGCGATGGCTTATGGATGTTTCCTGGCGGACGTAAGCGGCCGCGAGAAACGGAAACGGAATGCCTTCGGCGGGAGATCGAGGAAGAACTTCCCCGGCTCAGGTTGGGCAGGGTGCGACTCTGGAAGGAGATCAAAGCAAAGAACAAGCGCTCGGGCCGTAAGGTGAGCGGCGCCATCTTCATCGCGGAGAAAGCGAAGGGTCCCTTGGTCATCGGAGACAAGAATGAAATCGACCGCGCCGTCTGGCGCAAGCCCCGGGGCATTCGGTTGACGCCCACCTCCCGCTACATTCGAGACAAGCTCTTCCCCGGAAAGTAACGCGCATGAAATACGCCGCTCGCCGGCTACTGGAACTCGCTCGCGCCGTCGAACCCCTTGCAGGACGGCCGCATCCACATCGACAAGATCAACTACCCATTCATGGATCACGAGAAGGCCAAGCCGTCCGAATATGGCGCCAGCTCAAGCTCGCAATCGGGCGCGGCTGGCTCAAGGCGTTTCGCTTTGAGCGCGGTACGGCGCCCCTTGAACGAACCCGGACCAGGAAAGCTATGCAATTAATGCCCCAATCAGGCGAGCTACGCCGCGCCTAGGGCAGCTTCTCCGGAGAGGTGCCGGGCGTTTTCTTTTCCATCAAACTCTACGCTGCCTCGCGTCTCGAACGCTCAACGAGCTTGCTGACGGCTTCGAAGCTCTTTTCATAGTTGCTCGCCGCCTGATCAACATTCTCGGCAAACAGCCGCATCATCGACGCTTGGAACTCAACGAGTGGCTTTACAGCGTTGAAGCCGAGGGAGGCACTGGCAGCCGCGCGACTCTCTTGTTCTTTGACTATGCCGCGGACGTCTAAGTTCTGATCGGCCATTTGATTTCCTCCTCTTGTTATTGCCCCAGCCACCTGACCCCAAACGCTAAAGCGAGATACGAGTTTCAAAGGACGGAATTAATGCGCTGACTAGGTCAGACAGTCAGGCTGACAACTTGTCTTCTTCGCGCCGACCAAGGATAATCTGAAATAGAGAACATCGCGGTCCATGTTTGAGCCTGGGGCGATCTGGTCGCCGACCATTGATCTAGCTCAAGTGTCCCGCCGGAACATGTTCACGGCCGGAGAACTGCGGGCTACGCTATTTCTGACTTGAGCATTTAATCTCGCTAGCTCCAGCGTCCGTTTCCGCAGCCGCTGGCGCATCTGTTCATATTCGAAGCGGCGTCGCTGAAGCTCCAATCGCAGAAGTCGCGATTCGACGATGGTGACATTTGCTCGCTCAAATAGCGTGTACCATCCAGATTCCATACGCGATGCCGACGGCATTCGCATGTAACTAGGACACTGCCAAATTCAACTTAGGACACCAAGTGGTTAAATACGGACACCACCCCCATGTCCATCGACGATCAGGCCCACTTATCTTCTTCGCGGCGGGCTTCGTCCTCATTGAGGCGCTCCGCCACGTCATCGGCGATCGGTAAATCTTCAGTGGTCGCGATCGGCGTGCCGTCCTGTTTCTTGATCTTTTTGCCTTCGGCATGCACTGGAAAATCATCGGGTTTTAGCGGTTTCTTTGAAGCTGACATCGCGACTCCCTCCTGTGAGGCGCCATGATAGCACGCTCTAAGTACCGGGGCCGCCCCGAACTCTCGCTTGGCTGGGTGCGTCCCCTTCGGGACGCGTGCTCACTCGTTTTCATCCTCGCTAAGTTCCCGCTCTGCCAGGAACCAGAACTCGAGGTCTCGGCCCGTAGGCCGCCCGTGCTGTTCCCAGAGTTCGTGGGCGCGAGCCCTGATTGCTTGCTTGGACCGCCGCGCGGCTAGGCGCCGTTGCAGGCTCTCCCTCAGATCCTCGACGAACGCCTTGAGCTGCTGATAGGTCGTTTGGTCGGTTATCTCAGAAGCCAGCCGCTTCGCCTGTTCGAGTTGGCGCTCTAACTCTTGGCGATCGATGCTATGGCTCATGGTCACCTCCGCCAGAAATAAATCGGCGGGGGCAAAATTGTTCATCTTCGGCTTGTTCGTCCGGGAAGCCGGGCCACGAGGCGCGCCCCGCTCCAAAGCTCGATGCCATGGCCCTCGACCAGCCGCCGAGCCCTTTCGATCGCTTCTTCGTCATCAGCGCAGATCATGGGTTCTGAGCTGATGATATGGCCGTCCAGCCCGACGGTATAGGCTCGGTACTCCGGCATGGTCTATTGCGGTGCCCGCAGGCCGGGCGAACTAAGCCACTCATCGATGTGGGAGGCTGTCTCACTTTGCCGCGCCCTTCGCAGTAGGTTTTCGCGCTCTTTGCCGGGCGGCAGTTTGTTGGCTTGCTGGCGGGCCAGCTTAGCGTGCTCGATCAAGCGATCACGGAGGGACAAAACTTGTTTGAAACGGCGTCTCTTCATGACGCGCTCCATCCTTAATGCAGGCGGGAGCACAACACTCTCAGTCACCGCTAAATAGCCTTGGGACGGTACGGCGATGAAGCCAGCCTACGCCCAATCAGTGCTGGCTTCGGTCTAAAAGTGCACACAGCCTCGGTACGCAGTTTCTGAAGCAGAAGGATCTATGAGGTCGGCCAAGAGTCGAATCCCCGCCTCCGGCATTAAAAGCCCGAGCCAGGCACCCCTCCGGCAACCTCCGGCCGGTTGCGCGAAAGGGGGAGAAAGTGACCTACATCCCCGAACGGAAGGTGCCCACCGCGGCCTAGACGAAGCAAAGCTCTTTGGCGTGTCAGCAATCCGGCATTCCCGCCGAACGTGCTGACGCATTTCCAGCGGAGCCGGTTGAGCCAGAAGCGCCAGAACCGGTTGCGCCCGGCGCGGTTGAGCCCACAGTCGTTTCAGGTGCCTTTTCCGACGATGCAGCGGAGGTCGGGTTCTTTTCGCGAATGATGTTATTGCTGACGTCCCAGCATTGCTTGGGCGTGACGCCCTGATCGCGGTTTGCACTAACGCCCGTTCCTTGTGCATTTGCGAAGCTGGTGACTGCCAAAAGGATGGCGCCACAAACCGAAGCGAAATAGATCGTCTTCATGGTTCTTTCCTTCTCACTCATCTGACTGCGGGCGCTCAGTGAACCGGTGGATGCCTGAGAGCGGGGCCGATAGCCTGACTGCCGTCGGCAGCCCACTCGTCCCCGAATGAGGGTCGCTGTGCGAGCCTCAGCCATTCTTCGGAAAGCCGCAGCAGTTGCTGCTTGTCTATCGAAGAGGCGGCCTTCGCGGCTTGTTGCCGGCAGTGCTCGGCTCGCGTGCGGCAAATATCTCCGTGCTCAGCCATGACCGGTACACTGGTCCGCGCTCGCTTCCCGGGCGCCGATTGGCCCCGCATCAACTTCAATTCACCCGACCGGTTTAACGTTCCTAGCCCAGCCGTCTAGGAACGGTTTGCGGAAGGTCGCGTTTGCGAACGGAAAGTCGTGATTTGCCGTCAATGCCCCGTTACTCCTTTCACATCAGCGGAAAGTTCCCATTTCGGGACGAAGTCGGAACGGAGCTTCGAGACGATCGCGCCGCCTGGAAGGAAGCTCTGTTGCTGACCCGCGACATCGAAACATCCTTTCAGCCGGGGCAGAGTTGGAGCCTCGATGTCAAGGCTGGTGATCGTTTGCTTTACCGAATCGGCATCACTAGCGAAGAAGGATGAACAGCGCGCCCGCTACGGAGCCACGATAAAGCCAGCCCGTTGACGAGCACCAAGTGCTCTCCGAGTTAGGACACCTGCCCCAAAAATTTGCCTGCTCTTAGCAAAGCGCGTCTGTTGGGACGCCGGGAAATAGCGGGAGTGGACCTCGCTCCGTCTCCACGAAGCGGGGTCGCTTCCGTTCTTTAAACTGGAGCCCTCCGAAACGGCCCCTCGGCCCCCTACTAGAGCCGTCTCGTTTTCGGCACCTGCAAATACGGGCATTTGGCCGACGGCGAACAGAACGTAAACCGGTCGCGGGCGCAGACTTTAAGCTCGCGACCGGTGACCCCTGGCGAAATAAAACGTGGCCAGTTTGTGTGACGTCACCACTGACTTGACGAGTCGTGGAAGGCCAGCCCACGTCAGACGTGTGACGCGATCCCCTCTCTCTCCTTAGCAGATGCTCTCAATCTTCTGCTTCGCGCTCCCCTTCCGTTTGCAACGATCTTTCGAAGCGAAATGAGATCCGACATTTTTTCTCTGAGCATGAACATGAAAGCGCGTTCGTGCGCGCATTGTGATGACGTTGGAAAACTTGATTGCATTGCGCGATCTATTGAACAGTTCGATACGGCAAACGCCCGCTCCTTCCGCCAGCAGCAGGGCCATCAAGGCCCATTAGCGGCGCGCTCGGTATGCTACCATGCGAAGCGGCGACGATTTCAGCGTCAGCAACGAATTTTCGAAGCGAAAGCAAATCCGACATCTTTTGTGCGAGCACATCGGTATCTGACGCGAGTTGCTCGCAAAGTTCTTTGGCACTGCGTGCTGAAGCGCGCATACCAGCCGCCCTCCTTCTTTGGAAAGGAAGTAACCTGATATGATCGGGAAAGTTCGGTAATTAATTTATTGCAGCTTTAACTTTTTAATATGTCAGTTAATTTCACATTAAATGTCGGTCGGCAACAAAGGAGAAGGCAATGAAGGTCGGTTTTGGCATAGCCGCCGCGATTTTGGCCCTCGCTCTGACGACGATGCCCCCGCCTGCGCAAGCCTGCAATGACAGGGGAAATTGCGAGAACGCGCCCGGTCAGAACAAAAACGTCAGCGCAGCCCCCGGGCCGATCGCTGGTGCAAGTCTTCCGATCCTTGCCGTTGGCTACGGCGTCTATTGGCTGATCAGGCGCCGCAGGAAGCAGAGCTGACATTTTCCCTTGATACCAAGGCGTGCTCAAATAGGAGGGAACGCCGGTCTCTCCGCACGCAAAATCACTGCAGCAGCAGGCACGTCGGCGTTTCTTGACGATCGATAATGCGTAAACGCTTGGCTAGTCGCCATCAACACCGCAGCAAAGACAACAACCAAGACAAGTTGAAGCAAATCTTCCATCGCCATCGCACCGGAATCGCCCGACTGTAGAACGAAATCAGCAACGCCTCCGTTCCGCAGGTTGGGAAAAAGATGCAATCGGGTTGGACCTTGGGGCGCTCGTGCCTCATGTAAGAAGGGCTTCGGCAAAGTGGATGCTGAGGTCCCGAGGTCGGCGGCTGGCTGGGCCGCTCGCGTTGGCACGGCTTGGCCGCGCTAGTAATGCACTCTGGGCCGAGCCGTTTCTATCTCTTGCGCGCGAGCCGCTTCTCCACCCGCTTGCGGCTATTGCCAACCTTCTTCACTGCCTTCTTCACGGCGGATGCCGATCGGCCTGTCTTTTTCGACTCGTAGCTGACCTCGTGCCGCTGTCCGCCGGCGACCCGCGCTCGGTCCTGCTTGCGGCCTCGCGTCGTCTGCTTCTTCGCTTTTGCCATTCTGGCCTCCCTTGTCGTCATGACGCAACGCAGGATAGGGTTTCGCGGTTCCGGTCTGCCGCGATCGTCGGAACGATTTGACCTATACCAGTTTGAATCCGCCTTCTTTGCGTGGAGGTTTCGAGTGGCGTTTCAGCGCAGAAGGCCGGCAGCGCTCGGTACCAAGGCGCCATACCCGGGCTTCATCGAGCCGGCGCTGGCGACGGAGATTGAGCGGGTGCCGACCGGCGCCAGATGGATTCACGGGATCAAGTTCGACGGCTACCGCGTCCAAACTCACATCGCCAATGAGGCCGTCAAGATCTTCACTCGGCGCGGCCATGACTGGACACGTCGCTTCCGCAAAATCGCCGACGACGCCTGGCACATCTCCGCCGGCAGCGACGTCATCGACGGCGAGGTGGTCGCGCCGGCCAAAGACGGCACGACGGATTTCTCGGTGCTGCAGAACGAGCTCAAGGGCCGATCGAAAAAAATCGTCGTTGTCGCCTTCGACCTGCTCTATCTCGATGGCCACGACTTGCGGAAGCTGCCGCTCTCCACGCGGAAGGCCGCATTGAAGAAACTTATCGCCAGCACCGACATCCAGTTCAGCGAGAGTTTCGAGATTGGCGGCCGTGAGATGTTCGAGCACGCCTGCAGGGTCGGCTACGAGGGCGTAGTCTCGAAGGTCGCCGACAGCCCCTATGTCTCAGGCCGCGGCCGCAACTGGGTGAAGACACCGTATGCGCAGCGGGAGACGCTGACGATCGCCGGCTTCGCCCTGGACGAAGGAAAATGGGACGGCGTCTATCTCGGCCGGCGCAAGGGCGCCGAGCTGATCTACGCTGGCAAGGTCGACCACGGCTTCGACAAGGTGTCGGCCGCCGATTTGCAGAAGCGCCTAACGCCGCTGATCCGCAAGACGCAGCCCTACACGAAGCGGATCGCGCACAAAGGCATCTGGGTTGAGCCGAAGCTGCTCGCCGAGGTCGAGTACCGCGCCAAATCGGCGGAGGGCAAGGTGCGGCATCCGTTCTTCAAAGGCCTGCGGGAGGACCTCTGAGGTGAAATGGTGCCCCCGTTGCGACAATTGCCGCTGGGTCTGCGAGAATCACCCGCTGAAGCCGTGGTTAGGCGCACGCCTGCACCTGCGGTGGAGCGGGCATCCCCTGCCCGTTCTGCAACCGCAGCGACGAGGAAACGCCGCCAGACCTGCCGGAGGGCTTTAAGGCTGACACGATCACAAAGGAAGACGGTACCGATTGAGCTTATTCGCGCGCACCGATTACGAGATCATTGTCGACGCCGTTCAAGCTGCCCGTCGTGTGCTCGGGGAGAACATAGAGCCGGGACAGCCGCGCAACGCCACCGTCACCGTTCATCGGCTGCTGGGACTGCTGGACAATCGAGACGTCCACGCGGTGCTGAAGCGCATCGACCTGCGTAACACGTTCGAGCTGGTCAGCGTCGAGACCTGATGAATTTTCCTCTTGGACGCGGGACGCATGCCGCCGCGCCTCATCAAGGCCTCGTGCGCAGGGCATTTACATAGTTTAATGTATCTGGGCAGACCGGCGATGAAAATTCTGCATGGGATGCAAACGAAAGCGAGAATCGATCCACGCCGATCGGCTCGCTGCGGGAGCGGCTCGTCACCTCAGCCCAGCCCAGCAGGCTCGCACGCGCGCCAGAAATCTTGCACCGGGCGCCGAGCAGGATAAGCTGCTCCGGCAAGCGAGGCAAGCCGAACGGGCAGCTGAGCTGGACGAAGCCCTAAGTTTGGTCAGGCGAAATGAAAGACATGCAAGCGCACTTGGAAAAGCTTCGGAATGAAGCCGACGAGTGCGATCTAATCAGCAAGCTCGCGACCAACGCGACGAAGAAAGCACTCTTTGCCAAGCTTGCCGAACACCACCGAGCGTTGGTCAGGGATGTAGAGCAAGCGATCGCGGCCTCCTCGGTAGATCCGAGCGATTGAATCCCGACCGCCGGCCATTGCGGGGATAAAACGCAGCCCGGCCGGGGGTAAGACCGAGCGGCGAGGGGGCAGCGCACACCCGGTTGGTGATCGTCTGTGCGCACCCATCCAACTTCGCGCGCGGACCCTTTGTTCCTTATCTGCCGGCGGTGCAAAAACGAAGAAGACTTATCGTTTTTCTGCAGCGACCAAGGCCTGTCGCAGTCGCGATGGTGCTGCTGGAGGTCGAGATTGGCTAGCCAGAGGACCTAATGACGGCCCGCGGGAACATCGACAACGATCAGCCGCGCGTCGTCGTTCCGGTAGTCAGCTGGAAAGCGAGTTCCTAAGCTCAGGCGATGAGGTGGCCGAGGCGTCCTTCCAGTTCTGCTCTCAAGCGCGCCACCTGCTGAAGGCGGGCTGACAGATCCTCGGCAGTACGACTCAAGCGTACCCCCTGCGTAAGACGGTCTGATAGATTCTTGGTAATACGAAGCAGCAGAATGTTGCGATCGCCTTCTCTCATAGCGTCACCAGGCAATGTACAGTGGCAGCAGCAGAGAGTAAGTGAGCAGCCGCGGATCTGTTCCGGCGATGTTTGCGCGCGGCTGGCCGGAGGCATGCAGGCTGAGAATCCGCGTGCCCGCAACCAGCGACCGAAATCGGCCGAATGCAAGGTGCGGCGCCTCAAAGGCACCTCTGAAATGAAGTGGTGCGCACGCTGCGACAATTGCCGCTGGGTCTGCGAGAACCATCCAGCCAAGCCGTGGCTGGGCGAGCACGCCTGCACCTGCGGCGGCGCCGGCATGCCCTGCCCGGCCTGCAATCCGAGCGATGAGAAGACACCGCCCGACCTGCCCGAGGGTTTCGAAGCGGTCTCGATGACCGGGAGCCACATGCGGCGGATTCCTGGCGAGGAGATCGAAAGCTCGATCGAACCACGCGAGTGGTCGGAGCCGGAGCCGGCGACTTTCGCACCATCGACGGCAAGCCGATCTATTGGCGCGATGGTCGCGGCGTTGTGCATGCCTGTGAGGGCGCCGACATACATCCCGGCGTCAGGGTGCTCTGGACGCTTTGCGGGAAGGATGTCCCGGCCGACACGGCTTACCAGGCCGAGGGGGAAGTCATCACCTGCCCGATTTGCCGAGAGCTCGTCGTAGAGCAAGGTGAACGCAGCCCGACCTAACCAGCTAAATGATCGCGCCACTCTGCACGGTCATTTTTTTTCTTAGCCATTTGGTCACAAGTGCACAGACGCGCGGCATCGAGTGTGCCTTGTTTCGGTAAGCGCTCTCTCCCGCTGATCACTAGGGTGCTCCGAAAGGGTCAGCCGAGAGCACGCGACGCCCCAGCGCAACCCCTCCTGATTCGTCGGGCGCCGGGGCGGTCGAACTCCGCCTTCCTTAATGCACGTGATTGAACTCCCGGTCGGCATGGCAGGTTGGCTCCGGCTGTTGGGGATAGATGTCCTTTGGCCTTCAGTTGCGACAATGCAGAAGCCCCCGACGGAACGGGGGCTCTCTTTTATGAGACATGACTCGGTGCGCGGATGCGACAGCGTCGACTGGGAAAAATAGGAACACATCATTCAGCGCTCAGTTGTTGGACCTCTGCATCTTCCAACGAGGATCATAACAAATGAAGCGTACCTTACTGGCAGTGTTGGCGACTGCGGTGCTCTCAGCGAGCCCGGCGATAGGGCAAAATCCCCCCGCCCAATCTGGCCCGAACAACAGTGCTGTTAACAGTTCGGGACAAAACAATTCGAGCGCCCCCGTGGCTGGCCGCAACAGCTTCACCGAGAGCCAGGCAAAGTCGAGGATCGAGCAGGCGGGCTACTCGAATGTCACGTCTCTGAAAAAGGACGACGACGGCGTGTGGCGCGCCAAGGCCAACAAAGGCGGCTCGCCGACCGATGTCAGCTTGGATTTTCAAGGCAACGTAAACTCGGCTAAGTAAGAGGGCACCTCGACATGACCGTTACAATTTCACGCCTTTATGACAACTACGCCGATGCGCAACGGGCCGTTACCGGCCTGGAGGCGGCAGGCGTGCCTCACTCTGACATCAGCATTGTCGCCAATAATTCGGACAACTGGTACAGCGCCGATAGAAAGGTGGATCGTGATGCCGACGGCGTGGATGATCGCGCCGAAGGTGCCGGTAAAGGCGCCGGGATCGGTGCCGGAGTTGGGGCTGCGGCTGGATTGTTAACGGGGCTCGGGTTGCTCGCCATTCCGGGTTTAGGACCTGTGGTGGCTGCCGGGTGGCTCGTCTCCACGGCGGCGGGCGCGGCTGCTGGTGCTGCCACTGGCGGTGTTGTTGGCGCCTTGACCCAAGCAGGGGTCTCGGAGGAAGAGGCTCCGCTATACGCCGAGGGCGTTCGTCGCGGTGGTACGCTGGTATCAGCGCGGGTTGCTGACGCCGATCGAGGACGGCTGGAATCAATCCTCGATCAGTCCGCTGTGAATCTCCACGACCGCAGCTCCGCTTGGCGAAAGTCGGGTTGGAAGAGTTTCGATCCGTCGGCCAAACCCTACGGAGCCGAAGACGTGCGCAGGGAGCGTGAGCTTTACACTGCACAAAGGCGATAGCGCCGGACGACCCGCTTCGGCGGGTCGTTCTTTCTTCCCGGAAAGAGCGTTGATTCATTAGCCGCCTTGAGCCCAATGATCGACCGCAGATGAAAGCGCAGCCCCGGCGCTCCCCCCACGAAAGTTAGCGCCCCTCTCCTGAGACAGGATGCGATGACGCCGCGTGAGAAACGTGACATGCCTTACATCATCGGGCTCGCCTGTTTGGCGGCGGCCCTTGATGGTCGCCGCGTGTACCGAAAACCTTGTCCGAGTTGATGATGTGACGGATTCGGCTAAGGTGGCGGGATGATCGGGCTTCTCTATTTCGTGCTGGCCGTCGTGACCTCGCCGTTCAGGTCGAGGTTGCAGCTTGAAGCTGAGAACGCGGCGCTTCGACATCAGTTGATGGTCTTGCGGCGGAGGCTGCAGGGTCGCGTCCGGCTCACGAACCATGATCGCTGGTTCTTTGTCCAGCTGTATCGTTGGTTTCCATCAATCTCGTCCGTCCTCACGATCGTCCGGCCCGAGACCCTCGTGCGTTGGCACAGGACTGGTTTTCGCTGCTACTGGCGTTGGAAGTCACGATCTTCGGGAGGCCGACCGCAGATCGACACCGAGCTGCGCGTGTTGATCCGGCGGATCAGCATCGAAAATCCGCTTTGGGGCGCGCCGCGCATCCACGGCGAACTGCTGAAGCTCGGGTTTGAGGTCGCGCAGTCGAGCGTCGCTAAGTACATGGTCAGGCGACGCGGGCCGCCCAGCCAGGGATGGCGGACGTTCTTGCGCAGCCACGCGCCGGACATTGCCGCCATGGACTTGTTCGTCGTTCCAACGATCGGTTTCGAACCGCTCTATGCTCTCGTCATCGTCCGGCTCGATCGCAGAGCCCTCGTTTGGATCAACGTCACAGCACATCCGACGGCCGAATGGGTTGCACGTCAACTCACGGAGGCATTTCCCTGGGACCAGGCTCCGCGCTACCTCATCCGGGATCTCGACCGGATCTATGGCAGCGTCGTCGCGCCGAATGCGCTCCATGGGCATCCGCGACAAGCCTACTGCACCGGCCTCGCCGTGGCAGAATGGAGTTGCCGAACGGTTGAGCGGATCGATCCGCCGCGAGTGCTTAGATCACATCCTCGTCTTTGGTGAGACGCATCTACGACGGATTTTGCGATCCTACGCACGCTATTACAACGACATCCGAACGCGCCGGTCGTTGGACAAAGACGCGCCGGTTGCTCGCCCGGTTCAGCGAACCGGAAGCATTAAATCACACGCCATCCTTGGCGGACTTCACCACCACTACGCCCGAGCTCAGGTTTTCGGTACAGACAGGAGGGATTGCCGGGATCGGTGCTCAACGGGTGATCACACGCGTTCCATCGCCCCCGCGCGATTTGGCACGGCTCGTATGCTTGCTTCGACCGCGGCAGCCCGATTGCTTCGAATTGCGGCAGCTCCGATCGAAAATGCAGCAGAACCTGGCCTTGGCAGTCAAATTGTCGCACGAGATGGTCGAGCAACTCATGGATCGGTCCTACGCACTGCCGAGATACGCGGCGACGATCTGTGGCGACTTCAGCAAGTCACCCGCCTGACCTTCCAATTTGATCCCGCCGGATTCGAGCACGTAGCCGTAGCTGGCGATCGAGAGCGCCTTGCGCGCATTCTGCTCCACCAGCAACACCGTCGTGCCGGCGGCGTTGATCTCGCGAATGGTGCGGAAGATGTCGTTGACGATCTGCGGCGCGAGGCCCATCGACGGCTCGTCCAGCAAGAGCAGCTTCGGCCGCGCCATCAACGCGCGGCCGATCGCCAACATCTGCTGCTCACCGCCGGACATCTGGCCGGCGAATTGCTTGCGCCGCTCACGCAGGCGGCCGAAACGACGATACACGCTCTCCAGATCGGCGCCGACTTGGTCGTCGCGTCGCGTATAGGCGCCAACCAGCAGATTGTCCTCGACGCTCATGTTCGATACCACCCGGCGGCCTTCCGGCACCAGACTCACGCCCCGTCGGACGATCACGTCGGCAGATGCGCGGCGGATCGACTGCCCTTCGAGCAGGATGTCACCCGATGATGCTGCGACCAGCCCACAGATAGCCGATAAGGTCGTGGTCTTGCCCGCGCCGTTCGCACCGATCAGGCAGACGCACGATCCCGTAGGGACGGAAAGCGAAATGCCTTCCAGCACATCGACCGGGCCATAGCCGGCACTGAGCTTGCGGATCTCAAGCAGCCTCGTCGCGCCCCAGATAAGCTTCGATGACAGCCGGGCTGTTCCGGATCTCCGCAGGCGTACCCTCAGCGATCTCACGGCCGAAGTTCAAGCAGACGATGTGGTCGGTTACCTTGGAGACGAGGTCGATATCGTGCTCGATCAGCAGAACCGTAATGCCGGACGCCTTGATCTGCCGGATCAGATCGGCGAGTTGCTCCTTCTCGGAATGATTCATTCCGGCCGCCGGCTCGTCGAGCAGCAGCAGCCGCGGTCGTGTTGCCAGGGCGCGAGCGATCTCGACACGACGCCGGTCGCCATAGGAAAGATTCCCGGCCAACACCTCGGCAAGATGTCCAATACGGAGTTCGTCGAGAAGCGAGCGGCAGCGCCCCTCCGCCTCCCTCTCCTCGCGAGCGACGCCCGGCAGACGCGCCAGCACCGCCAGAATGCTCCGACGATGACCGAGATGCGTTCCGAGCGTCACGTTGGCGAGCACCGACTGGTCGGCGAGCAGCCGGATGTTTTGGAACGTGCGCGCCACGCCGCGCGCGGCCACCTGATGCGGCGGCGAGCCGGTCAGCGGAACACCATCGAGCGTAATCCGGCCCGCATCGGCCGGATATAGCCCGGTGATCATGTTCATTGTGGTGGTCTTGCCGGAGCCGTTCGGTCCGATCAGGCCGGTGACCTGCCCGGCTGCGGCCACGAACGAAATGCTGTCGACCGCCACGATGCCCTGGAAGCGCTTGGCGATTTTCCATACTTCGAGTTGGACGCCGATCATGACTGCGCCTGCTCGGTAGCCGCCGCGAGCTTTGTCTCACCAGCCCGCACTCCGAACCAGCGCAGCTTGAAGACCGACATCGCACCGCCCGGCAGATAGAGCACGATCGCCACGACCAGCGCGCCCATCAGGATCTCGCGCAATTGATTCGAGAAGCGCAGCGCCTCCGGCAGCAGCGTCGTGAAGATCGCGCCGATCAGCGGACCGGCGAGTGCATTGACGCCACCCAGGATCGGATAGGTCAGCGCATCGACGCTGCGCACCAGTCCGAAATCGCCCGGCCCGATGAAATAGTTGAGATGCGCGGCCAGCGCGCCCGCTGCGCCGCAGATGAATCCGCTGGCAATGAACAGCGACAGGCGATGCATGAACACATTGACGCCCATTGACTGGGCGACCACGTCGTCCTGCTTGATGGCGGCGATCGCGCGGCCGAAATAGGAACGTCGCAGGGTGTAAGCGACGTAGATGACGACGGCGACGGCGAGCGCGAGGTGCCACGTCTCGGTGTGACGGGGAATGCTGAAGATGCCGATGGCGCCTCCGGTGACGCTATCCCAGTTCAATGCGATCACTCTAATCACTTCGGTGAACGCGAACGTCGCGAGCATGAAGTAGTCGCCCCGCAAACGGAGCACCGGCGCTCCAATCGCTGCAGCCCCAAGGGCCGCCAGCAGCGCGCCCGCGAAGACCGCCGGCGCGAACGGAAAGCCGAGCTCCATCGTGCAGTACACGCTGCAATAAGCCCCCAACGCCATAAAGCCACCGGTCGCCAGCGAGAACATGTTGGCGCTCAGCGCCAGGAAAAGGCCGTAGCCGACTAGCGAATTGAGCAGGCATAAATCGATGATGTTCGAATAGCTCGCGAAAAACTGGCTGATCCAGGCGCTCATGCGCGGCGCTCTTCAAAGCCGGAGAACAATCCGTTCGGCTTGACCAGCAGGATGACGAAGATCAACCCGAAACCGATCGCATCCCGAAAGGACGACGACACGTAGGCGACGCTGAAGACCTCGATCAATCCCAGCAGGAAGCCGCCGGCGACGGCACCCGGCACATTGCCGAGACCGCCGAGAATGATGACGGTGAGCCCCTTCACGAGCATCTGCTCGCCCATGAACGGCGAAACCACGTTGAACAGATTGCCGAGCAGCATGCCCGCCGCACCGGCCAGCGCACCCGCCAGGAAGAAGGTCGCCAGAATTGTTCGGCCCACTGGAACGCCGACGATGCGCGCGACATCCTCACTGAACGCCACGGTTCTGATCGCCCGGCCGATCGAGCTTCGCTGCAATACGAAGGCCAGCAACGCCATCAGCAGCAGCGAAACAACCAGAAGCACGACCTGCAACAACTGGATCCTGACGTCCGCGATTTCCCAGGAGATCTGCATGAGATCGCTTGCCGGATAGCGTTGAACCTGGGTGCCGAAAATCTCCTGCGCCAATCCGACCATCATGCGCGCCAGGGCGAGACTGGCCACCAATCCCATCCAGCGATGCCCGCCGCGTGCCCGCAACGTGCGGAAGATCACCAGTTCGCTCAGCATCCCGAGCAAACCACCACCGGCTAGCGCCACCGCGAGCGCCAGCGGCGCCGGCAACCCCAGCCGCGCAGCTTCGAGACCAAAATACGCCCCGCCCATGAAGAACGCACCTTGCGCCATATTGACGATGTTCAACACGCCGAAGATCAGCGTGCATCCCATCGCGAACACGGCATAGGTTGATCCGAGCGAGATGCCATTGACGAGCTGCTGCAAGAAGGTCGACATCGCAGATCCCTACGGATCAGTCGGCGGCCAAGATGAACTTGCCGCCTTTCATAACCAAGACCTTCGGCGTCACTGCCGGCTCGCGGTGCGCATCGAACGAGAAGCTGCCGTTGTTCGCTTCCAGGTCTTTGGTCGCCGCGATGGCGTCGCGCAGCTTCTTGAGGTCCGACACCCCGCCAGCGCGCTTGACCGCATCGGCAACGACGTAGACCGATGTATAGGCCTGAGCTGCGAAGTTGTCGGGCTCGGAGCTGTACCTCTTGCGATAGGCCTCGACGAACGCCTTGTTCTTGGGGCTGTCGTACTGAATGAACCAGCCTGAGCCGACGGTGAAACCGTCCGCCGCGGCACCGGCAAGCTCGGCGAGCTTGTTGGAGATCGCCGCGTTGGCACCGAGAATGACCGTTGACGGCGGAATACCGAGCTGTCGGGCCTGGCGGACGATGTTCGCGGTTTCCTCGGCGAGGCCGCCAATTACCAGAATGTCGGGGTTGGCTGCCT
Organism: Bradyrhizobium sp. Crot121; assembly: GCF_059512385.1. Taxonomy (NCBI): domain Bacteria; kingdom Pseudomonadati; phylum Pseudomonadota; class Alphaproteobacteria; order Hyphomicrobiales; family Nitrobacteraceae; genus Bradyrhizobium; species Bradyrhizobium sp. Crot121. Next base: position 33,119 of record NZ_JCAMOR010000059.1, on the reverse strand, counting down.
TGATCTTGGTGAGCTGAGCCGAATAGTCGACGTCGCCCTTCTGAAACGTCTCGGTCGCGACGATCTTAATGTCTTCGGACTCCAGCGCCTTCTTGTGGACCGCATAGGCCGACTTCATCAGGGTGTCGTCGATGCCGTAGATCTGCGCGGCTGTCTTCGGCGAGTATTTTTTCTTCACGTAAGCCAGCACGCCCGGGAACACCATCGATTCCGGCGGGCTGGTGCGGAAGATGTAGTCACCCATGTCCGTGATGCCAGGCGCGGTGTTCGAGCTCGCGATGACGGGAACGCCGGCCTTTTGCGCCAGCGGGTCGGCAGCGAATGCGGAGGTCGCCAGCGTCGGCCCCAGGATCACCGCGACCTTTTCCTGATTGATCAGGCGCTGAAAGATATTCACCGACTGACCACGGTCACCGGCGTCATCTTGATGAATCCCGACGAGCTTGTAGTCACCGAGCTTGCCCGACGTATTGATCTCGTCGATCGCAAGTTCCGCGCCGTTCTTCTGCATTAGACCGTACAGGGCGGCCGACCCACCCGATGTCGCCTGCACGATGCCGATATTGACCGGCGTTTCCGACAGAGCCGCGCTGGAAAATGCCATCGCACCGGCTGCAGAAAGCAACAACGCAAACACCGATCTCTTCATCGAGAAGTCCCTTCGAGTATTGTCTCTCGCGGTAACTACTCGCGCGATCGACCGAAAATAAAGCTACATCACTTTTGTTCACACGCGAGAGCAAAGATCAGACATTCTCTGCTTACTTATTAAACCAATTTTCTACGCCTCGTGCGCGCTACGCGCCGTTCTTTCCGCACTCACGCTTGAATTGCAGTTCATCGAGAAACACCGCGAGATTCGTCACGACGACGTCGACGTGATCAGGCTCTTGCACACCGTTTAACCGATCGACATGAAGGATCGGATCGACGACAAGCGCGGTCTTCATGCCGAGCTCGCGAGGGGCGACGAGATTCCCCGCGCGATCTTCGAACATCGCGGACGCCGTTGGATCGATCCCGTGCCTGACAAACAGATTTTCGAAGGCGCTCCGATGCGGCTTTCCGACGTAGCCGCTGTCCTCGATGCTGGCCACGACGTCAAAGACGTCGGATAGGCCGATCGCAGCGAGCGCAGCCAATGCGTGGCCGCGTGATGCGTTCGTGAAAACCACGCGTTTGCCCGGCAGTGCCGTGATGCTTGCGATCAAGCGCAGATTCGGACTCAGCGCCGACAGATCGATGTCGTGCACGAAATCGAGAAATTCGTCCGGCGCCACGCCGTGCAGTTCGACCATTCCCTGCAGCGTCGAGCCAAATCGCTCGTAATAGTCGAGATGCATCGCCTCCGCAGCAGCAAGATGTATTTTCATGTGGTCGGCGATGAACGCCACCACGCGCCGCCTGAGCTGTTCGTGCAGACCAATCGAGCGCGCATAGAGCGTGTCGTCGAGATCGAAAATCCAGTTCTCGACATGCGCAAAGGCTTCGCGCACGTCGCCGTCTCGTTGAACTTCCCCTGCACTTGCCGAGACGATCATGACGTCGCTCAATGGCTGGAAGTCGAGATGGGTCGTTTGCTCCTCCTCAGGCCACAGCCTCTTTCATCCGTTTAATCGCGCGATGGGCGCTCGGCTTGATGTCCTTGACGTCGAGGCTGATATCGAGCGCTCGAATCGAGTGGGTCAGATCGCCGACCGAGATGATATCGACGCCGGTCTCGGCGATGGGGACGATGGTCTGTTCGTTGATGCCGCCCGATGCTTCAGTCATGGCGCGGCCGTTGACGAGCTTCAGCCCGTCGCGCATTTCGCCGATGTCCATGTTGTCGAACATGATGATCTCGACGCCGCACGACAGTGCTTCCTCGACCATCTCCAGAGTTTCACATTCGACTTCGATCTTGAACGTGTGCTGAGCGGTCGCCCGCAGCGTCTCGATCGCATTGGTGATCGAGCCGGCGATCTTGATGTGATTGTCCTTGACCAGGATGCAGTTGGCCAGGCTGAAGATGTGGTTGTGAGCACCCCCGACGCGTACGGCGTACTTCATGATCATCCGAAGTCCCGGCCAGCCCTTGCGCGTATCGGTCAGCCGGACCTTGGTGTGCTTGACCAGATCGAAATAGCGGCGGGTCTTGGTCGCGATGCCCGACATCTGCTGCAGCCAGTCGAGAGAATTGCGCTCGATGATGAAGAACGTTGAGGCGCGTGCCTGGACGCGCATGAGCACGGTGCCTGGGCTCACGCTGTCACCGTCCTGGACGGCGTGTTCGACCCGCGCATCGGGATCGATCTGCTTGATCGTCTCGTCGGCCAGCAGCAGGCCGCAAACGATACCGTGGCCTTTGGCGTAGATCTGCGCGGCCTGGACCGGATCCTCCCCGACCAGGAAGCCGCCGGTAGTGTCGCCGGGCCCAAGTTCTTCGCGCAGAGCCTGCTCGACAAGCGGCCGGATCATAAAGCGATTCAGTTTCATCGGATTGATCCTTTGATCAGGAAGAAAGCTTGTTGGTAAAAGCCTTTCCGGCCTTCATGACGAGGTGCAGCCGCGAGCGATCTGCCATTACGCCAATGTCCGCGAGCGGATCGCCGTCGACCACCAGGACGTCGGCCACCTTGCCGGGCGCAAGCGCTCCAAGCTCGGGCCGTTCGATGCATTCCGCGGCCTTGCTGGTGGATGCGACGATCACTTCCATCGGCGTCATGCCGAGCCATTCCACCATGAACTTCAGCTCGACCATATTCTCGCCGACCAGAAGGCGATGCGACTGATCGGTGCCCATGGCCACCTTGACGCCGCGCCGGACCGCTTCCTTCCAGATCGGAATCTGATCCTGCATCAGGTTGTAGATCTGCTTGTCCTTGACGTCTTCCTGACCCATCTGGTGCCCGGCCCAGGACTTGTCGTCGGCCCGCTTCTTTACCGATAGCGGCACCAGCGCGAGGGTCGGCACCCACCAGGTGTTCATCTTGATCATCTCGTCGGCAGCTTCCTCGTCGAGAAACCAGCCGTGTTCGAGGGTATGGATGCCGGCCTTCACCGCGTTTCGGATGCCATCTATGCCTTCGGCATGCACCGCAACGCGTCGCCGCTTGGCGGCAGCCTCCTCGACGGCCGTGCGGATTTCGTCGATGGTGAACTGCGGCTCGTCCCAGCTATCGGTGACCGAGGTGATGCCTCCGGTCGCGCAGATCTTGATGAAGTCCGCGCCGCGCATCAGCAGTTCGCGAACCAGGCGGCGGATGTCCTCGACGCCGTCGGCAACCGTATCGGGTAGCCAGGCTCGCTTCTTGATGCGCATGTCCGCCGGCACCCAATAGTCGCCGTGACCACCGGTTTGCGAGATCATGCCGAGCGAGATCAGCAGCCGAGGACCATCGATCAGCCCTTCTTCAATCGCGGCGCGGAACCCGGCATCGGCTCCGCCCATGTCACGGGCCGTCGTGATTCCGCAGGCCAACGTCTCGCGAAGGATGTCGATCGAGCGCAGGACGTTGTAGGTCGGCGTGTTTAGCAGATGCTGGCGCATATCGCGTGCCCGATAAGTGCCGTGCACGTGACAGTCAATGAAGCCGGGAAGAATAGTGCGTCCTGATGCGTCCAGCCGCAGTGCGCCGGAAGGAATTGCTATATTTGCCTCGGAGCCCGCAGCGATTATTCTCCCGCTCTCGATCACCACGACGCTGGACTTGACCGGATCGCCTCCGAGTCCATCGATCAAGGTGCCCCCGACAATCGCAGACAGCATTCAGAAACGTCCTTTGTTTCAAGGGAAAGGCTAACAGGGCCGAAACCGGGGCGAAGTACCAAGTGCCGTTCAATCCATGGGTCCACCGGACTGGTCCTGTGCGACAGATTGTCCCGTCATGTCAGGTCCACGGTAACGGTCTTCGTCTCGGTGTAGAACGACAGCGCATTCATCCCCAGTTCGCGGCCGAGTCCGGAGCGCTTGTAGCCGCCGAACGGCGCGAATACGCTGGTGGAGCTGGCACTCGGCAATCCATTGACGGCAATCATTCCGGTCCGTACGGCCTTCGCGACGCGCAGGGCCTGACCGATGTCACGCGACCAGACCGAACCGTTCAGGCCATAGGCGGAAGCATTTGCCATGCCAATCGCGTCGGCTTCGGTGTCGAATGGTGTGATGCTGCAGACCGGACCGAAGACCTCGTCGCGATAGAGCCCGAGTTCCGGCGCGACGTCCGCGAAGATCGTGGGAAGGTAGAAATTGCCGTTCGGCAGACCAGCGGGCCGGTGACCACCGGTCACCAGCCGGGCACCATCCTGCTCCGCCTTGCGGACGCTCTGGTTGACACGGTCCCAATGAGCCGCGGAGATCAAAGGTCCCAGCGTGGTCGCGGCATCGAGCGGCGAACCGAGCTTCAGGCCTGCGACCTCCTCGACCAGCGCCTCTGTGAACGCTTCAACGGCCGACCGCTGGATGAGCAAACGGGAGCGGGCTGAACAGGACTGGCCGGCATTGCCAAACACGGCGCCGATCGCACTCTTGGCGGCCTTTCCGATATCCGCGTCGGCAAACACAATGCATGCGTTCTTGCCGCCGAGCTCCAGCGCAACGCTCTTGATGGTGCCGGCAGCTGCTCGCATCACGGCGGTGCCGACGGCCGTCGATCCGGTGAAGGAAATGCCGTCGATGGCGTCATATTCAGCGAGCAACTGCCCGATTTCTGCGCCGCCGGGGAGAATGTTGACGACGCCGGGCGGCACGCCGCAATCGGCGATGACCTCCGCCAGCAGCAGTGTCGATAGTGGCGTCAGCGGCGACGGCTTCAGCAGGCAGGCGCAGCCCGCGGCGAGAGCAGGCGCCAGCTTCCATGCCGCCGCCAGTAACGGAAAGTTCCATGGCGTGATCTGCGCGACGACACCGAGCGGTTCGCGCAGAGTGAAGTTCAGCAAATTGTCGGCGACTGGGATGGTGTCACCGAAGAACTTGTCCATCGCACCGGCGTAGTAACTGAACACGCGCGCCGCGCCGGCGACCTCGCGCCGGGCTCCGGAGATCGGCTTGCCGCCGTTCACGGCTTCCAGCAGTGCAAAATCCTGGGCTCTCGCCATGATGTGGTCGGCGATCGCGCGCAACATTTGCCCACGCTCGAACACCGGCATCCGCGGCCAGCCGCCTTCATCGAACGCGCGGCGGGCTGCAGCGATCGCCTCGACGACCTGCCCTGAACTTGCCGGGGCGACGCGGGCGACGAGTTCGCCTGTCGCTGGATCCAGGATCGCCTCTTCGCGCTCGCCGGGCTCCTGGAAAATGCCGCCGATGAATGGCGTCAGCCGAACTGGCGGGAGTGCAATCGTCATTTTCAGGCCAGCGCCTTCGTGGCCTGCATCTGCTCGAACATCCGTGCAGCTGCGTCGCCCGGCGCCTTGGCGCCGGTGATCAGACGGCCGACGATGGCGAAACGCCGCGGGCAAGCCGCCGCGGCTGCGAAAGAGGTCTCGATGCTGCCACCGAGCGCACCGAAGCCGGTCAGCAGCACGACGGGCGACTGGACGTTCGCAGCGATCCACTCCGACCAGCGCTTGATCTTGATGACGTCGTGCGCCGGCAACACAAAATGGTTCGCCTTGTTGGTCACAGCACGCGCCAGGATGCGATCGAGCGCGTCGTCCAGCATGTAGCCGCCGCCGGATACGCCATAGTCCGGCACCGGGATTTCACCGCCGACCACCGGCACGATGCCTGCGCGGATCGCTGCGCCGACGAAGCCATCGACCGCGGTCGGCCCGGCAACGGGAAACAGAATCAACCCGTCGACATCGGCGTCCTTGCACATCGCGGTGTACTTGGTCGCCATGTCCGGCATGTCCGGACCGGCCTTTTGATGGTCGTAGAGGATCGGCAGACCGGTGAGATCGCGCAGCCGGCGCATCGATTCCTTCAGTCCAAAACGCATCACGGAGGTCAGGCCGAGCTTGTAGCCGGCGACACCCTCGCGATTCGAGGTTTCGCGCACCACCTGCTCGAGTTGGTCGTGGGAATCGATGTCGAGCGCGGGCACGATGCCCATCTCGCCCTTCAACATTTTTGCCATGTGGTCCTCTCGATGACGTGTCGGAGGACGCTAGGCCGCCGCCTCGCCGACCCCAAGGTCCGCCGCATGACTTGTTTTTGGTACCAGGGCGCAGGCTGGCTCCATGAGTTGAGGAGCCACTGGCGCTGAGATCGCCGGTCTCGAACACATAGGGTGAAGGTGATCGGGAGACGACAACATCTCATGATGATCCTCGCCTGCAACGCCAACCGAACCCTTGCTACTAGGATCTGCGACTATCTCAAACTATCTCCCGTCAAGGCCGATGTGCGGCGCTTCGCCGATGCTGAGATCTATGTCGAGGTGCTTGAGAACGTTCGTGGCGCCGACGTTTTCGTCGTCCAGCCGACCGCGTCGCCGACGAACGATCACCTGATGGAACTGCTAATCTGCATCGACGCATTGCGCCGCGGATCGGCGCGGCGTATCACCGCGGTAATTCCGTATTTCGGATATGCCAGGCAGGATCGGAAGAGCGGCCCGCGGACCCCGATTTCGGCCAAACTCATCGCGAATCTGCTCACCATCGCTGGCGCCAATCGAATCCTGACGCTTGATCTTCATGCCGGCCAGATTCAGGGTTTCTTCGATATTCCGACCGACAATCTGTTCGGCGCACCTCTGTTTGCGCGAGATATCGCCGACCGTTTCGTCCCCGGCAATACCGTGGTGGTCTCACCCGACATCGGCGGCGTCGTGCGCGCCCGGCTGCTCGCGCAACGGATTGGCGCCCCCCTCGCCATCATCGACAAACGCCGGCCACAGGCCGGCGTTTCCGAAGTGATGAATGTGATCGGCGAGGTCGAAGGAAAGGCCTGCATCCTGATCGACGACATCGTCGATTCCGGCGGCACGCTGTGCAATGCGGCCGATGCGCTGCTCGATCGCGGCGCGACTAACGTCTGCGCCTATGCGTCTCACGGCGTGCTGTCTGGCGCCGCGCTGGATAGAATCGAGGCTTCGCGTCTCACGTCGTTGACGGTGACAGACAGCATCGAGGAAACGAATCGACACCGCCCGAAGCTTCGCCACGTCTCGGTCGCCCCGCTGATCGGCGAGGCGATACTCCGGATCAGTGAAGAACGCTCGGTATCCTCGCTGTTTGCCTGACCGTCACTTGTAGTCGCGCCAGGGCATCGACGAGAATCTGCTCCTCGACGTCACGTCCGATCAGCACGATCCTGTTGCGTTGCTCCAAGACCGGCCATTCCTCAAGATCGGTCGGCTGGTGCAGCAATCCCTGCACGACGTGCAGAACCGTCGGACCGGGCGCGCCTTCGATATCCAGCATCGCCTTCATGCGCAACAACATCGACCCCAACAGACCAATCGTGTGATCGAGCCAAGCCTCCAGCACGTCGGGCGCAATCGCGCCGTCGAACGCGAGCGAGGCAGTCGCGAGTGGCGCAGGCTCGGCCGAACACATCAGGCGCAACGGCTTCATCAGCGACCGCGGCAGATCCAGCGAATTCGGCCAGAACATGTCCATCGTTACTGTCTGCGGGTGTATCACCGACTGTCTTGCATGCGGATTGATTGAGGTCAGCGCCTGCAGGACGGCGGTCACATCGTCGGTATCCGCGATATCTGCCTTCGAAATCAATAGCCGGTCCGCCAGCGCCACCTGCATCCGCGCTTCGATGTGCTTGTCGACCGTAGGCAGAAACGCACGGCCGTCAACGACGGTGACGATTCCGGCCAGCGAGATACGATGGTTGAAGAAGGCATCCGAAATCAAACCCTCCAGCACGGCTGCTGGATCCGACAGCCCGCTGGTCTCGACGACGATGCGTTTGAACGGTGGGAGGCTCCCATCACGGCTGCGCCGTAGCAGGCCTTCCAGCGTCGGCGCCAGCCTGCCCTTGGCGCGACAGCACAGGCAGCCGCCCTCGAGCACCATGACCGTATCCGCGCCCTGCTCCACCAGCAGATGGTCGAGACCGACATCACCGACCTCGTTGATCACGACCGCAGTGTCGCGGAAGTCCTCGCTCGCGATCAGCGCATTCAGCATCGTCGTCTTGCCCGAGCCGAGAAAGCCCGTCAGCAGGACCAGCGGGATGCGGTTCACGCCTCGATTTGCTTTTGGAGCAGGCAAATGGCGGCGGCGACCGCCGACAGCCGCACGTTGTCACGGCTTCCTGAAAATACGTGGCGTTCCGCCATGATCGGCGCATCCTTGCGGGCCGCTGCGATGTAGATTGTACCCACCGGATTCCTCGCGTTGCCTCCGCCAGGGCCCGCGTAACCGGTGATGGCAACAGTGACGGCCGCGCCAGAGTTTGACAACAGGCCTTCGGCCAGTCCCTGCGTCACCTCGGCGCTTACAGCGCCGTGCTGAGCCGAAACCTCCTCCGCGACCCCAAGGCCGGTCGCCTTCGCAGTCTCGTGATACAGGACATAGCCCCGATCGAATATTTGCGACGCGCCCGAGACCGACGTCAGACAGGAGCTGACGAGACCCGCAGTGACCGTTTCAGCGGCGGCAAGGCGAACGCCCTTTCGTTTGGCGGCATCGAGTGCCGCAGCCGCTGCGTCGAGCAGCGCCGCAGGAAAAATCGTCTGACCCTCGTTCAAAAACTGCTGGTTCATCGGCATTGCAGGCTCACATGTAGTTGGTTTTTCCAACGATGAATGCCGGTGGCCTTTGAAGTCAACGACTGGCGGCGGGTGGTCCCAGAAGATCATCACGAACTGGACCTGCGCTGCCTAACTTGAACTTGCTGCAAGGCCGATTATGGTCTTTGCTGTGCCGGGCGCAATGAATGGGGACTAAGGTGCTGATCACGCTCGACCGCAACGGCGCGGAGAGCTTGCAGGAACAGATCTATCAGCGGATCCGCGAGCAGATCGTGGCTGGTACGCTCCGCGCTGGCGCATCCGTGCCGTCGTCGAGACTGCTCGCCACTCAGCTCAAGGTCTCGCGTAACTCCGTGATCTTCGGCTACGAGCGCCTGATCAACGAAGGTTACCTCGTCGCCAAGCCGATGGTCGGCACTTTCGTCACCGATGTCCTGCCGGATCGCTCGGTCTCGGCGGAGAAGACCAGCGATCTCTCCTCCGAAGGTTCCGACGCCCGCACCGCTCCCGTCTTCATCGGACGGCAGCACGCGATCCTCAACAATTCGAATATTCCGATCGATTTCTGGACCCAGCGAACGGACCCACGCGCCTTTCCCCTGAAGACCTGGCGGCGCCTGGTGATGCAGTCGCTCGCCGCGGCCGGACACAACCTGACCGAATACGGCGATCCATGCGGACTGATGCCTCTACGCATCGAGATCGCCGAGCACGTCGGAGCGACACGCGGGATTCGCGTGCGCCCCGAACAGGTCGTGATCGTCGCCGGCGCACAGCTCGCGCTCAATTTGGTGTTGCGCCTTTTGGCGTCTCCCGACGACGAGATCGCCGTCGAGAACCCGTGCAATCAGGGCGCGGCCTATCTGTTCGAAAGCTATCGCATGCGGCTGCTACCGATCGCGATCGATCACGCGGGCATAGATGCACAAAAGGTGGCTGCATCCAATGCAAAGCTCGCTTACCTGACGCCGTCACACCAGTTTCCAATGGGCGCGACTCTGTCGCTGGAGCGTCGACGCGCAATCGCTCGCTGGGCGCAGCAGACCGGTGCTCATGTGATCGAGGACGATTACGACAGCGAGTTCCGCTACGACGGCGCTCCGCTCCCGGCAACAAAGGCCCTCGCACCGGATCACGTGATCTATCTCGGTACGTTCTCGAAGTCGCTCGGCGCCGGGTTGCGCACGGGCTTTGCGATATTTCCGGAACATCTCGTCCACGCTGCCGCGACCGCCAAGGCGCTGCTCGACAACGGTCAGGTCTGGCTGGAACAGGCCGCCCTGGCGCGCTTCATGCAAGGCGGCGGGTTCGTGCGGCATCTGCGGCGTTGCCAGCAGCATTACTATGCGCGACGCAATGCGCTGATCGCGCGGATGCGCGAACGGTTCGGCGATGTCGATTTGATGGGCACGGATGCTGGCACACACGTGGCTTGGCGCCTACCGGCCTCACTGGTACCGGCTCACAGCATAAAGGCCGTCGCCCGTACCCGCAATATCGGGGTTTATACCGTGCAATCAGGCGGCGGCCACGAATACGACGGGGACCACTTCGAGACGAACTGGCTTCTGCTCGGCTACGCGTCACTCACTGAAGACCAGATCCGTGCCGGGATCGACCGCCTTGCGGAGGTTCTGGCGCTCAACGACATGCTGCAGCCTGGCGCGCGGAGCCACCGCACACCGCTTGTACCGATCTAGGCGCGCTTTCTGTCTGGATTGCGCGATATCTCCGCCAGAACTCGGCCGACAAACGGCAAAGTCGAATTCACGACCAAGTTCGCCAGTCACGACAGATGCGGGTGGCGCTCCGTAGGGGATCGAACCCCTATCTTGGCCTTGAGAGGGCTCGAAATCGCAATGCGCAGCTCGATTTCTGCCCTTAATGACCGATGCGTTCTGATGTCGATTGAGCGACCTCGAACCCGAGCTTGAGAAGTTCGCCATAGATGCGCGGCGCGCCCCAAAGTGGGTTCTCGACGCTCATCTGCCGGATCAACGCGCAGCCCCACCGCGATCTGCGGCCGGCCTCCCAAAGATCGTGACTTCCAACGCCAATAGTAACGAAAGCCAGACCGGTGCCAGCAGATGACCGTCTCGGGCCGGATGATGGTAAGAACCTGAAGGATAGCCGGGAACCAGCGATACAGCCGGATCAAGAACCGGCGATCGCTGTTCGCGAATTGGACACGGCCGGGTAGCCTGCGCCGCAAAACAATCAACTGATGTCGAAGCACCGCGTTCTCAGCCTCAAGCCTCACCTTCGACTTGATGGCGAGGCCAAGACGGCCAGGACGAAATACAGAAGCCCGATCATTCCGCCAGCTTAGGTGATTCGTCACCTCATCAACTCGCATGAGGTTTTCGGTACACACAGGCCAAGCATCAATGGCGCAACTGCTACCAACTATACGCGCCAACATTCAGGAAGAGACCGCCATCATGAGCGATGAGGCGGTCTGGTATCAGACGCTCGGGACCCAGGTCTGGCGGCTTGAAGATGTCGATGTCCTCGCGCTGTTTGAATGTGGCTAGGCGACCGGCATTTTCAACAAGCGCGCGAGTGAACTTTCGCGCACGAGACCGACGCGGGGGCTTTTCACTTGGCCTCGACTAGCGGGGGTAACTCGTTGACAAGTACGCGCATGTTCTCGGTGTAATCGACGGGCACTACGACGAGATGCACGCCGCCTTCGCTGAAAGCAGCTTCCAGCATCGTCGAGAGCTCCGAGACTTTGCTTACGCGGGAGCCCTTGGCGCCATATGACTTGGCATAGGCCACGAAATCGGGATTGCCGAAGTCGAGGCCGAAGTCGGAAAATCCGTCGGCTTCCTGTTTCCATCGGATCATACCGTAGGCACGATCCTCGAGCACGAGTACGACGAGATTCAACTTGAACCGCACGGCCGTCTCAAGCTCCTGCGAATTCATCATAAAGCCGCCATCGCCACAGACGGCGAGCACGCGCCGGTCCGGATAAATCAGTGACGCTGCGATCGCCGAAGGAAGACCCGCCCCCATGGTCGCAAGCGCGTTGTCGAGCAACAGCGTGTTGGCGACGCTGGTGCGATAGTTGCGGGCGAACCAGATCTTGTACATGCCGTTGTCGAGGGCCACGATGCCGTCCGGCGGGATGACCTGGCGGACGTCATGCACGATGCGCTGCGGCGTCAAAGGAAACCGATCCTCCGTCGCCCGCTCGGCGAGGCGGGTAAGGATCCCTTCCCGCAAACCCAGCAATGCCTGACCATTGGGGAGCTTGCCTTCGAGGCGATCGGCCAGGCTCGTGAGGCTCGCGCCGACGTCGCCGACGATCTCCGCCTGCGGGAAGTATACCTGTTCCACCGTCGGCGGCGTGGCGCCGACATGGATAACCTGCGGTCCGCCATGGCCCATCAGGAAGGGCGGCTTCTCGACGGTGTCGTGGCCGATCGAAATAATCAGGTCGGCCTGGTCGACGGCCTCGTGAACCCAATCCCGCTCCGACAGCGCGGCCGTGCCCATATAGAGATTGGAGCCGGCATTGACCGCGCCCTTCCCCATCTGGGTGTTGAAGAACGGAATTCCGCATCGTCGCACGAACGCCGACAGCGGCTCGGCGAGATGCGGGCGGCTCGCTGCGGCGCCGAGCATGACGAGCGGCCTGCTGGCGCCCATGATCATCGCTGCGGCGCGATCGATGGCGGCCGTAGGCGCGACCGGAAGCTCGATGACATGCGGGGGAATGATGTCGGGCGCGGCTTCGTCGGCCGCGATATCCTCGGGCAGTTCGAGATGCACGGGGCCCGGCCGCTCTTGCTGCGCGACCCGGAACGCGTCGCGAACCAGGGTCGGAATACTCTGCGCGGAGACGATCTGCGTCGCCATCTTGGTAAGCGGCCGCATGGTCGCGACGATGTCCACGATTTGGAAGCGCGCCTGGCGGCTGCTCCGGATCGCCTTCTGTCCTGTGATCATGACCATCGGCATCGCGCCCAAATGCGCGTAGGCCGCAGCCGTCGTCAAATTGAGCGCACCGGGACCCAGCGTCGTCAGGCAGACGCCCGCGCGCCCGGTGAGACGCCCGCAGGTGGCCGCCATGAAGCCGGCAGCTTGTTCGTGCCGCGTCAGCACCAGCTTGATCTTCGAGCGGCGCAGCGATTCCAGCACGTCGAGATTCTCCTCGCCAGGAATGGCGAAGATGTACCGAACGCCCTCGTTCTCAAGAGCGGCCACCAGCAAATCGGAGGCCTTTGTCATGCGGCCGAAACTCCGCTCGCGCCTGTTGCAGCCTTCTCCGCCCGATGCGGCAACGTCCATTCTGGCCGAATGAAGTGACAGGTGTAGCCGTCAGGATATTTCTCCAGATAATCTTGATGCTCGGGCTCGGCCTCCCAGAACGGTCCGGCAGGGGCCACCTCGGTGACAACCTTGCCCGGCCAAAGGCCGGAAGCATCGACATCGGCGATGGTGTCTTCCGCGATCTGCTTCTGCGCGTCGCTGGTATAGAAGATGGCCGACCGGTAGCTGGTGCCCAGGTCGTTGCCCTGGCGGTTCAGCGTCGAGGGATCATGGATCTGGAAAAAGAACTCCAGCACCCTGCGATAGCTGATGGTCTGCGGATCGAAGGTAACCTCAATGGCCTCAGCGTGATTGCCGTGGTTGCGATAGGTCGCGTTTGGCACCTCGCCGCCCGTGTAGCCGACCCTGGTTGAAATCACGCCGGGATAGCGGCGTAGCAGATCCTGCACACCCCAGAAGCAGCCGCCGGCCAGGACTGCGCGTTCCGTCGAAACTGTCATATCTGTCCTCACTGGATACGCTGCGGGCGTCATTCCCGAAACTCTATCAGGGGACGGATAATGACGCCGAACGATGTGGAAGCGCAATGATCCACGAATGTCCGCTTTGCGCCCAAGAGCGGCCGTTCGATACGCGCTCATTCCTCCGACTGGGAGTCGGATTAATCTCGTCCGCCTTGGAACATGATCAAACACTCTCGGAGGCATTCACAGCCCACGCCGACACTAATGAGCGTTTAGAACGCCTGCTCTCGTTGGCGGTCTTTAGATTTTCTTTTATGTCTCGGTGCACACATCGTGCACATACCGCCCTCTAACTAATTGAAAAAATTGAACTCTCGCTCCAATCCATCATGGGCAAGTTTGAGCTAGCTCCAACAACCGATATCCAATTAGAACCGATCAGAGACAGTGTCATCCCACCAACGACTAAACAGAAGACCGCCCTTTCCTCCCTGCCCCGCGACCGATGACATCGCCGCAGGTCCAATCGTGGAGGCGCAAGCACCGATACCGACATTCAGTGGAGGTGGCGATCTAACCGAGGTTTTCGTCTCTGTTTCGCGCCGACAACCAGCGACTCCGGGTTGCGCGCTAATTTTCTTCGTCAAAATACTTCCTTCCGCAAGTTCTGAAGCTACAATTTGCGGGCTGACTAGGGGTAGAACTAGCTGCAACAACCATTGTCGCACTGTTCATTGATTTACTGCCGCTTCGAACAGCCGAATACAAACAAGAAGTAGTGCTGCAAGAGAGGGTCAGTCAACTCCCATTGATGTACAAGCTGTCTTTCATTTAAGAACGTAGGAACCTACGATTCCGGCTACAGCAATTGGTGCACCCGTGCGCCCGCTGCGCCCAAGCCTCTGTGCCATCTTCGGTTGATCTGAACGCGGCCGCCGGGCCATCTCCGTCGGCGGCGGCGACGCTCGCAATGCGTTCCGTATTCGCAGAGCCTCCATGGCACCGATGATCCGGTTGCGCCATTGCTTGGCTCGAAGAGAGGACGCTGGCGTCCGCGATGGGTCGGCGCGCCGTGGCAACAGCTCAACGGTGAATTGGCGTCGCGCAGGACGTCAGGCGCTCCCGGCGAGAGGAACGAAACAGTGGCGCGGCCAAATGGCTTAAGGTCTCCGACGCGCTGGGATCACATTAAGCCGAGTCGGCGAGTTTGCTTCCATGTCCCGCATTTCACAGCTGCGCGGCTGCGCCGCATCCCTTGTCTTGAAAATATGAGGTTGAACTAGGAACCTTCGCGAACCGGCGCGTTCGTATTCGTACAAAGTGACGCTACGATGGGGAGGACCTTCCATGCGAACCACAATCGTTGCGATGCTTGTCGCGAGCGGAACCATGATCGCCCTGCCGGCGCTGGCGCAGCAGCAGACGGCACCCAACCCGCAGATGCAAGAGGAGGCCGACAAGGGTGCCAAGACCCGACAGTCCGGCGAGTCAGGCTATGTCGGCGAGCAGGAAAAGCCGGGCGCTTCCCCCCACGCTCCCGGGAAGACTGACACTGCTCCACCGACAACGGGCTCAGCCACCGGCACCTCGCCGGGAGCGGCTGGCAGCGGTGAAAGGCCGCGCTGAGCCTCGTAGAGGCTAGCAAGGCTGCATGTGACCGCGTCCACTCACGTGCTGGTTCAAGCGTTTTGCCGTTGGGCGCGGAGGTTGCGCGCGGCTGAAATTCAGGCGGAGCTGGAGAAGACAATGCGGTGTCCGAACCAAGCGCGACGCTCGCTTCTCTTGACGACGCTCGCCACCGGAGCGTGCTTGGCGGCGAATAGGTTCGCTGTGGCGCAGGAAGATCAGCCCGGCAGCAGCGACCGGCCGGAGAAAGGGGATCTCCTTGTTGTCTCCGAAGGCGAGCGTGCCGGCGATGTCATCAAGATCGATGATTTGAAGCTCGGTGACCCTCCGCTGCACGCCTGGCCAAAGGACCCCAAGACTTCGGTAATCCGCAACGGCTCGCGCCTGAACGAGATTCTCGTCATGAGGCTTGATCTCGCCGAAATGGATGAGGAGACCCGATCACGCTCTGCTGAAGGCATCGTTGCCTATTCGGCGATCTGTACTCACGCGGGATGTTCTGTCACGGGCTGGCTGAAGTCCGAGACGGGCGACAAAGACGTTCTTAAATGTTTTTGTCACAACTCAGAGTTCGATCCCCGGGAACGCGCCCAAGTCGTGTTCGGGCCTGCGCCCCGGCGTTTGCCCGCACTGCCGTTGGCGATAGCCGACGGCTCGCTCACCATAGCTGCAACCTTCGTTGGAAAGATAGGTGCTCAACAGCCAGGGTGATGGGGCGCGGTCGCATTCGATTCCGGTGCCCCAGATAATCGCACCACCCACTGTAGGGATGGAAGACAAGAGCACAGGGAGATCGCGTCCATGACCAGAAAGCAATGGCTATTGTGGGGTTGTGTTGCGTTCACAACCCTTATCTCAACCGCTGCTGTCGCCGGTCCGATCGAAAATTACAGTCCGGTGACGCAAGCCCGCCTTGAAAATCCCGAACCCGGCAACTGGATGCTGTATCGGCGGACTTATGATGGGCAGGGCTACAGCCCGCTCGAGCAGATCAACACGCAGAACGTGAAGAGCCTGACGCCGGTATGGACCTTCTCCACCGGCGTCATCGAAGGCCATGAGGCTCCGCCGATCGTCAACAACGGCGTGATGTTTGTCACGACGCCGATGGGCCAGGTGATCGCGCTTGATGCCAAGACCGGCGAAGAATATTGGCGCCATAAGCGGCAACTTCCGGAAGATTTGTTCCAGTTGCATCCGACCAACCGCGGCGTCGGCCTGTGGCAGGACAAGCTCTATCTCGCCACGACGGACGATCACCTGGTCGCGCTCGATGCGAAGACCGGCAAGGTGGTCTGGGACACCAAGGTCCAGGACTACAAGAAGGGGCAGTATTTGACCCTGATGCCGCTGGTTGTCGACGGCAAGGTCATCGTCGGCGGATCCGGCGGTGAATTCGGCGTCCGCGGCTATATCGCCGCTTACGACGCCAATAGCGGTAAGGAGCTGTGGCGGACCTTCACTATCCCTGGGCTCGGCGAACCCGGTCATGATACTTGGACGGGCGACGATTGGAAGACAGGCGGTGGATCTGCCTGGATGACCGGCAACTACGACAAGGACACCAAGACCATTTATTGGGGTGTTGGTAATGCTGCGCCGTGGCCCGGGGACGCTCATCCCGGTGACAATCTCTATACGACCTCCGTGCTCGGCCTCGATCCTGAGACTGGCAAGATCAAGGCACATTTCCAGTACCATCAGAACGACTCCTGGGACTGGGACGAGGTCGAGGCGCCGATGCTGGTCGACCTGCAAAGGGATGGCCGATCTATCAAGAGTCTGATCCATCCGGGACGCAACGCGATCTTCTGGATCCTGGAGCGCAAGCCGGACAAGATCAGCTACGTAGCCGGCTGGCCCTACGTTTACACGGATGTCTGGAAAGGCATTGAGCCCGAGAGCGGTAAGCCGATTGTCGACCCCGCGCACAAGCCGGTGGTTGGCAAGCGGGTCGAGTTCTGCCCGTCACTGTGGGGCGGCAAGGACTGGCCGTCGGCGGCCTACAGCCAGAAAACGAAATATGTCTATGTGCCGGCCCTCGAGAACACCTGCGGCGGCTTCTCTGGCGAGAAGATGGCGCTGGTTCCAGGCCAGCTCTGGCTTGGCACCAAGCCGGAGGACATCGGTCTGACGATCCGTCCCGGCGCCAAACACATAGGTGAATTGCAGGCCTGGGACCCCGCCACCGGCAAGAAGGTCTGGTCGCACACCTTCCCGAAATCGCAACTTTTCGGTTCGGTGCTGGCGACCGCTGGCGATCTCGTCTTTGTCGGCGGGACCAACGACCGCTACCTCCGCGCCTTCGACGCCAAGAGCGGCGAACTGTTGTGGGAGCAGAAGACCAATTCCGGCATCATGGGCATGCCGGTCTCCTATGAGGTTGACGGCACGCAGTACATTGCGATCCAGTCCGGCTGGGGCGTCGATGCGCAACGCATCCAGGATGCCTTGGCCACCCAGAATATCGGCGTGGAGAACAACGTTCCCCAGGGCGGCGTCGTCTGGGTGTTCGCGGTCAAGAAATAGCCGCGCGAGAACGGAGGGAAAAAAGCGGCGGACCGAAAGGTCCGCCGCTGCTGTTTCAGCGCGATGCCTTTTCTTCGAATCATCATCCGCTCTCATCGGCTCCCGCCTTTCCAGATCAAAGCGCTCAAGCGTTTCGAGCAAAGTGGAACCGAACTGCACTCGAAAAGGTCAAATGTCATGGGCCAAACTACTTGCCCATCCGTTCGACCTTGCCTTTCTCCTTCACGTTCATTTCCTTCACCGTCGGATCGCGGCTGCCTTCGCCGGTGGTTTGGGTTCGCGTGGCTTTCGGTGCATTGCTTGGTACAGAGGTCTGATCCTTCGGCGTCTTTGCCGGCCGTGTAGCAGTGGCCGGCGGCGGGTTCGTCTGAGCGCTCGCAGCTTGCGCGCTCAAAAGAAAAGCGCCCGACAGTAGCGATACCGCGAGCGCCGCTGAGATCTGTTTCATCGGTCCGTCTCCTGTTCAGACCGATGAAACGGCTGTTGCGAAGTTACGTTCCGCCTCACGCCTCCAATTGCTTACCGATCGGCAACGCCCGGATGCGCTTGCCGGTCGCGGCGAAGATCGCGTTGATCAGGGCCGGCGCGAAGGGCGGTACGCCGGGTTCGCCGACACCGCTCGGCGGCGTATCGGGGCTGGCCGGCGGAACGATATAGACATTGGTCACTGCAGGGGATTCGTCGATCCGGATCACCGGGAAGTCGTCGTAATTGCCCTGCTGCACCCTGCCATTCGTGAAGGTGATCTCGCCATGTTTGGCGAGGCTCATCCCCATGATCGCCGCGCCCTCGATCTGCGACTGGATGCGCTCGGGATTGACGTAGGTGCCGCAGTCAATGGCGGTGTCGACCCGTGGCACCGTCAACTTGCCCTTGTCGTCGATGGCAACCTCAACGATGGTCGCGATATAGCTGACGAAGCTGCGGTGCGCCGCAATACCAAGGCCGTGGCCCTTGGGCATCGAGCGTCCCCAGCCGCCCCTATCGGCGACCAGCTCGACCACCTTGCGCAGCCGTCCGGTGTCGATCGGATAGCTGTCATAGGGTTCGCCATAGTTCCATAAGTCTTTCACCGAGGTGAGGTTGAGGGTCCGCGGCGCACCGATCAGCTCCAGCAGCATATCCTTCGGGTCGCGGTTGGTGGCCTGCGCGATCTCGGCGACCATCGACTGAACCGCGAACGCGCGCGGGATGTTGGACACCGAACGGAACCAGCCGATGCGGGTGTGCGCGGCCGCTTCCGGGTTCTCGCACTGGATGTTGGCGATCTCGAAGGGCATGTCGACCAACCCCATGCCGAGCTCGAACGGCGCCTGGTGCACCGTGCCGGCTGCAAAGGTCGAGGCGATGCTTGGGGCGACGCTGCGATGCCGCCAGGCGATCACCTTACCACTCTTGTCGAGGGCCGCCTCGATGCGCTCGACCGAGGCGGTGTGCAGGAAACCGTTGCGGATATCGTCCTCCCGGGTCCACTGCACCTTGACCGGTGCGCCGAGCTCTTTCGAGAGCAGCACGGCTTCGAGCGCGAAGTCGCACTTCGACTTGCGCCCGAATCCCCCGCCGAGCAGCGTGACGTTGACGGTCACGTTCTCTTGGGGGATGTCGAGCGTCTTGGCGATGTCCTCGCGGGTGCCGCCCGGGCTTTGCACGGGAGCCCAGATCTCCGCCTTGTCGCCCTTGACGTCGGCGACCGCGACCGGCGTCTCCATGGCGACATGGGCAAGGTGGGGCAAATAGTATTCGCCCACGATCACCTTGTCGGCACCTTTCAGCGCGGCTTCGGCGTCACCTTCCTTGCGTACGACGAGGCCGGGCTTGCGCGCGGCGTCCTCGAGCTCGGCCCGATAGGCGACCGAATCGTATTTGGCGTTGGCGCCATCTTCCCAAGTGATCTTCAGGGCGTCGCGGCCTTTGATCGCGGCGCCCGTGTTGCGTGCGATTACGGCGACCCCGCCGAGCGGCTGGAATTTCGAGGGCCACGGCCAGCCTTTGACTTCCATCACCTTCTCGACGCCGGAAACCTTCATCGCCTCCGCGCCATCGAACGACGCCACCTTGCCGCCAGTCACCGGCGGGCGGGCGATCACGGCATATTTCATGCCGGGCAACCGCACGTCGGCGCCGTATTGAGCCTTACCCGTGGTGATGTCGTGGAGATCGACAATGCCGATCTCGCCCTTGCCCAGGTAACGAAAATCCTTGGGATTCTTGAGCTTCAGGCCTTCAACGCTCGGCACCGACTCCTTGGCCGCATCTGCGGCCAATTCGCCAAAGCCGAGCTTGCGTCCGCTCGCGCCGTGGACGACTTCGTGATTGACGGCCTTTACCTCGGCTGCCGGCACGCCCCAACGTTTTGCGGCGGCCTGCTCGAGCATGGTGCGGGCCGAAGCACCGATCTGGCGCATCGGGATCAGATGATGCCGCGTGCTACGCGAGCCGTCGGTATCCTGGTTGCCGAACTTGACCTCGTCGCCATGCGCCTGCTGGACGCGAACGCGCTTCCAGTCGGCCTCCAGTTCTTCGGCGACGATCAGGGGCAGGCTGGTGCGCACGCCGGTTCCCATCTCGGAGCGGTGCGCAACGATGGTGACCATTCCATCTGACGCGATCGAGACGAAGACGCGCGAATCGACCACAGTACCGTGCGGCATCAGGCTGGCGCCGGTCTCATATGCAAAGGCCGTACGCGTCATCACGGGTGCGGCGAGCACGAAGCCGCCGGCGAGGCCTAGGCCCTTGAGGATGCTGCGCCGCGAAACGTTCTCGACCTTGATGTGCTTCTCGAAGCCGCGACGCTTGGTGGGATTGATGAGGATATTCATGTCACACCCCCGTCGATGCGAGATGGACTGCATTTTCGATCCGCTGGTAGCAACCGCAGCGACAGATATTCCCGGATAGGGATTCGCGGATCTGGTCGTGCGACGGCTTTGGATTGTCCATCAACAGCGCCGCCGCCTGCATGATCTGGCCGGTCTGACAAAAGCCGCATTGCGGCACGTTGAGCTGTCGCCAGGCCTTCTGCACCGGGTGGTCGCCGGTCGGATGCAGGCCCTCTATGGTGGTGACCTCGCGGCCACCGACGTCGGACACGGAGGTGATGCAGGCGCGCACCGCCTGCTTGTCGACGATGACGGTGCATGAGCCGCACAGCGCCTGGCCACAGCCGAACTTGGTGCCGGTCAGGCCCACTTCATCACGGATAAACCAGAGTAGCGGAAGATCGGGATCGCCATCCCAATTTTGTTCCTGGCCATTAATCTTCACCTTGATCATGATCGTCTCTCCCTGTTCCTACAGGAGCCGTCATGAGCGTGTCTTCGAGGCGAGCAAGAAAACCTTTCTTAGGAGATCCCTTGCACGGTCTCAGGCAAAACTGACCTCGCTGAGAAACCGCAGACTGCACCGTAGGATCTGATGATTGTGTGTGTCGCGCCCATCCTCCTGTTTTAATAGTTTCGCTTTGTTCAAGGTATGGACACCTGGAAGCTTAACACAAAACGCGACCGAATATGATTCACAAGCGCCTTGTTTGCTTTTGTGTTTTGGCGAGGGCTGGCTGCTCGAACGGCGTGCTTTTGGTCAAGGCCCCTTACGCAGTAGCCCCTACGAGACGGGATTTTTTCGAGGCGCTGTATGCGGCTATAAGATCGACGTGTCGTATTGGAACGCTCTTGAGGGAGATGATGCCGAGGTCGAGGCGCCTCACTGCTGCATATTGGAGCTGAACTCTGATCAGGAGGTCACGATGAAGATTGACAGCACTACATTCGGCGCGATTACGATTGACGGGACGACGTATCAGCATGACGTGGTCATTCGTCTTTCCAGCGAAGTTGTGAAGCGGAAAAAGAAGCTATCAAAGAAGCTCTATGGTACCTCGCACGTGCTTTCAAAAGACGAGGCAAAGTTTCTCTTCGAGAAGGGGTGCGACCAGGTCGTCATTGGTTCTGGTCAAATGGGCAACGTGCACCTGTCACGGGAAGCTGAAGCCTATTTCGAAAGGAAGGGCTGCGAGGTGCTGTTGAGGCCGACACCCGAGGCGATCCGGATGTTCAACCGGTCGCATGCCAGGAGGATCGGGCTCTTTCACGTGACCTGTTGAACGAAATGGCCTGGTGAAGCTGTGCTTCCACGTTGGATCAGCTGGTTCGGCGCGCTGCTCATCTCCTTTGTTTTGACAATTGCGCTGTCGGTTTCGCCGGCGCACGCCTTTGAGGATGCTCGCAAGGTGAGCGTGGTGTCCTTCGGCCTTTTCGGGGATCAGACCGTATTTAGAAACGAGGCATTCGGCGCAGCACAGGTCATAGCGGGCCGTTTCGGGAGCGGCCCGATCAACGTGCAATACAATTCGAAGAAAGGCGGAGATGCAACGATTGAAGGCTTGGCTAGGTCCTTACAGGCGGCGGCCAAGGGGATGGACACCGGGAACGATGTTTTGTTCCTGATTCTCACCTCGCACGGCTCCCCCAACGGGCTCGCAATCAAAGCGGGACGGCTTACGCAAACGCTCACGCCGTCCAATCTCGCTGCCATGCTGGCGCGAAGTGGTATGCGATACAAGGTGGTGGTCATCTTGGCCTGTTATTCCGGGGTCTTTATCCCTCGTCTCGCGAACCCCGATACGATGGTCATCACCGCGGCCGATGCAGACCATCCATCGTTCGGCTGCCGGGACAAAGCCAAGTGGACGTATTTCGGCAACGCCTTTTTCAATGTCGCGCTTCGGCAAGCTAGACACCTGGAGGACGCCTTTGTTGTGGCGCGCTCGCTCGTCAAGAAGCGGGAACTGCGCGAGCACTTCGAGCCGTCGAATCCGCTCATGGCAGGCGGCCAACACGTCCAGCCGTTGCTCATTGCGCGTCCTTGAGCGACCGGCGGCCTTCGCAGCCGACACCGGGCTGCCGAAAACCTCGTCTGTATGTCGAATCACAGAGGCGAATGGCCCCCCATTCGATCGGCGCATCCGCCGTGCCCGCAGACGAGCCGCCCGCCGGGCGTTGGTCAATGGTCCTGTTTGTCTGTGCTAGACGCCTTGGCTGCCACGAAGAATGTTCATCAGCGCTACGGGATTGTCCGGCAGCCGGTCGCCACGCCACGCGACATGCTGATCTGGACGAGCCAGCAACAGAGAGTGCCGATAGACGTCGGGCGACTCCGCTGCGCCTGTGTCGAGAACTGTCAGAGGCACGCCGGCCGCCGCAGCAGGGCCGGCGCCGGCGGCAACGCCCTTGATGAACCTGGTCCGGGCGGTCGACAGGCCGAAACCAGCAGCATCAGAAACAGCGCGGTACCTGGCGGCGGTCCGGCTTCCTTCCGATCCCTGCATGACGGCGCGGCCATCGGTCGTGCACAGGTACCACCTGCAGGCCCGGCCGCGCTTTCTCAGTCGAATTTTCAAAAAGCGGGAGTTGCTCCGGCAACCGAATGGAGAAGTGGAATGGCCGGCAGACCCATCAAAATCCCGTCCGACGGCGTCATGCGGTCGCTGCGGCAGATTTTTGGCCCTCCGCCGCTTCGGCGGCGTCCAATTCGGTTCGCAGATCCGCCGCCATCTTCTCAAATCGTTCCCGGTCGGCGACGGTGTTCATGGCCTGCGCGAAGCGCTGCGCCCGGGCGATCTGCTCCAGCAGGAACTCCTTGCTTCTGGCCATGGCGTCATCTTGCTTCGATGCTCTGTCCCACGGGCCAATGCGCGGCGCGGTGGTTTGTTACGGAAGCGGCAATTTGAAGGGCTCCAAACCTTCAGGCCCGCCCGCTGTTAGGTTTCTCGTTTCAAGCCCGGCGATCGGCGGGCGCGCGCTCATCGGCGATGGCCTTGGTGAGCTCGGCGCCGAAGAGGAAGATCTGCGCCGAATAGTACGTCCAGAACATGAGGACGATCAGCGCGCCGGCCGCGCCATAGGGTGAACTGGGCGCGGCGCGGCCTAGGTAGATTCCGATCAGGGACTTGCCGATGGCGAAGAGCACGGCCGTGACAAATGCTCCCAGCATCAGGTCGCGCCAGGGTATCGGGGTGTCGGGAAGCACCTTGTAAATCGCGGCGAACAGCAGCGTGAAGATGGCCAGCGACACGACGGTGTTGAGGACGGCCAGCAGCACCTTGCCGGCGAGCAGCCCCGCAAAAACGTCGCCGAGGGCGGATAAAGCAGTGCTGGCAGCCAGCGACACCACCAGCATGAAGCCGAGCGCAGCGACCAGGCCCAGGCTGGCGGCGCGGGTCCGGATCAAGGCGGAGATCGGCTCCTCGCTCGGCTTGGCCTTGAACGTGTTGTTCAGCCCCGTGTGCATCTCGCCGAACACGCCCGAGGCGCTGATCAGAACGGTGACGACGCCGAGAACTGTCGCGATGGTCCCAGAGCCAGGATCGCTGGAGCGTTCAAGGATGGATTTGATGAACTCGCCGCCGGCCGGACCCAGAAGCTGGCCGAGCTCCTCGCTGATCGCCCCGCGAGCGGCATCCTGCCCGAAGACCAGGCCAGCGATTGCCACGACAATCAGAAGCACCGGCGCCAGCGAGGTCGCAGCGTAGAACGCGATGGACGCCCCGCGGCTCAGAGCATCGTTCGTCAGGAAGCCTGAGAACGCCGCCTTCAATATCTGCCACAGCCGTCCCATCAGTTTTCTGTCCGCGCCTGAGCCTGCACTCGCCAGCGAGCCACCGCTCTGAGCGCGGCCCCGCCTTTGGGGACTATGGGGGCTGGGGAGGCGAGGCCACGCAGGCCAGCATTTTCGCACGGCCCGCCGGACCAATTCGTCCGGGACACCTGCGTTCCGATCGCGATTGAAACCGCCCGCCGATCCTGGGTAGACTGTTAGAGCTCCATGGCTAGGCGTATGAGATCGCCGCACGATCGTGCCAGATCCGCCCTCGTTCAGTCTTTCGCGCCCGCGAAACGAGGGCTCCGTCACGAATTTCGACCGCCAACTCCATTGCAGCGAAACTTGCCCGCCTTAAATTTACCTAAGTAGATCCTGCTCTGAGACGTGCATTGCCATGTCCGTTACGCAGACATCCGCCACCGTCCTGCCGCCGCGCGCGACGCAGCACCGGCGCTGTCCCAGGTGCCAAGCCCATATGACCGTGCAGTATGTGGCCCCGGCCCGTGCGGCTTCGAGCATTGGACATTGCGGTGCGCCAAATGCGGCACCATCCAGGCAGCGCAGGTTGACGCCGATCCGATGCAGTCCGATGCGCTGCGCTGGATCGGCAGCAGAGAGCTCCTGCCACCACAATGACCTGTCAGGAGACGGCCCACCTCGAGTCGCTGATCCGCGAGGATTTCGAGCGATGCCATCCTGGCGAGACGCTGGCGGATCTCAAGCGGCGCGCGTCCTTTTCGAAAGAGGACCGAGGCCTGCTGCGGGACTGGATGGCGGTCGGCCGCTCGCGCCGCAGCAGCCTGTGCGGCAAAGGAATAGTCACCACATTAGGTGTAAACCCACAAACCTTCGGGGCGGACGGCTCGGCAGAGTCCGCTTACCCCGGATAGCGGCTGAATTCCGCAACTCAGCGAAATGATGCGATGGGCCACAAGCGGCCCTCGCTACGGCTATCGTCCAGAGAAGGGGAATGGTCATCGACCTCCACCAAGTGGTACGTTTGCTGCTGACGGATTTCTGGAGGCATTGCGTCATGATCAGCAAGGCCGATGTTATTGTCATTGGTTCCGGCGCCTTGGGCGCCGCAACCGCATACTACTTGAGCAAGCGCAAGGGCCTCAGCGTCGCCCTTCTCGACAAGCATGATCTCGGATCGCAAACCTCGCCCCGCGCTGCAGGCATGGTGAGCTGCGTTCGCAAAAGCGACTTGATGATTGGCCTCATCAAGGACGCATGTCGCAAGATTGAAGCGTTCACGGAAGAAACCGGGCAACCTCTGGATTGGGTGGATTCGGGCAGCCTGAAGATCGCGCGTCGGCCGCAAGACGCGGAGATTATCGAGGCGGACTTTGAACGCGGCCGCCGTATGGGCCTTGATGTCGAGCTGATCTCTCCGGCGCAGGCAAATCGTCTCAATCCATTTTTAAAGCCGACAGGCGTCGTAGCGGCGATGAGGATCGGTGACGACAGGTATTTCGATCCAGCGCAGGTTGCTATCGGCTTCGCCCGAGCAGCGGCGAACCGGGGCGCAACCGTGCTGCCGAAAACAGACGTGCTCACCGTGAACATCAGCGCTGGCAAGGTGACCGGCGTAACTACCGCGAAAGGCAGAATTGAAGGCCCGGTCGTTGTCGATGCAGCCGGTACATGGACGCGACAGGTCGCGGAGGCGAGTGGAATTCGCGTGCCGTTGGTACCGACCCGGCAGCAACTGATCGTCACGGAGCCTTTGGATGGCGCGCGTGCTGACCTGCCGATGGTTCGGATCATGGATGCCGCGGTGTACGCGCGGCCCTGCCAGGGCGGCTTTCTATGGGGTGTCTACGAGGAAACGCCGCGATTTTTCGATATGCAATCGCTCGGACCCAGTTTCGATATCAAGGACATGCCACTCGATATCGAGGTGCTTCGTTCAGCCGCTGCGGACGTCAAGGATCAGCTCCCAGTCCTGCAAACCGCCAAGGTGCGGGAATTTCGCGGTGGCATTCCGACAATGACCGCCGACGGCCACCATATTCTCGGCCCGGCCCCGGAGCGACCGGCTTCCATTTTGCCAGCGGGTGCAATGTCGCCGGACTTTCAATCTCGCCAGCGGTCGGAGAGGCGCTTGCGGCTTGGATTTTCGATGGCAAGCCGCCTGTCGATCTATCGCCAATGTCTGTCATGCGCCTCAAAAACCAATCGTGGTCTGAACCGCAATTGGAGAGGGAAGCCGCCTGGCAATATCGGCACTTCTACGGCGCGGTCTGACTTCTCTTGGTGAGAAGACGAGTAGGCGACTACCCGGAATGACGCCTTGGGGTCAAAAGCCGGGCTGCACTGATGGGAAGGGCCGCCGTGATGTCGAGTGCAATGTCCTGAGCCAGTAGCCGCATCCCGCCTCAACCCGGCGAGGCACCGGCGTCGAGTAGCTGCGAGACGGCGGTCGCCAATTGCGCCGGCGCAAAAGGTTTCTCGATCAGGACGCTGCCAACGACGCCCTGCGATTTCCAGTCTCCCGCGCTGGCGCCCGTCATGTAGACCACCGGAAACGCCGGCGTAATCTCCCTGATCTGCCGCGCCAACTCCCATCCGCTGATGCCATCGCCGAGGTTGACGTCGGTCAGCAGCGCGCGACACCGCTCACGGCCGTCGCGAAAGGTGGACAGGGCTGCCTCCCCCGAGTGGACCGAGCAGGCCTCGAAACCGCCGTCCGACAAGGCGTCCTCGATGAAGCTGCAGATCAGGGCTTCATCCTCCACGACCAGCACACGAACGGCATTACTCACTTTTCAAGTCTCCTCGACGACAGAGGCCGGTCGTCTCGCATGACGGCGGGTGCGTTGGCCCGCGAGTGCCGTGCCGCCTCAAGCCACCGGCACACCGTAGTAGGCGTTCACGGCGCGCGTTGTCGCCGGATCACTCCAATTCCAACTGCTCTCGTCGGCGTATTTGGGGGCGCCGCGGAGCTGGTCTTGGGTGATGCCGGTGACGTAGCCGCCGAGGTTGGTGTCGTATTTCAGCGCCTGCCAGGGCAGCGGATAGTGATCGTCGCCGATGCCGAGCAGGCCGCCGAAGCTGAGCACTGCGTAGGACACCTTGCCACTGACCTTGTCGATCATGACGCGCTCGATGTAGCCGACCTTTTCGCCGTCGGCCCCGTACACGTTCGTGCCCTCGACCTTATCGCGTCCGATGAGACTGAACGTCTCGCGATCTTCCATGGTCATGTTGACCTCCTGGATGTGTCTTCCGGAGTCAACCGGACGACCATGGCTCCGTTCCCGGCTGAAGGATCGCCCCAGGTCCAAGATTCCTGCGGGCAGCGGGCAAGAGATCGTTCAGAGGGTCCGCTCTGATATTCGGGATCGTGTCACCCCGGTCTGCACCGGAAGCCCGGCACGTGGACCACGCGCCTTGAGGTGGCTCAAAGCGAACCAGCTGCAGAAGCGAAGCATTACCGAGCGGCATGAGCGCGCTCCGGCCGCCGCTCATTCTTGCGAACGCGAACCCGGAGTTGGTTTCCACAGCGGCTCCGCCAGAACGATCGTCGGCGTTGCGGGTCGAACGGCTGCAGCCCTTGGATATAAAATCGGCCCGGCGAGCCCCTGCCAGCCGAGGCCGATTCCCGTCCGGAGTCTAGGATTAGCTTGGCGGTTTCAGCGGACTGTCGATCCACTTCTGGGCGGCGGGATCGTGCCAGGGGTCACCGTCGCAGTATGGACAGACATAGCGCTCGCCGCCCCTGCCCGGATCATCAGGCGCAAGCTTCATCGGCCGCCCGCACGCCGGGCACGCCTTCCGGATCGGATGGATCACCGCCATTGGATTTCCCTGCCGAGGCAGCCTACTGCCGCTCGCAATGCGGGTACAAGCGTTTCCCTTTGCCTTGAGCCCGATGCCGCCGCCCTTCATGCCGCCGCACAACGCTCGGCCGACCGAAGGCGCATCGGTTTGCCGCCTGGCGGATGGCGCGGGCCGCCATCGAGATCGCACAGCGCCTCGAGAATTTCGTCGATGGTGACGGGCGCCTTCAGCCCTTCGGGAGCGCGCAGCGACGGGCAAGATGCGATCGCCGATGCATCCGAGGCCCATGAGGCCAGTATCGCGCGCTTCTCGCCGAGGCTGAGGCCCGAGTGGAAGACTACATCCCGGGGGCGTTCGAATTTGGTGCCGGGATGAAGCAGGTAGTCGAAATCGAATACGTTGTCGTGGATTGCGGTCGTCGGCCGCATGGTCGCCTCCTGACTTGGACGAGTTGCCGGTGTCCGCCGCGCGGGTCCGCGCGGCGGCGCGGATCATGGACGTCGCAGGCTGATCAGGCCGCCTTTCCTTCGATCTGCTTGACGTTGCTCGGGCTCGCGCCGTTGATGTCGATGCGGCGCGGCTTCATCGCCTCGGGGATCTCCCGCTGCAGGTCGATGATGAGCAGGCCGTTCTCGAAGCGGGCGCCCTTGACCTCGACGTGGTCGGCGAGCGTGAACTGCCGCTTGAAATTGCGCGCCGAGATGCCGCGATGCAGGAAGGTCTTCTCCTCCTTCTCGGCCTTGTGGCCTTCCAAGGTCAGCACGTTCTGCTCGACCGTGAGCGCGACCTCGTCGGGCGAGAAGCCGGCGAGCGCCACCGAGATCTGGAAGTGGTTTTCGTCGAGCCGTTCGATGTTGTAGGGGGATAGGTCTCTTCGGCGGTCCGCTGGACCTCGTCGAGAACGTCAAAAAGGCGGTCGAAACCGATGGTCGACCTCCACAGGGGAGTCCAATCATACCTCATAGCCAAATCCTCCAAAGAGCAAGTTGGGTACGAGCCGGCACCGGACACCTGACCGGCGCCCGCCTTGCAGGGCCCCGAAGGCACCCTGACCGCATCTGCGGCGACAAACAAATTTGGAAGCCGCGAAAAAGTTTCAAGGGGTGACGGGAAATTTTCGCAAGGAGTTTGGTAAACGATTTGCCGACGGATCAGCGCGGCAGCTCAACCCCTTCCGGCAGATCGTCCGGATCAAGCTTCATCTCCAACCGGAAGCCGTCGAGCGTCGCCCGGAACTTCGTGCCGTGCATCGCGACGAACTTGAAGCGCGCCCCGATCATCATCTGCAGGATCGGAGGCAGCGCGTCCATGGGCAGCGGGAGCAACCCAGCGATGGATCGCCGTAGCCGTCGAGCGATCCGACGCCGAGCGGCCGCAGCGCTTTGCGCTCCTCCGGATCCAGATCCCTCGAAGGAAGGAACGTCAGCTCGATCCCGGTCCTCGGGCCCTTCGGATGCAGCAACCTGCCCCGGACCTGGAGGTGGCGGAATTCGTGGTAGGGATCGACCGGTTGCCGATCCGTGTTGAGGCTTAGCGAATAGCCCCAGCTCCAGTCCTCGACCGCCACAACGTAGTAGACGTCCGGCTTGCGCCTTCGCTTTTTCTTCGTTGGCTTCGGATCGGCAACCATCGGTTGGACCCGCCTCTCGGCACCAGCGGCGCCAGGCTATCCGAGTCGGGGCCCGCCGAAATCAGTCGAGTCCTTGGGTCGCGCCTGCGATCGCCCGCAGCGCCGCGAACGCGCCGCCCGGCTTGACCAGGGCCTCGACCTCGCCCTCGAAGTCGGTGCGCGGCATCCGCGCCAGGCTGCGCCAGCGCTCAGAAGCATGCGGCTCATAGAGCTCGTTGTCGAAGACCAGCGTGAACTGCGTCTGCACCACCTCATCCTCGCGAAGGCGGTCGCGCAACAGCGGCATGGCGCCGGCGGCCTCGCCGACCGCAGCGATCCTTGAGTTTTCGTCGGCAAGGGCTTCCCGCAGCTTTTCCTCCATGAAGTCGAGCAGATCGAGGACGAAGTTGGCGAACTCGGTACGTCTGGGTCTCATGGCAATCGCTCCGTCGATATAGGTACGGGGACGAAGTAGCCGGCGAAGGTTTCACATGGGTCTCATTCGGAGCCGCTGCGGCAACATTTGTTGACAGAAAACATCGCTAAGAAAAGTTAGCTTCCCACCCGCGCTAAAAATCTGCGTAGAGCGAAGCCCGCGGCGCTCTTGCGGGTTGAAACACCTCTGTGTACCGAAAACCTAACCCCTGCGGTAGTGGTGATGAAGTCCGCCCAGGATAGCAAGTGCCCTGACTTCACCGGTTCGCTGAACTGGGCGAGAAACGGGCGCATCCTTGCCCAAAGCCAAGTGTGTGCGCGTCGCATTATAGTAGCGAGCGTAGGATTTCAGAATCCGGTGCAGATGTGCCTCGCCCAGGACAATGATGTGGTCCACACATTCACGCCGGATCGATCCGATCAGCCGTTCGACAAAGCCATTCTGCCAGGGTGAGGCAGGTGCAATGGGCTTGTCCCGGATACCCATGGCACAGTCGGCGTGTGACGACGGCACCGTAGATGCAATCCCGGTCCCGGATCATGTAGCGCGGAGCCTCGTTCCAGGGGAATGCCTCCGTTAGTTGACGCGCGACCCATTCGGCGGTTGGATGTGCTGTGACGTTGATCCAGACAAGATCTCTGCGGTCCAGCCGAACGATGACGAAGGCATAGAGCAGTTTGAAGCCAATTGTTGGGACAACGAATAAGTCCATGGCAGCAATGTCTGGCGCGTGATTGTGCAAGAAGATCCGCCATCCATGGCTGGGCCGCCCTCGCCCTTTGACCATGTACCTGGCGACGCTCGACTCCGCGACCTGAAACCCGAGCTTGAGCAGTTCGCCGTGGATGCGAGGTGCGCCCCAAAGCGGATTTTCGACGCTCATCCGCCGGATCAAGACGCGCAGCTCCGTTTCGATCTGCGGTCGCCCTCCCCGTGGGCGCGACTTCCAACGCCAGTAGCAGCGGAATCCGGCTCTGTGCCAACGCACCAGCGTTTCGGGCCGGATGATCGTGAGAACCTGCAGGATTGCTGGAAACCAACGATACAGCTGGATAAAGAACCAGCGATCATGGTTCGTGAGGCGAACGCGACCACGCGGCCTGCGCCTCAAGACAATCAACTGATGTCGCAGCACCGCGTTCTCGGCTTCAAGCCGTAACTTCGACCTGAATGGCGAGGCCAGGACGGCGAGGGCGAAGCAGAACAGCCCGATCATCCCGCCAGCTTAGGTGATTCCAACGCGGCATCACACTCGGATGAGGTTTTCGGTACACACAGGGAAGAGACACGTCTTGCCGCTCCTTTTGGCGCTCGCGATGGTGTGGGTTGGCGCCACCATCCTTAGCCATTTCCTCTTTAACGCCGCCGATTCCATGGGGGCTTTCTGCAAGGGCACGTCCGAAGACAAGCTAACCCCTGTCAACAAGGGAATCGATCAGGACGGCAGGGACTTCGCAACATCAGCGCTTTGTGCACCCACGGGGTTGAAGGTCTTTGCAGGCCGTTCATACGAAATCAAGATTACGGTCGCCGAACCCTGGGAAGACGCCGGACGGCCGACAACGCCCGCAGGTTTCCGCACGTCGACCATCGACCTCTCAAATCGATGGAAGTTTCGTGGCGCCATCCTCCTGCGCCGCATTCTGTTCAGGCCTTGGTATCGTATCATCGCACGGGTTGGCGAAACCGGCGTCGACGAATATTTCCTCGATCCCATTCCGCTCCCGAACACGACGCCGCAAGCATACAAGGCAACATTCAAGGCGGCCCGAAGCGGCGAACTCTTCCTCTACGTGAACGACGCGGTTATCGGCCTACCGTGGGTCTACGACAGCTTCTATCCTAACAATGGAGGCAAGGCCAAGATAACGGTCCGACTTCTCTAAGTCATTCACATGCGCACTCCCGACCGCACCCGTGTGCAAGGCAAGCCCCGCTGCTTCATTGACGAAAGCTGTATTGGCGCCTGCAGCCGCTTCGAATTAAGACCTAATGCGACCCTTCGGTCTCCGAGCCGGCACGACGGCGATTTGGCACTTCGTTTAACAAACGGGCAAAGTCGCAAGCCTTCCAGGATTCCTTCCAGCCGCTGCTCACGGATCATCGCGGCAACCAGGCACATAAGAACGCCGAGCGCGCGGGTCTTCGCATCGAGCATTCGCGCGCGGATGTCGCCTCGATGCCACCAGCAGCGATCGGCAGGGCGGAGTTCCGGGCATTGCATGAGTACATGGTCCGCCGGCGCGGTGCACACATGGCAAGGGCCGTCATTGCGACGCTGTCTGCGGCGTGGACATGGGGCACGGAAAGCACCCACTGGCGGCTGTCACCGAATCCGCGGCTCGATATGGAGTTCGAAACACCGCCGGGACGCATTGTTCAGGTCACCATGCCAGAGTTCATGGCACTCGTCGCTGCCGCCGATACGATAGGGCGCCAGTTGATCGGCGACTGCTTCTACTCGGCCTATTCACAGGCCAACGTCAGACTGACCGTCTCCGGATGAAAGACGAGAGCGACGTTGAAGGCCGGCACGCATCTCGTCAAAGCAAGACCGGCCAGTCAGCTCCTTGCCCAGCAAAATCAATGGTTTAGGGATCGCAAATCCGACGAATTGAACCCAATTTCTGAGCCTATCCGGACAAGGGTCGCACGCCCCGGTGCGGCGGACTCACCCACAATACCGAGGAGGCCTCCGGCAGTCGCGATACGAATCCGCCCTCGCACAGTCTCGATGTAATGCCGCTCGATGCGCGGACCATCAGCGGACATACGGCCTCATGCGATCTCTGGTCCAGCCTGACCCAGAACTCAGCTTCGGTCATGCCCTCGGACCGCTCCGTATCCCGGGCCTCGGCGATCGCACTATGGAATCCAGGTTCGCCAGCCAGACTCGGCGACCTAATCAACCGCTTGATTCGAGCTGGCTTTTCGTCGCAGACGATGGACCATCAGACTAATTTTGGACCACGCTCGTGGACCATGCAAGTAGGCTGCTGTTTCGGCTCTCAGAAAAAGGCCCTTACGGCGCGGCCTGTCCGTCGGAGGGCGCCGCGCGGCCGTCTGCACTAGGCTGTGTGGACTCTTGGGATTCTCAAATCAGACGGAACGTGATTCAAGGCTTTCTTTTAGGAGGAAGCCTT
>NZ_JCAMOR010000058.1:0-52475 GCF_059512385.1 Bradyrhizobium sp. Crot121 | reverse complement strand
GGATCGAACTGTCAGCGATCATGGATTTCATGCTTGCCACGTTGGTCGGCAAAGGAGCCGCATGGAGCGTCGCGACGTTGCCAGCCATCAAGGCTCCGGTGAATCCACCTATCAATGCCATTCTGAGGGTGCGCGTGTTCTCCTCCGTTAGCTGTTAGGAGAGACCCGCAGGCTAGGACAGCCTTGAGCAAACGCAAGATGGCGCGGCGACGCGCCTACTTTTTCCGGCTTACGGGCTTCAAGAGAACCAGCCCGACGAGCGAGGTCCGGTCAGGGAGACACCGAAGCCCAAGCCGTCGCGCTTGGAGGAAGCATCCGCGGTGACCGCAGGCGAGCCGGGCGTTGGTCAATGGTCATGTTTGTCTGTGTTAGACGCCTTGGCTGCCGCGAAGAATGTTCATCAGCGCTGCGGGATTGTTCGGCAGCCGATCGCCACGCCAAGCGACATGCTGATCCGGACGAGCCAGTATGAGAGGGTGCTGATAGACGGCGGGCAACTCCGTTGCGGCAATGTCGAGAACTGTCAAAGGCATGCCGACCGCCGAAGCAGCGGTCGTCAAGCCGTACGCATCGACGCCTGGATCGCTGCGAAGCAGTGTGTAGTAAGGTCCCATCGCGTCGTACAAGGAGCGGCCATCGGCGAGCCAAAAGTGCGGGACGCGCGCGCCGGGAGCGGTCGATGGCGTGAAGTCACCCATCGTATAAGGCGGCGGAATCTCTTCATCATAAGCGATGATCGGGGAACCTCGATAATAGTAGCCAAAATTGAGCCCCGCGCAGCAATATTGCTGAACATTGAGGTCATAGGCCGATTGTCCAATCAAGCCTCGAACGGCGTCACCTTCCGGCCCCTCCACTTCGATGTCGGGTGGAATGGACTTCCGCGCTTTCGCCATGGCGTGGGCGTGGTCCATGGCGAAATGTGACACCTGCTCCGTGATCGGAAGCCGCTCGGCCTCGTAGGCGTTCAGAATTCGCTCATCGGCCCAACCCTCCAGATGGGCCGCAAGCAACCACGCCAGGTTTGCCGCGTCCGCAATGCCCGCATTCATGCCATAGCCAGCATAAGGGACCCACAGGTGGCAAGCGTCTCCGCATATGAAGACGCGGCCGTCACGAACCTTGTCCGTGATCAGACGCCGCCCGATCCAGTCTTCCTTGGCAATCAGCTCGTACTGAAAATCCCCGTCCACGCCGAGCACTGTTCGGATTGCACCGTCGCGATCGACGGCATCGAATTCCGTCACGTCGGCATTCAGATAAACATGCACGAGCCAGGTCTCTTTGCCATCGATCGCGTATACGTTGCCGGATTGACGCGGGTTCAGTGCAAAGGAAGCCCACGCCGGCGTCCCGCCGCGTTGTCTCAACATCTCGAGCAGTTTTGGGGCTCGAATGAAGCTCGACTGCACGCGTTGCAGAACAGGATCGCCGCTCAGCCGCCCACCGATCGTGTTGCGGACCAGAGAGCGCCCGCCATCGCAGCCGACCAGAAACCGGCAGGATGCTGCGATTTCCTCCGCGGTATCGCGCTCCCGCGCGGATGCGATGACACCCTCCGGACTCTGCCGAAAATCGACGAGCGATGTTCCGCTCAGGATGCGCACGCCGGGCATCGACGACAAATGATCGAACAGGACCGGCTCGAGATAGATCTGGTTGATCCGATGCGGCGGCTCCGGCGTCGGCCACCACGTATCCGGGCCGTCCTTGGACGTATATCGCTCCGCGCGGCAGGGAATCTTGATCCTGGTCAGTTCACGGCCAAGGAACGACGTTCGATAGGCGACATCGTTCGGATAGTCTGGCGGCAGTCCGGCGTTGCGCACCTTTAGAGCGACGCCAAGCCGCCGGAAGATTTCCATCGAGCGCGCCGAGACGTGATTGGATTTGACGCTGGGCGGCTCGTCACGTCTGCGCGTCTCCAGAACGATCACGCGTCTGCCGCGCCAAGCCAGGTCCATGGCAAGCGTGAGCCCAACCGGCCCGGCGCCGACAACCACGACGTCCGCATCAAGCATCCCAGCCATCGCACCACTCTCCGCCTGAGCCGTTCACGGCTCGATCTTGACGTTGCCGATCCGTGCTATCTCGGTCCAGCGCGCGATATCCGATGCGATAATTCGGGAAAATTCGTCCGACGAACTGCCGACCGAGTCGATGTTGAGTAGCTTCAATCGCGAAACCACGTCTGGAAGTTTGGCGATCCGCATGAATTCGTCCTGCAGTTTCCTTACGACATCTGGCGGCGTCCCTTTGGGCGCAAGAATGCCGCTCCACAACACAGCATCGACGTCTGCACCTGCTTCCTTCATGGTTGGAACGTCAGGCAGTTCCTCCATGCGCTTCGGCGCCGCAACGGCGAGCGCGCGCGCCTGGCCGCCCGTGATCTGGCTCCAGACCGAACCGGCATCGGCAATCGTCGTTGTCACCTCGCCCGCGATCACCGCGACCACGGAATCATTGGCGCCCTTGTACGGGATCATCTGTATCGGCGCGCCGGTCTTCTGCTTGAATAGCTCGGTAGCCAGCTGAAACGCCGCAGACGAACTGGAATAGTTGGCCTTGTTCGGATTTTGCTTTGCGTAAGCAACGAGCCCGGATACGGACTTGAGCGGCGACGCGGCGTTGACGATCAGGATCAGCGGAAACGACCCGAGTTCCGAAATTGGAATGAAATCGCGAACAGGATCGTACGGCAATCTCGCGTAAACCGCCGGATTGATGACCATGGCGCCGCTGGCACCGATCAGGAGCGTGTAGCCGTCGGGTGCTGATTTCGCAACATAATCGGTGGCGAGAATCGCGCCGGCGCCCGGCCTGTTTTCGATGATGACTGGTTGACCAAGGCTCTCGGACAATTTTTGTCCGAAGAGACGCGCGATAATATTGTTGCCGCCGCCAGGCGTGAAACCGACGACGATGTGGATGGGTCGCGACGGATATTTTGTGGCCTGCTCCGCAATGGTGGTGCGAGGAGAAATCAATGCGACCAATCCAACACAGATGCCGGCCAGGAATCGCCTTTTCAAAACCTTCACGGTGACGTTTCTCCTCGCAATCGCCGCGTCTGTTTTCCTATTGTGATGACGGCACTGTCCAGCATTGTGAACTAAAGCGGCGTGACGTGAACATGCAGGACTGCGGCCCTGCCGTCGTCCACCGCCGCCAGGCACCGATCGATCGCCCCGGCAAGCTCATCGGGTTCAGTCACGCTCTCGCCATGAGCTCCGAAAGCACGTGCGACGTCGGCGAAACGGCGTTGCTCACCCTGACGGTCCGACCTCAAGCTGGACTGGAACGAGTTCGTTTCCGCGGCAACACCCGTGGGATAAACGCGCTGAACTGCGGATTTCACGGCCTGCCAGCCGCCGTTGTCCAGCACCACGGTCAGGATCGGAAGCTCATACTGCCGCGCAGTTGCATAGACGGAGTCGGGCGAGGAAAAATGAAAAGCGCCGTCGCCGATGATCTGCACGACGCGCCGATGCGGCTGCGCCAGCTTCAATCCCAGCGCCATGCCGCCGCTGAAGCCGAGGCCGCCGCCGGCGAGCCCGACATAGCTTCGGGGCTGCGTGCGATGAATCTGCTCCTGCAGCATCGGCCCGTTGCGGATCGCCTCATTGAGAACGATATCGTCCTGCGCCAACTTGCTGTTCAGGACAGCAAACAGATAGCTGGGATTGAGCGCACCCAGAACCCCTTTGTTGGCGGCAGCCGCGGCCCGGCGTTTCGCTGCGGCCTCGCGCGCCCCATTCCAGCTCGCAATGCGTTCAGCGACCCGCCGGCGATAGCCATCGTCGGCGCGCGCCTCGACGACGTCGAGCACCTGCTGCAGCACGGTCGCGCAGTCGCCCTGAATTCTCATGTCAGTTGGAAAGCCCCACATCGGAAAGTCTGATTTCAGGGGGTCGACGTCGATCTGGATCCACCGGATCGCATCGATGCGCTTGGCGTACTGCGGAACGAATGGGACGTCGGTGTCCAGCAAAAGCCCGAGATCCGCCTGCTCCAGCAGGGGCAGAGGATCGAAGCCCGCAAAGCAGGGCGAGCCCTGCGGCATATTGAGATCGATGGAATTGAATTCGGCGACCCGGATGCCGCAGGTCCGCGCCAATCGATCGAGCACGGCAACCGCCTCTGCCTTACGACCGAGATAGGCGGTCAGCGCAATCGGGTTGTCCGCGGCCATCAGCTGGTCGGCGATGGCCTCGACTCTTGCCCGATCGATGCCGCCGGACCGAACGCCGCCGTACCGTGCTGGGTCGTAGGCCGGCATCCGCGTTTCGTCCCATGTCTCCGCCAGCGTCTCGCGCGGCAGCATCATATAGACCGGTCCGGGAGGATCGCTGTGCATGAAAGCGGCGGCGCGGGCCAGAGCCTCCTTGACCACTATGCCGGACGGCAGCGAGTACTCCCATTTCACATAGGGACGAACGATGCTCGCAATGTCGAACGGATCCTGCACGAAATGGACATAGGTGTCGCGCGAGGCTGGCAGTTCACCATGCAAGGTGTAGGGCGCGCAGCCGGCGAACAGCATCACGGGCAAACGGTACCGAAACAAGTTCTGGATTGCCATGCACGCATTTGCGGTGCCGGCGTCGACATGCACGAAAACGGCCTGCCCCCTCCCCGTCGCCAGTGCGTAACCGCCGGCCATGTGGACGGCGACGATCTCATGTGGACAGAGGATAATCTGCGGACGCTTGCGGCCTTGCTTGTCCCACCGCGCGACTTCCTCAATCAGGGACACGTGGTCGGTCCCGAGATTGGCGAAGATATAGTCCACTCCGAGGTCCACGAGACCTTCGAGGAAATAATGCGCAGCGCTGTAAGAGCTCATGCTCTGGTTCCCTGTCGTTTCCCTGCCGGTTTCGGCTTTTCAGTTTCTTGTTCTGGCTTGGACGCGGTCCGACTTCACGGATCCCACCCACAACCCGTCGGAGGATATCGGCCGGATCGCCGGTGCCCTCGTTGGACGCCCAGGCAACGAACTGATCGGGACGGACCAGCACGAGCGAAGCGTCATAACGCTCCCGGCCGTCGGCACGGCTGTCCTGGATCACCTTGAGCGGAAGGCGCAGCCTGTGGGCTGCGCGCCGGAATTCCTGCACAAAAGCGTTCGGCGCGCCCAGATCAAGCAGCGTGAAGCCGCTGCCGAGTTCTTCGTAGATGTTCTTGCCCGAGGATAAAGGCTGCGGCGTGAGATGGTGACCGGCGCGGGCCGCATAGCCATGCGAACCGATCGCACTGCTCACGGCACCCGGCGGCCCGAACACGATCGGCGAGCCCTCATAATCCGGCTCGAAGGCGTTGACTTCAGTGCGCGCGCCGGACTGTCGCTCGCGCCAGGCCGCTTCGAAGTCGGCGCGGTCAACCGATGGATTATGCCGGCGCAGGAAATCGCGATCATCGAAGATCGACTTCTCGATGAAGTCGCGCGCGGTCGAAGCGAATACCGGCCGCCGCTCCGCGTCATAGCTGTCGAGCAGGCCGGAGCCGCCCCAGCCCTGCAGGGTGGCCGCGAGCTTCCAGGACAGGTTGACGGCATCCTCCAGCCCGCTGTTGATCCCATAGCCCCCGTAAGGGGGGTGGCTGTGCGCCGCGTCCCCGGCGATGAAGACACGGCCCGCGCGATAGCTGTCGGCCAGCGCAAAGCGTAGGTCCCAAAAGCCGATATGATCGAACTCGATCTCGAACTCCGCACCGGCGGCCTCGTGCAGGAGTCGTCGGAAATCGAAATTATCGCGCGTGGTGTGGGCGGGAACGGGCGCATGGAAGAACCACGTGGTGCCGAGATCCACACGGCCGAAGAATTTCCAATAGCCGTCGAGTTCCGGATGCAGCACGTTGTAGAACGACTTGCCGGGATAACGCTCGAGCAGCCGGTGCAGGCCGGTCGAGCGGAATACGAGCAACACCATCAAGCGGTCGTGGTCGGACCTGGTCTGGCGAATGCCCGCCTGGTCGCGCACGATCGATCGACTCCCATCGCAACCTACGACATAGTCGGCGCGCAAGCTTCGCCTGTTTCCGTCGCGATTGGTGATTTCGACATCCACCCCGCCTTCGTCGGGATGTATCCGCTCACAGGTCCAGCCAAACAAGGTATTGATGTTTGGGATCTGCGCTGCCCTGCGGCGCAACACCGCCTCGGTGGCGTATTGCGGCAGGCGCTCATTGTCGCAGAAATAAAACGGCCGCACGAGTTCGCGCTGTAGCCAGTCGTAGCGGTAACCGCTCAGCAAGGTGCCGTAGCTGGTCATGCCGCCGATGCCGTAATCACTCGGTATGGTTCGGGCGGCGCGCAATTCCCCTTCAGCGCCCCAGAAATGGAAATGCTCGAGGGTACGCTGGGTGAGATTCTGTCCTTTCGGAATCGGCTGCGGCTCGCTGTAGCGTTCGACAACGATGCAGTTGATGCCCCGCAGACCGAGATCGATTGAAAGTCCGGTCCCGACGGGTCCTCCGCCGACGATCACCACCGGAACAGCTTTACCCGGACTCTGCATTCGCACCGACCTCACTTGCGCACTGCTAGTCGATCAATGCCGGCCGCAGGGGGACCGTAATTCAATGCAGAGCATCGCGGCTCAGGTCAAGCTAAAATCTCATATTTT
Source organism: Bradyrhizobium sp. Crot121 (assembly GCF_059512385.1). Classification (NCBI taxonomy): domain Bacteria; kingdom Pseudomonadati; phylum Pseudomonadota; class Alphaproteobacteria; order Hyphomicrobiales; family Nitrobacteraceae; genus Bradyrhizobium; species Bradyrhizobium sp. Crot121. Next base: position 45,852 of record NZ_JCAMOR010000058.1, on the reverse strand, counting down.
GAGATTTCTATCCATTTTCCTCGAAGATCTCGGCAGAGATCAGGTTGGCCGTTTGGCGCACTTCCCCGCTAATCCGATCAATCAGGCCACCATTCGCATGCTGGCCAGCGATAGTGAGACAGAGACTCGCGACCGGATAGTTTGCATCGAGGATAGGAGCGGCGATGCCGATTGCCCCGGGGGTCACTTCACCAAAGGCGACCGCGACGCCCGCTCTTCGGATGCGCTTCAGCACCACTGCGATTTCCTCGGCCGTCGCACCGAGGCCGACGCTGCGAAGATCATCGGCATAACGCTCAAGCAATGGGACCAGACTGCGTTTCGGCAGGAATGCCATGATCGAGCGGGCAATCGCGCCGCGACCCATCGGCATCGGTCGGCCCCGCGGATAGCTGCTCACCGGATGGGGCGCCGACGATTGCGAAGCAACACAGAGCATCTTGTCGCCATACCAGCGGACAATCAGGGCGGTACAGGGATGCGCCGCGGTGAGACGCTCCAGATGTGGCGCGGCGGCGGCGACCAGCGGGTCTGCGCGCCGGTTCAAATAGTCCATCTCGACGACTTTAGGCCCGAGGGCGAAGCGGCCCCCACGGACGGACATCAACAGCCCGCTTTCCCTGAGGCTCTTGAGATAGCGGTAGAGCGTCGGACGCGTGTAGCCGAGTTCGCGCATCAGTTCGTCCGGCGTCCAGAGCGGGCGCGTTTCGCTGAACAGTTCCAGCACGGCGAGCACCCGGTCTTGGCTGTTTCTCTTCTCCACCTGTCGATCCGTTCCAATGTCGCCCGTCCTGTACCGCGGTCCCGCGCTTCCGGGAATGGGACATCGGAGCAGGATTGTCTTCGACATAATCTCACTATAAGAGATTTCAAAATAGAAGACGGTGGGACATTTGGATCCGCCAGGAGGAAATCGCACCATGGCCACCGGCGTGAACGAGGAGTCCAACCCGATGGTCGTCGATGTCCCCAGCTACATCGACCGACAGCCGGTCGGCACATTTCAAATTCAGGTGCTGCTGATTTGTGCGGCGGTGCTCTTTATCGACGGATTCGACACGCAGGCCATCGGATACGTTGCGCCCGCCCTGGCGCAAGAATGGAAGCTGCCGCGCGATGCGCTTGGACCAGTGTTCAGCGCCGGATTATTCGGCCTGATGATCGGCGCCTTGATCTTCGGCCCGCTCGCCGATCGGATCGGCCGCAAGCGGATCATCGTGGCCAGCACCGCTGCATTCGGCATCGGCAGCCTGCTAACCATGCTGGCCCAGGATGCCACATGGTTGATGGCGCTCCGTTTCCTCACCGGTCTCGGCCTCGGCGGCGCGATGCCAAACGCGGTTGCAGTGACCTCCGAGTTTAGCCCGCACCGCCGTCGAGCAACCATGGTGATGGCGATGTTTGCCGGATTTTCCATCGGCGCGGCGCTCGGCGGTTTGCTCGCGGCTGCGTTGATCCCCGCTTTTGGCTGGCGCTCGGTGTTTCTGGTCGGCGGCATCGCGCCGCTCCTGCTCGTGCCAGTTCTTGTGCATTCGCTGCCGGAATCGATCCGCTATCTCGCATTGACGGGCGGGCGCGATCGCGAGGTCGCCGGGTTGTTGCGGCGCATCACGCCGGAGGCGACGTTTGCGGGCGACGTCCGCTTCGCCGTGCAGGAGCCCAAGCTGGCCGGCCTGCCGGTGGTCCATCTCTTCACAGAGCAGCGGAGCGCCGTCACGTTACTGCTCTGGATCGTATTCTTCATGAGCTTGCTCGATCTCTATCTTCTCTCAAACTGGCTGCCGACGGTGCTTCATGATCTCGGTGTCTCGGTGTCGGTTGCCGCGGCGATCGGCGCGATGCTGCAGGTCGGTGGCGTGGTCGGCACCTTCGCGCTCGGCCACTTTATCGACCGCTTCTCGTTCCGCGCGCTCGCGCTCACCTATCTGTGCGCTGCGGTCGCGGTAGCGGCGATCGGCTTGAGCAGTCATTCGACGAGCCTCATCACCGTCGCGATCTTTGCTGCCGGATTCTGCATCGTCGGCGGGCAGATCGCCTCGAATGCGCTGACTGCAACGTTTTACCCGACCGCGATCAAGTCGACCGGTGTGGGCTGGGCGCTAGGCATCGGCCGCATCGGCTCGATCGTCGGTCCTTTGATCGGCGGCCTCATGCTTGCCCGTAACATGGAACCACAGCCGCTGTTTGCCGTAGCCGCCATTCCGGCGCTGATCGCCGCGACGGCAGCGCTTTTCCTGGCCCGTTCCGTGCCCCGCTGAACGCCCAAGGCCGGCATGCACCTACCTGACGTGTTTCCTCGAAACTCCCCAAGCCGCGCCTCCCGCACACCGTCTCGGTCGAACGCATCGACCCCGTATACATAAGGGATTATGCCACTCCCTCCGAATTGATCAGAGGTCGCTTGCGCTGTACGCCCCAACGATAGCCTGCGATCGAACCATCCGCCTTTCACGACCCGATGACGGCGGCGGACAGCCGGCGATCCAAAACACCGGCTCGTGCACTGCCGTGGTGATGTGACGGAATTCCGGGTGGGCCGGATTGATTAGCGTGTTGTGGTCCACCGGCGCGATGACGCTCGGCACCATCAACATGAGACTCCTCTCTGGGTGCAACGGGCTCAGTTCCAGCAACGGGCGGTTTTGATCCAACCGCCCGTTCGCACATTCCGACAGATTTCCGGGACACAAGGAGGTTGAGGAAGGTCTGCTCAACCTTCTCCCCTGGCTGCGTCCCGCCCATACCAATGGCCAAGCAGCAAGATGAGCAATCCGGCGAGCAACATCGGGATCCCGGCAACATAGAGAATATGTTGAGGGCTCAAGTGGTACGCGAGCAACGCGCCGATCAACAGCGGGCCACCAATGCCCCCTAACCTGCCGATGCCAAGCGCCCAACCCACGCCGGTTGACCTGATCGCGGTCGGATAATAAATCGCCGCCAGCGCGATCACGCTCTTCTGTCCGCCGCTGACACAAAACCCGGCACAGAACGCAGCCACGATCATGATCCAGCTTGGCTTGTCGATCGAATAGCCGAACGATAGAACGAACAGGACGCCCGCCAGATAAACAGTGCCAAGTGAGCCATAGGGCCCAATGCGGTCCATCGCCGGTCCGATCGCGAATGCGGCGACGATGCCACCAACGGTGGTCATGGTGGTAGCGAGCGCCACTGTGCTGAGGGAATGGCCGACATTCGTCAGCATCGATGGCAGCCAGCTTTGCAGCGCGTAGAACTCCGCGAGGTTCAGCACGAACACGATCCAGATCACCAGCGTTCCTGCTGCGCGCCCGGACGAAAACAGGCTTCCGACTGCGCCGCGCCGCTCGCCCACCTCGGTGACGAACTTCGTCGGTCCCTCCACCGGCAGCGCGCCATCCACCCGGCGCACCACGCGCCAGACTGTATCCGGCTTCGCTTTGGTGCGAATGAGGAAATCCATCGACTCCGGCAAGAACATCAGCGCCAGGATCGCGACAAGCATGGGCGCCGCGCCGCCGATCCGCAGCATCGAGTGCCAGCCGTATGCAGGAATAGCCCACGCAGCGACGGCGCCGGCTGCGACGAAGCCTAGCGAGAAGCCGCAATAGATCGCCAGCACGAAGGTGGCGCGCAAGCGAGCAGGACTGAACTCGGTCGTCAACGCGATGGCGCTTGGCACCACCGAGCCGAGCGCAGTACCGGTAACGAAACGAAGCGCCATTAATTCAGTGACATTGGTTGCAAAGACGGTGGCAAACGTCAGAAGTGCGAACGCAAACGTCGATATGACCACAAGCTTGCGATGGCCGAAGCGGTCCGATAACGGCGATACCAGCAGATAGCCCACCATCAATCCAGTCAGCGCCGACGAGAAGATCGGCCCGAGCAATTCTCGAGAGAGCCCCCACTCTTTTGCGATCGACGGCGCCATGTAGCTAATGGCCTGCGTGTCAAAACCATCGAGAAACATGACGAGTCCGCATAACACCACAATCCCGTATTGCGTGACGCCGGTGCGGCGCGAATTGATGAAGGATGGGACGTCAAAAGCAACCTCCGTACTGCTCATTTCCTCACCTTTGCTGGCCAAATGATTTGGTCCAATTTGTTTCTTGATCTTGAAACGGCGCGGCTATGCCGACACGAAGAGCGCGCAGAATTGTCAGCCGGCAGCTTGCAAGACTTGAACCAATGTTGGGTGGGATGATCCGCTCGGGATGAACGCATCGGCGTAAAAGCGATCACTTGGCAATCCGCAGCGCGTCGTGAATTCATTGCGCGCGGCTTCGATCATCATCGGATTCCCGCAGGCATAGACGTGCCGGTCCGACAGATCGATAAGATCCTCGAGTACCGCGACGTGAACCAGTCCACGACGTCCCGCCCAGTTCGGGTCAGCTTCAGACAGCACCGGAATGAACGTGAACCACGGATAGCGCTTCGCCCATTTTTCGCAGGTCTCCGCGAGATAAAGATCGGCGGCGGTGCGTCCGCCCCAATAGAAACGTACCTCGCGGTTGAGCCGCCGCCTGATCATGTCATCGAGCATGGACTTCAACGGCGCGAAGCCTGTACCGGTCGCGACGAATACGTAGCGCGCCTGATCGTCCTCGCGCAGGTAGAAATCGCCGAACGGCACCTCCACCTCGAGCTTGTCGTCGAGCTCCAAGGAAGCCAGCACTCTCTCGGAGAACGCGCCGCCGGGCACATGCCGGATGTGGAGCTGAACGCAGTCGCTTTCCTGCGGCGCGTTAGCCATGGAGAAGCTGCGCTCGTCGCCATCCGGCATGCGGATGCGCAGATACTGCCCGGCCTTGAACTTGGCACGAATGCTGGCCGGAAAGCGCAGCTGCAGGATGGCGACATCATCGACCGGGCGCGACATGCGAAACACCCGCGCCTGGATTTTCTTCCGCGCCAACGGATCATGACGCTGAATGCGGCGCGCCCGGATGGTGAGATCGCTCTTGGCCGTGGCCGTGCAGAACAGGACTTTGCCGGCCGGACCCGTCATTTCCTTCGAGCGCTGTTTGACATCGCCCTTGCTCAGAAAGCCTTCGCAGGATGCGCAGACGCCCTTTCTGCAGGAGTAGGGCATCGTGTAGCCCGCACGCTCCGCTGCGACGAGAATGGTTTCGCCGTCATGGCACGTGAAGTTGATGTCGGCGCCTTCGACTGCGATTGTGTGGGTCATGGGATTGCCTTGAATTGACTGGCGCCTGCGACGAGCTGGATGCAGCGTAGGACGGGCGTGGGATCGGCAATGCCCTTCCCCGCAATGTCGAAGGCGCTGCCATGGCCGACACTTGAAAACATCAGGCCCGCACCGATCGACATCGCCGCCGAATTCCGGCCCGCCAGCAGCTTGATCGGAATGTGTCCCTGATCGTGATACATCGCCACGAACGCATCGAAGCCCTGCTGACCAAGCATCAGATCGGCGCCCACCGGCCCCTCGATATCGATGTCTTCCGCCTTCAGTCGCTCGACCAGCGGCTTGACGATGCGATCGTCATCGTCGCCAAAAAGCCCGCCCTCGCCTGCGTGAGGATTGATGCCAAACACACCAAGCTTGGGGCGTGCAACGCCGAGATTCTTCAAGGCATCGATCGTTGTGCGAATAGCGCGCTCGATCAGGGTTGGCGTAAGCCGGTCAAGCGCATCGGCAAGCCGCTCATGCAATGTCACATGAGCGATCCGCAGCCCCGCACCGACCAGCATGAGGAACACTTCATCCTCCGGCACCTTCTTCAGCCGTGCCAGGAGGCTCGGATAGCCGGAGAACCTGATGCCGGCAGCGTTGACATTGGTTTCGGAATGCGGACAAGCCACGATGCTATGAGCCCGCCCCACTTTCATTAGGTCGAGTCCCGCCTCGACATAGGCGACGGTGGCGCGGCCACCCTCCGCACGCCCATGTCCAGGCGTGAAGGCTCTTGGGTCAAGCGCGGCAACAGGATGATAGAGCAACGGCCGCTTGTCAGTGGATGCCCCGGCCTGCGTCAGGGTCAGGCCGGGTGCGAATTTGTCCGCGTAGAAGCGGATGACATGCTCGTCGCCAACCAGGATTGGAGATGAGCCGGTCTGCGCTTCCGCACACAGCACCGCAGCCTTCACCGCGATTTCAGGGCCGATCCCATTGGGATCGCCAATGGTCAGCGCAACAGCTCTCGAGGTCATAACGGCAGCGCCAGCAGCGTGTCGATCCGGGAGCTGTCGCATACGACGGTCCGCTCTTGCAGTTGCGCCGACCGGTCCGCGATCTCATAGACATCGAAATAGCGACCGGTGGCGTAAATCGATGTGTCGCCATCCTGCAGGGTGCGCGCCACCAAGAAGGGGGTCTCGCTACGCACCTTTGCTCCGTCTTCCGACAAGATCGACGGCTGTCCGAGGATGTGACGATAAGTCTGCCGCTCATAGATATTGGCTTCGCGCAGCGCCGAGACGCGATCAATCAGCATGCCGCGGGAGTTGGCAAACACGATGCCGGCCTCGAGCCCCTCGCGATAATTCGATGCGGTCGTGATCCTGTAGAGGCACGGGCCATGAAACAGGCTCGGCCATTCCTCGAGGCGATCGTCATCGATGCAGCGCGAGTACTTCGCCTGCGCTTCGATGATATATTGCAGAACGCTGCTGGTCATCGCGTATCCTCAGAGTCCCATGTTGGCGCGATACGCCTTCCAGAAGCCGCGCACTGACGCCTCGGTCACCCGGCTCTCGCTGCTATTGGCATCGGCTCCGCCCATCTCGAGGACAGCATGATCGTCGCTTGCGCCGGCAACGCCACGCTGCACGAAGCCGCCGACACAGCCATCTTCCATCGAGATGTATCCGGCCGGCCCAACCAGGTTGCCCTGCTTGATACGTGACAGGCGCTGCTCGGGCGTATCATCAGAGAAGCCGAGATAGGTCCAGTTCAGATCGGTCCTGTCGACCGCACGCGGCACGATCTGGCGAACCGCAATGGCGTTCTGGATCTGCTGCAGCACGAAGGTCGGGAACACCGACAAAATCTGCAGCGTGCAGCCATCGCGATATTCGTCGAAACTTTCCAGCAAGCTGGGATCGGCGAGCTTGTACTCGCTCTCTGAGCGCAACTGCTGCTTGGCGTAATCCACGTCCTTTTCGGCCTCGCGATCGATCGCCGAATAGCTGACGTGGTGCCCGCCGCTTTCATCGACTATGATGCCGCCCTTCATCGACAGCCGGTTCAAATCGAATGTCGTGAAGAAAAGATGCAGAATGCTGGCGTGATAGGAGTCCTTGACGTTCTCCATATAGAGCTTCCAATTGTTTGGAAGCACCTGGGTAAAGCGCCCGAGCACCACGGGCGTGCGACCGCCGAGCACGCGCTCGATGCGGTTCAAGATCTCTTCGCCGAGATATTCTTCGATCGACGGCACGTCCTCAGAGAATGAACCGAAGATCAGGCCGTGAATGATCGCGATGCGCAGCTTGCGCGGACCGTGCTGCTCCATCTTGAACGAGTCGGGCATGCCCCCCTTGCCCTTGATGCCGTCCTTGAAGGCGACTCCCGTCAGATTGCCCTGCGGGTCGTAATTCCAGGCGTGATACACGCAGCTGAAATCCTTGCGATGCTTGCCGCGGCTTTCCAGACAGATCAACGCGCCACGATGGGCGCATCGGTTTTCGAACGCGTAGATTTCATTGTCGGTGTCGCGAGTTACGATCACGGGCGTATCGCCGATGTGCGCCGTGAGGAAATCGCCCGGCTCCGCCAGTTCAACTTCCAGCGCGAGATAATGCCAATTCGGCCCCTGGAAGATCTTGCGCTGCTCCTCCGCGTAAACCGATTGATCCTGGAACACCCAATACGGAACGCGGGTGAGCCCCTCCGGCCAGTTGACGAGATTTGCTCGTTCCGGCGGCAAAACGATCTTGTTCATCGGCGCTTCCTCACGCTTGACTTCACGTTCGATCTGTTCGAATATCGAACAAGTATCTTTATTTCGAACACCTTGAGCCACTCTAAAACGGCTGTCAAGGTGAGCTCAGCTATGGCGATCGCGGAAACCCAAGAGAGACGTGAAGGGATGGCGGGGCTCGCGAAAGGCCTCGCGATCATCGAGGCATTCTCGGTTCACCCCGTGATGAGCGTCGCCGACGCCGCGCGCGCTTCAGGCGCTACACGCGCAGCCGCGCGCCGATGCCTCCTCACCCTGGTCGAGTTGAATTACCTCGAGCTGTCGGGACGAGACTTCCGTCCTCTTCCTCGTCTTCGCAGGCTCGGCGGCGTGATGTCCGACCGCGATAAGCTCGTGCAGATCGCACAGCCGCTGCTGGAGCGCGCCCGCGATGAAGCCGCGGAATCGATTTCGCTGGCGGTGCTGGACGACAATCAATCGCTCTTCATTGCGCGCGCGCAAGCCGAGCACTACGTCCAGACCGGCGTTCGCGTCGGCGCCTATCTTCCGCTCTATTGCTCGGCGACAGGCCGCATCCTGCTCGGCGGCCATACTGATGACGACATCACGCGACGACTGAGCCGGCAACCGATGAGCGCACGCTCGCCGCGGACGCTGACCACTATCCCGGACATTCTGTCTGCGATCCGGACCGCAGCGAAGAACGGCTATGCGATCAGCGACGAGGAGCTGGCGCCGAGCATCAGATCAATGGCCGTCCCGGTGCTTGCCGCGGACGGCGACATTGTCGCCGCCGTCAGTGTGAGTGCGGCCACGGCCCGCGTCAAAGTCAACGATCTGCGCAAACGTCTGCTACCTGTGCTACTCAACTGCGCGAACCAGATCGCCCGGCCGTTGAAGGAGCTGCGCTGAAGGCTTCCCGCCGTTAGAACACCGGAGGCGGTCATGCGCCCATCTCAGTCCGCTCGGCGCACAAGAGAAGTGTCGGCAGTTTGTCACCAAGAAGATTGCTGATGCCAAGACCAATAGCCGAGTTTTGCTGTGCGTACCCAGCCAACGGCCACGCCGAGATTGGTCAATCTAAGTCAGCAGGGCCGAAAGCGCCGGCGACGCCAGTGAAGCGGCCGCTATGCATAGAAGTGCAATAGCGACGACGCCATCCTATTGGCGCTCGGAGCGCGTTCACGTTTGCTGCGATTTCAGTTGCTTATCCCAACGATAAAAATCCAAAGGTGAAGCAGGCCCCCAAGGCGAGCGCCCAGGGCTTGCGCGGCCGATCAGCGCCCTCGCCGGGACAGCGAAACAATCAGCGCCCGTCGGCGAGCTCCTCCAACCCCCGTTTTGCCGGCTCTATCCCCCAAGCCATCACCGCGACGATCTGAATCAGCAGAAGGCCGATCATCAGGGATGTCACACCACCTATGCCATAGGCCCTGAACAATCCGAGCACGATGAACGGAGACACGATAGTCGCACCGCGCCCGAGCATGTTGCAAATGCCGTTGGCACGGAGCCGGACTTCGGTCGGGAACAATTCGGGGGTGTAGACGCCGTAGAGCAGCGCGACCAGGACATAGATTGACAGTAGCAGGCAGAACCCGATGGCGACGAAGGCCACGGGATCGGAAAGCATGGGATAGATCAGGCCGAACGCGATCGTGGACACCGATCCGCCGACGATCGTTGGCCGTCGACCGGCACGGTCCGCCAGGACACTCCCCAATGCGCAACCGATCGGCGCGGCCAACGACATGACAAGAGTATAAGCGAACGACTTCGCCAGCGTCATGCCCTGTTGAACGAAGAAGGTCGGCAGCCAAGTCACGAAGCCGAAGATCAGGGTATTGATCACGATCAGAACGATCGACCCGAGGATCAAGCGGGGTAGCAGGACCGGCCCGAACAATTCCGCCGCGCTGAAGCTCTTGACCGCGGCGGGGGGCGGCAATGGCGGCAAGGCGGACGCACCACACTCCTTCTCGATTTCGGCGACGATGGCTTCCGCTTCCTCGGTACGACCCTTGGTTTCGAGCCAGCGCGGCGATTCCGGCAAGGCCTTTCTGAGGTACCAGACAAACAGCGCGCCAGCGCCGGCGATGAGGAACATCGCGCGCCAGCCGACCAGTGGAATTAGGGCCGAACCCAACAGGGTCGTGGCGGGCAGGCCGCTCACCACGATCATGGCCATCAGCGCCAGCCACTTGCCACGCGACGCGGGGGGCACGAATTCCGTGAGCGAAGAGTAGCCGACGACGATTTCGGCGCCGAGGCCGAGTCCCATCAGCAGTCGGGCTGCGATCAGCCATTCCATGGACGGCGCGAACGCGGCCCCTAGAGAAGCGATCCCGAACAGGAGCAGATTGAACTGGTAGGTGAAGCGCCGTCCATAGGAGTCACCGAGAAAACCCGCGGCTAGAGCGCCGATCGTCATGCCCATGAAGGTGACCGACACGAATTGCGCATTCTGCGCCAGGGTCGAAAACTTGCTCGCGAGTGTGGCGCCCAGCACGCTGGTGCCGACATACAGATCGTAGCCGTCGAAGAACATCCCGGCCCCGATCAGCCAGAATATTCGTGTGTGGAACGCTGAAATCGGCAAACGGTCGAGCCTGGCTCCCGACTGGACCGACATCGTTGCTGAGGCGGCCGTCAAAGCCGTCGTCTCTGCCACTACACTCATCGTTTCCCCCTGTTTTATTTTCTAGTTTGGTCGATCCATTCCACAATCTGCTCCGGTGAGAGCGGATGCATCGTGACGAAGGGCGCTTCTGGTCCGAGCGCATCCTGGATGGCGGAGATCACGCAGGCCGCCGCGGGTATCGTGCCACCCTCGCCGGCGCCCTTGGCTCCGATCGGATTGCGCGGCGACGGCGTCTCGATGTGATGGATCTCGATATCCGGCATCTCGGCAGCGCCTGGCAGCAGGTAATCCGCATAGGTCGCGGTCAACGGCTGCCCCGCCTCGTCGTGCCGCATATGCTCGAACAAGGCGTTGCCGACGCCATGCACGACCCCTCCCCTGATCTGGCCATCGACGATCAGCGGATTGATCAATCTTCCGCAATCATGCGCGACCACGTAGCGGGTGATCCGGGTATCACCGGTTTCAGGATCGATTTCGACTTCGCAGGCCTGAGACCCGTAGGCGAAGGCGAGCTGGTTCGCTTCGAAATAGCCGGTCGCCGCCAGGTCCGGCTCGACGCCGGCGGGGATGGGCACGCCGGCGGAGCCGGACAGAACCCGCGCGATGGTCGATAACGGCACGTTCATGTCGGGCACGCCCACCACGCGAACCTGCCCGTTTTCGATCTCCAGATCGTGCTCGCCCGCCTCCAGCATGTGAGCGGCAACCTTGATCGCCTTGTCGCGCACCTTGCGCGCCGCGATCTCGACCGAAGACCCCGCGGTGACGGCCACGCGACTCGCGATCGTGGAGATCCCAAGCGGAAAGATGCGACTGTCGGCGGCCTTGATGGTCACCTGGGACAGATCGACCCCAAGCGCATCGGCGGCGATCTGGGCCAACGTCGTCGCATGCCCCTGGCCCTGGCTCGCAGCGCCCGTCGCGACCACAACCTTGCCGGCCGGCGTGACGCGGACCGAGGCGCCCTCGAACGGCCCAAGCCCGGTGTCCTCGACGCAGGACGCAAAGCCGAGTCCAAGCAGACGGCCGCGAGCCGCAGCTTCGGCGCGGCGCCGCGCGAAGCCGGCGGCACCGATCTTGTCGAGCACGAGCGACAGCGCCTTCGCGTAATCCCCGCTGTCATATGCGACCGGTGAGCCGTCGCGCATTTTTCCGCCCGTCACATAGGGCATCTGCTCGGCGCGGACAAAACTGCGGCGGCGCACTTCCTCGCGCGGCAGATTCAAACGTCGGGCAACGGTATCGGCAAGGCGCTCCAGCACAAAGGCGGCGTTGGGTCTGCCCGCGCCCCGCACTGGCGACGTCGGCACCAGATTGGTCAGGACGACGTCGATCGACAGATCGAACGCGGCAAGGGCGTAAGGGCCCGGAAAGGACGCCAGGGCCGTGGCCGGCAGAATGAGTCCATAAGGCGCATAGGCGCCGTTGTCATGAATGCAGTGGCCGCGTACGCCCAACATGCGGCCGGTCGCATCGCAGGCGACCTCCAGCGACCAGAACTGGTCGCGCTGCTGCGTGGTGGCAAGGAAGTGCTCCTGCCGGTCTTCGATCCACTTGACCGGACGGCCGCAGGCGAGCGCGGCAAGCGCGACGGCGAATTCTTCCGGATAGACATTGGCCTTGGGGCCGAACCCGCCGCCGACGTCCGGCGCCGTGACGCGAATATCGGCTTCATCGCGGCCGAGATATGTCGCCAGATGCCGCCGCACCATGTAGGGCGACTGCGACGAGGTCCAGAGCGACAATTCGCCTGATCGGGGCTCCGGCGCCGCGACAACGCCGCGACATTCCATGGCATGGCAACCCCCGCGATGGATTTCGAACGTCTCGCTGAACCGATGCGCCGCTGCGGCGAAGACCGCGTCGACATTGCCATGAGACCCGCGCAGCGTGGCGATCACGTTGCTCTCCCGGCCCGAATGGGCCCGCGGCGCGCCGTCCGCAACGCCTTGGCGTGCGTTTGCGACCACCGGGAGATGCTCGATGTCGAGTTCGACCGCGGCCAGGGCGTCCTCGGCCTCGGCGCGGCTGTCGGCGAGAACCATAGCGATCGCCTCACCGACATAGCGAACCTCGTCAACGGCAAGCGGGCTGCAGGTAACCGGGCTCTTCAGCAGGGGATGAGGCGCCATCGCCGGCATCGGCCCTGAACCGAAGCCGGCAAAATCCGCCATCGCATAGACCGCGCGCACGCCCGGCATCGACAGCGCAGCCGACGGATCGAGGTTCCTGACCCGGCCGTGCGCGACCGACGAACGGAGGAAGACGGCGTGCAGCATGCCGGGAAGGACGACGTCGTCGACATAGGTCCCCCTGCCCGTGAGAAGACGGGGATCTTCGAGGCGCGGAACGGCGGCGCCGAAATAGCGCGTGCTCATCGCGTCCCCCTGCGCGCTTTGGCTGCATCCAGCGCCGCATCGACAATGGCCTGATAGCCGGTGCAGCGACAGAGATTGCCCGACAGCACGTCCCTGATCTGCTCGCGCGTCGGCGAAGCTTCGACGCGCAGAAGAGCCTCGATCGTCATCAACATGCCCGGCGTGCAGAAGCCACATTGCAGCGCGTGACGATCACGGAAGGCCTGCTGGAGCTCCGAGAGCGACTCTGGCGTTCCCAAGCTCTCGACAGTCTCCACCTTCGCGCCATCGGCTTGAACGGAGAGCATCAGGCAGGCGCGCGCGGGCCGCCCGTCCACGATGATCGTGCAAGCGCCGCACACCCCATGTTCGCAGCCGACATGCGTACCGGTCAGCCCGATGGCCTGACGCAGGAAATCGGCAAGGTTGACGCGGGCCTGGACCTCGGCCTCGACGGCTTCGCCGTTGACGGTCAGATGGATCTTCCGGGCGCTCATACCGCTTCCCTCGCGGGGCGGGCGGCCTCGGCGAGCGCGCGCCGGGTCACGACGCCGGCAAGGCGCCGCCGATAAGCGGCGGAGACATGCACATCCGCCATCGCATCGAGCGCGCTCGCTTGGGCGGCCACCTCGGCCAGCAGCGCCTCGCTGAATGTCTGCCCCACCAGCGTCCGCTCAGCTTCAACCAGCCTGATCGGCGCAGGCTCAACACCGAACACGACGATCGCAGCGCGCCCGATGCGAGCATCTTCCGCAAATTCGAGCAGCGCACCCGCGCCGGCGATGGCGAAATCGCCGCGCCTGCGCGCATATTCGCTGAAACCGTAGCCGTGGCCGGCCGGCCAGCGGCGCAACCTTATCGACTGCAGATATTCCCGTTCTTCGAGCGCAGATTCGAGATAGCCCTTGAACCAGTCGCCGCCCTTCACGATGCGCGCGCCGTTTGGCCCCGCGACGTCGAACTCGGCGTCGAGCAGCGCGCACAGGGCCGGCAATTCCGCCGCTGGATCCAGATGGCAGCAGCTTCCTCCGATCGTGCCGCGTGAACGTGTCTGGAAGTGACCAACATGAGCCAGCGCCTGGCGAATGATCGGCGCCGTTGCGGCGAGCTCCGCGGATGCGTGCAGATCGCACTGCCGCGTCATGGCCCCAAGCACAACGTCGTCCGCGGAAAGGCGGATGCCGGCGAGATCCGGAATGCGGTTGATGTCGATCAGGTGGTCGGGCGCGACCACACGGAAATTCAACATCGGCACCAGCGACTGGCCACCCGCCAAAAGCTTGGCGTTCTCAAGCTCTGCGAGCAACCCGATCAGATCATCGCGGCTGCGCGGATCGTGATAGGCGAACGGAGGCGCTTTCATCGCCGGCTCCCTAGGGCACGATCGGCGAGCGCGAGAGCGCCGACAACACACGCTTGCGCGCGCGGCCGGCGTGGCGCGCCAGAATGCGCCCCGCCCGCTTGCCATCGCGCGCCTGCAGCGCCGTGATGATCTCGCAGTGCTCGGCGATCAGCGCCTCCTGCTGGCCGCCGGCCTCGCTGCTGCTGATGCTCACAATGACGAGACGATCGAACTGTTCGATCAGATCGATGGCCGCGTCGCGCATGCGCTGGTTCGTGCACAGACCCGCGATCGCCAGATGAAATTCGCGGTTGTATTGCACAAAGGTCGGCTCGGCCTCCGCTACCCCAGCAGCGAAACCGTCGATGGAGCGGAAGTGATCGAGGCCACGCAGGGCCTCATCGGTCGCCTCGGATGCCACGCTCGCCGCGCAGGCAGGTTCGAGGATAGCGCGGAATTCGAACAGATCGCGCGCGTCCGCAATCGAGATCGGCGCGGCTCGATAGCCCTTGCGCGGGCTGATCACCACCAGCCCCTCAGCCTCCAGCCGCAGCAGCGCGTCGCGGACCGGCGAGCGGGACACCGCGAAACGCTCGGCGATCTCGGCGTCCCTGATCTCGGCGCCGGGGCGGATGGCGCAGCTCAACAGCTCCCGGCGGAGAACACCATAGATATCAGAGCGCATCAGCTGGTAGGGAATTTCGTTCATCTGATATATTATAGACTTCTTGCCGTGACTGACAAGCCACTGAAAATACTTTCCGTCTGCGCTCGGATAAGCTAGATCGGGATAGGTATAGGCTAGATTTTTTCTTGCCATAATATTCCAAGGAGTCGCACGTGGAGCTCAAACCAGTCACCCTTGCCGCAGATCGCCTGACGGCGGTTCAGGCGGGTTCGGGCCCCGATCTTCTGGTCATTCATTCGCTTCTGGCGGACCGGACGGCCTTCAATCCCGTCCTGCCCTGGCTCACGCAGCGTTTTCGCGTCACCCTCGTGAACCTGCCCGGCTTCCACGGCTCGGCCTGCATCCCGCCGGGCATCGAGGGCTACGCAGATCATCTCGCCCAACTCTTCACACCTCAGGGCCTGTCTGAACAGACCGTGGTGATCGGCAACGGGTTCGGCGGCACGGTTGCAGTCGCGATGGCGCTGCGGCACGGCGCGAAGTTCGGCAAGCTCGTCCTTTCCGACGTAGCTGCCGGTTTTCCGCCGGAAGGCCGCAAAGCCTTTGAACTGATGGCCGCCAAGGTGGCGAACGAGGGTATCGGTTCGGTCGCGACGATTTCGGCCAGCCGCGTCTTCCACGAGTCTTATCTCGCCGCGCATCCCGGTGCCGTCGACGAGCGGCGACGCGTATTGCTCGGCATCGATCCCCACGGCTTCATCGCGGCCTGTCGCAGCTTGATGACGGCGGACCTGACGCCGCAGCTCGGCGCGATCCGCAAACCCACGCGCGTCGTGTGCGGTGAGCTCGATGCCGCCACCCCGCCTCCCCTCTGCCGGTTGCTGGCCGACAAGATCCCTGGCGCGTCCTATCGTGAACTGCCGGGATGCGGGCACTGTCCGCCCCTCGAGCAGCCGGAGGCCTTCATTCGGTCGATCGAAGATTTCCTGTCATGACAGGCCCGCACCGGCGCCGTCCTATCCCGGCACCTGTGAGCGGTACCAATCGAGGATCTCGGCCCCGGTCCACATCACGACGCCGTCGTGGCCGAGAATGTAGTCGTAAAGCATCTCGAGATATTTGATCCGGTGCGGCACACCCGTCAGATAAGGGTGGATGGAAATGGCCATCACGCGCGGCGCCTTGGCGCCATCGAAATAGAGCCGATCGAATTGATCACGGCCGCGGCGCAGGATTTCGTCTGAGGGCTGCTGCTGTACCGCGCTGATGACGACGTCATTGATTTCGACCGTGTAGGGAACGGAGATGATGTCGCCGTGGCGCGTCTTCAGGGGAATCGGCTGCTCGTCGAGCACCCAATCGGCGACATATTCGATGCCGGCTTCAGCGAGCAGGTCCAGCGTCTCGTCGGTCTCGGTGAGGCCCGGGCTTTCCCAGCCGCGGGGCGGCCTGCCGGTGAATTTCGTGATCGCAGCGATCGTGTCGGCGATCGCCGACTTCTGGTCCTCGACCTTGTGCATCGGCTTCTGCACGAAGCCGTGCCCCATGAAATCCCATCCCGCGTCCCGCGCCGCCTCGCATGCTTCGGAATAAACCTCGCAGACGGAGCCGTTGAGCGCGAACGTCGCCTTCAGATTCCGGCTGCCCAGCGCTTCCATGAATCGCCAGAAACCGACACGCATGCCGTATTCGTGCCAGGCCCAGTTGGGAACGTCAGGCAGCAGCGGCTGCCCCATCGGCGGCGGCAGCACGGCGCGCGGCATCGCACCGTTAGGACTCCAGTTCTCCACATTGACGATGGTCCACACCGCCACCCGCGCATCGTTAGGGAGCTTGAGCGCCGGTCTACGGTGGATCGGGCTGTAGGACAGCCGGTTGCGAAGACTATTGCCGACGGGCTCGGACATCTCTTCCTCTCTTTCAACCTTCGCACAGCAGCTTCAGCGCCGTGCCGCAGCAGATGCATTGACGTTCCTGCGGTGCGATCGCGGGAACCGCGTCTATCGTCGCACCGGGATCAGCATCGGCCATATCGAAGGGCGCATCGGTTCCGATGCAGATGTGATCGGCGCCGACAAGGTCGATGAGGTAACGCAGCGCCTGCGGCTCGAAAACGAGGCTGTCGAAATAGATCCGCTTGAGCAGCTCCTTCGGGGAGGACTTGCTGATGCCGTTGGCTTCGCTGCGCACCGCGTGTCCGTGGACGAGCCGTCCGATCTGGTAGGGCGCAAAGCCGCCACCATGCGCCAGGACGAGCTTCAGGTCGGGCAGTTCATCGAGCCGGCCGGAGAACATGAGATTGGCCAGCATTACCGTCGTGTCCAGCGGATTGCCGATGAGATTGGTGAGATAGTAGTTTTCGAGCCCGCTCTTGGCCCCGACATAATAAGGATGCGCGAAGACGAAGACGTTGAGCTCGCTGGCGCGGCGCAGCAACGGACGAAAGCGCTCCTCGGCGAGCTGCGCGCCTTCGATCGAGGTGCCGATCTCCACGGCCCTGAACCCGTAGGCGCGAACGACGCGCTCGAGTTCGGCGACGGCGGCATCCGGATGCTGCATCGGCACAGTCGCCATGCCGCGCAATCGGGCCGGCTGGACGCCGACCATGTCTGCCACGCCATCATTGACGAGGCCGGCGACTTCAAGCGCCAGATCGGCATCGGCCCAGTAATAGAACATTGGCGGCGCCGGCGAGATCACGGAGATCTCGATGCCCTTGCAGTCCATGGCGGCGAGCTTGGCCCCTGTCTGACGAAATTCCTCGAACAAGGGATAGACGTAGCCCTGGTCATGAATGATCTTGCGCGCAGCACCTTCGCCTTCGACACGCGCACGGAAGCGCTTGGGATCGGCGGCGATGGCGCTGACGATGCGATCGGGAATGACGTGGCTATGGATGTCGATCTTCATGCAGTCGGGCCTCAATGCACGCCGAGGAAGCGTATCAGCGATTGGGGATTATCGACCAGAGCCGACGCATCCGCCTCGTGGACGATCTTTCCGGTCTCGATGACGTAGACGCGGTCTGCGACCGCAAGCGCGCTGTAGAGGTTCTGCTCGACCAGCAGAATCGCCAGACCCGCCTCCTTCAGCCGCGCGATGATCCCTTCCAGATGCTGGACCATGACCGGCGCCAGTCCTTCCGAGGGCTCATCCATCAGGATGAGTTCAGGGTCGATCATCAGCGCGCGCGCCACGGCGAGCATCTGTCGCTCGCCGCCCGAGAGCTGGTTGCCGCGGTGCTGGCGCCGCTCCGCCAGCCGCGGGAACAGCTCCATGACGCGATCGACGGTCCAGCCGTCGCGAGCGCGGACGGACTTGATCATGGTGAGATGTTCGGTAACGGTGAGCGAGGGGAACAACCGCCGCCCTTGCGGCACCAGCGCGATCTTGCGCCCGGCGATCTCGTGCGACGTCATACCGGTCAGGACTTCGCCCTTCCACGCCACGCTGCCCTGGCGCACCTGGGGCGCCGACAAGCCCATCACCGAGCGGATCAGGCTGGTCTTGCCCATGCCGTTACGGCCGAGCAGCGCGACCACCTCGCGGTCACGCACCGTGAGCGAAGCCCCCTGCACCACATGGGCCTCGCCATAGAAACTATGAAGATCGCGGATCTCAAGCATGACGGTGCGCCTTGCCGAGATAGACGTCCTGGATGTCAACGTTACCGCGAATCTCTGCCGGTGCCCCCTCGGCCAGGAACCGGCCGTTGTTGAGGCAGGTCACCCAGTCCACCAGGGAGAGCACCAGGTCCATATCGTGCTCGATCAGGACGATGGTGATCTCCGCCGGCAGACTGCGGATGACGTCGGCGACGATGACACGCTCGGCCGGCGAGAGGCCGGCGGCGGGCTCATCGAGCAGCAGCAGCCGGGGATTCGGCGCCAGCGCCATCGCCATCTCGAGCTGGCGCTGCTCGCCATACGACAATTCGCTCACCAGCGATCTTGCACGTGGACCGAGCCGCGATAAACCGAGGGCGCGGTCAGCCTGGCCGCGTTCGGTATCGGTCAGCCCGCCCGAACCGAGCAGCGAAAACTTGCGCGGCGTCAGGCCGCAAAGCGCGAGCTGCATGTTTTGCTCGACCGTCAGGCTCGGAAACAGATTGGTGATCTGGAAGGTGCGGCTGATGCCGCAAGCGGCTCGGCGGTGAGGCGGCATCCTCGTGATGTCGCATCCATCGAATTCGACGCGGCCGGACGTCGGAGGTACCACGCCCGTGATGGCGTTGAACAGCGTGGTCTTGCCGGCCCCATTGGGGCCGATGATGGCTCGTCGCTCGCCACGTTTGACCCGCAGGGTCACGTCGTCAACCGCCTTCAACGCATCGAAGGAGACGCCGACGTGGTCGAGCTTGAGGATAGTGTCCGGCACGCGCTTTCTCGTCAACAGGCGGAACGTAGCGGCCGGCGAGCCGGCCGTCTTTGATGGTCTCAGGTCTTCTTGATGCCCTGGAAATCCCGCGAATAGGGCGGCTGCCTCATGTAAGTCGCGGGGTCGTACTTCCAGAACTGCGACACCTGCGGATAACCCCCGATCGGGACATTCCAGAATTTGCCGTCCTTGTTCTTCATGGTCTTGCGGATGACGACGTCGTAAACGGGATTGCCGTAGTCGTCGAAGCGAACCGCCTTGCCGAGCGGGCTGTCCGGAAGGTCGGTCTTGAGCACGGTGTCGAGGAAGACATCGCGGTCTTCGACCTTGCCGTTGATCGCGTTGATCGCCTTGGCCACCCACATCGCGCCGACATAATGCGAAAAGGCGTAAAGCGAGGGGATCTTGCTGAACTTGTCGGAATAAGTCCTGACGAACGCGTGGGTCGCCGGCAGATCGGCGCCCTCGGCAAAATGGGCGGAGGTGACGATCCCCTCGCACTCGGCGCCCATCGTCCGGATGACCGACTGGTCGGTCGCATTCTGCGATCCCAGCAGCGGTATCTGATCCTTCAGACCGAAGCTTGCATATTGCTGGATCAAGCGCGTGGCGTCTGCGCCGGTCTGCATCGCGAACACCACGTCGGCCTTCACACCCGCCACCTGACCAAGATAG
This sequence comes from Bradyrhizobium sp. Crot121, assembly GCF_059512385.1. Lineage (NCBI taxonomy): Bacteria > Pseudomonadati > Pseudomonadota > Alphaproteobacteria > Hyphomicrobiales > Nitrobacteraceae > Bradyrhizobium > Bradyrhizobium sp. Crot121. The sequence continues at coordinate 25,952 of NZ_JCAMOR010000058.1, read as the reverse complement.
GGGCTGAAATCGGACGTGTTCAGCGGATGCCAGAACTGGCCGACCACCGTGCCGCCGCCTTCCGTGAAAGTCTGTGCGAAGCCGCCGCACTGCTCGTGGCCAAACGTGTAGTCCTGGGAGATCATCGCGACCCTGCGGTAGCCCTGCTTCAGCGCCCAGTCCGCAAGAGGCCGCGAGAACTGGCTGGCGCTGTAACCGCCGGCGCGGATCACGTTCTTGATCCTGGCGCGCTGAGTGAGATCGTCGGCCGCGATCACCGGAATGAAGTACGGCGTCCCGTTGCCCTTGACGTAGTTGGCAACGGCAAGGCCGGTGTTGGCCAGAAGATTGCCGAAGAGCATGTCCACCTTCGCCTGCTCGACGAGGCGTCGCGCCTTCTGCAGCGCCGTGTCCGGATTGGAAGCGTCGTCTTCGACGATGATCTCAACCTTGCGGCCGCCCGCCTGGTTGCCTGCGCTCTCCCAGAACAGCGAAAAGCCATCGATGATCTCGCGGCCGCCGGCTGCCACGACACCGGTCTGCGGCGCCATCAGTCCGATACGGATCGGCGCTGCTTGGGCCCGCGCCAGGAAGGGGGCGGATAGAACGCCGGTGCCGGCTGCGAGCGTAAGGCCGGTCGTTTTCAGGAAGCGTCTGCGGTCCATCGTCTAACCTCCGGAATGATTTGGTTTCGAGGAACGGGAACGCCGGCGTGCGAGCAGAAGGCGCGCGCGGCCGACCACGCCTTCCGGCGCGAAGATCATGATGAGCACGAAGGCGATCCCGAGCACGCTCGGCCACCGCGCGGTGTAGGCGCTGACGGCGTTTTCCAGGACGATGATGCCGGCGGCTCCGACGAAGGAACCGAGCAGCGTGCCGACGCCGCCGGTGATGGCCATCAGCAGAGCGGAGACCGACTGCGACAGCTGCACGGTCGAGGGACTGACGAAATTGTTGAACAAGACGTAGAGGCCGCCGGCGACGCCTGCGAAGAATCCGGACAACACGAATGCCACGAACAGGTGGAGCGGAACGTTGTAGCCGAGGCTTCGCATACGACTTTCGGAATCGCGGATTCCGCGCAAGGTGAGCCCGAACGGCGAGTGGACGAGCCGCCACATCAGCCAGGTCAGTGGCGCGACAATGATCAGCACGGCGTAATAGAAGCTGGCATGGTCTGCGATAAAGGCGGGACGACCGACACCGCGCAGCCCGTTTTCGCCGCCCGTGACCGTCGTCCAGCGCAAGCAGACGCCCCATACGATCATGCCGAGCGCCAGCGTCAGCAACAGGAAATAGACGCCAGACGTGCGGATGGCCAGCGCCGCGAACACGCCGGCAAGCGCCGTCGCCGCCAGAATGCCGAGGGCGATGCCGATCCAGATGTCGCCGCCAAGCGTCGAGGTCCAGTAGATCGCGACATAGCTGGAGACGCCGAAAATTGCACCATGACCGAGCGAGGTGCGCCCCGCGAAGCCCGCGAGAATGTCGATCGACATCGCCAGCACGCTGAAGATCAAGACCTGCGTGACGACAGACACCTGGTAACTCGGCAAGACAGCAGGGAGGACGGTCAGGGCCAGGAGTACCAACGCGATCCAGCCAACGGCGCGCGGCTGGCGGAGCGAGCGGGCCGCCGACGATGCAACAGGGGTGAGCGGAGCCGATCTCACGCTACCCTCCCGAACAGGCCGAGTGGCCGGAACGCCAGCAGCAGCGCCATCGGTCCGAAGATCACGAAATAGGCGAGTTCTGGAAACATCACCTGCCCGATCGCGTTCAAAAGGCCCACCAGCAACGCGCCGAGCGCGGCGCCCACGAGGCTGCCGCGTCCGCCGATGATGACGACTGCGAGCGAGAACACCAGGATCTCTGCGTCGGCACTCGGGTAAAGAGTCAGGAAGGCACCACCCACCACCCCGCCGAGGCCTGCCAGAGCCGCCCCGAGCATGAATGTACCCAGGAAAACCCGACGGATGTTGATGCCCATGGCTTCGACCATCTCGGGATCGTCGACACCTGCGCGGATCAGCGCGCCGAGCCGCGTCTTGTTGAGGAGCAGCCACAGCACGGCAAACACCAGCAGGCCGAGAACCAGAACGAAGACGCGATACTTCGGATACATCACGCCGCCAATCCACATGGCGCCTCTCAGGGCCTCCGGGACCGGCACCGAGAACGTGTCTCCGCCCCAGATCACGAGCGAGATGTCGTTGAGAATGAACGCGACGCCGAGTGTGAGCAGCACTTGGCGCAATTCGACGCCGCGCACGAAGCTCAGCAGGCCACGGTCGAGCACCGCCCCTAGCGCTGCGACCAGCGCCATCGCAGCCAACGCTCCCACCACGAAACTTCCGCTGGCCTTTGCCGCCGAATAGCCGGCGAGACCTCCGACCAGATAGAGTGCTCCGTGAGCGAGATTGACGATGCGCAGCAAGCCGAAAATCAAGGTAAAGCCGGACGCGACGATGAAGATCAGGGCCGCGAAGGTCAGGCCGTTCAGGATCTGAAAGAGATTGATCCCCATCATGCCGGAGCTTGGCCCTTCAGCGCGTTCGGACGTTGCGACAGGTACCAGTCGTAAATCTGCTCTCCGGTCCAGAACGTCGCATCGGGATGACGCTTGATATGCTCGATTGCAGCCGCGAAATATTTGAGCCGATGCGGCGCTCCCATGATGTAAGGGTGAACCACCAGTGCCATAATACGCGATGAGGTTTTGGCATCGGCATAGATCTGGTCGAACTGGTCGATGGCACGATCCCGGTATTCCGACGCCTTGTGATGCTGGATCAGCATCATCGCCACGTCGTTACATTCCTGGGTGTACGGCACATTCACGATCGGCTTCGTGCGGGTCTTCAGGACCACCGGCTCATCGTCGAGCACCCAATCGCAGACGTAGTCGAACCCTTCCTCCACCAGGATATCCGACGTCTCCCAGGTCTCGGTCAGCCCGGGACCCAGCCAACCGCGCGGATTCTTGTTCGTGTAGGCGCGGATCGCATCCCGCGTCTTGCGGATGTCCTCGCGCTCATCCGCGACCTTCTGCATGTTCTTCTGGCCGAAGCCGTGACCGATGAATTCCCAGCTCCGATCATGCGCCGCCTTTGCGATCGGCTCATACGTGCCGATCGCCTTGCCATTGATGGCGAGAGCCGCCTTGATATTGAAGCGGTCCAGCACCTCGAGCATGCGCCAGAATCCGACGCGATTGCCGTATTCGTGCCAGGCCCAGTTCGGGATATCGGGCATCGGCGCGCCACCGGCCGGCGGTGTCAACACCGTTCGCGGCATCGTCTCTTTCGGGTCCCATTCCTCCACATTGACGATCACCCAGACGGCGACGCGCGCTGCATCCGGAAGCACCAGCCGCGGGCGGTCCGCGATTGACGAATAGGCCAGACGGTCGGTGGGCAGCATGTTCACGTTTCGCGCGCTCCAATGGTGATGGCAATTCTGCCGACGCCCTCGATCGCTCCGGTGACCTGATCGCCGGGCAATAGAGGCCCGACGCCCGCGGGGGTGCCCGTCATCACGAGGTCACCAGGCGCGAGGCGATAGGACGACGACAGGTTGGCGATGATCTCAGGCACTTTCCAGATCATCTGCGAAAGATCGCCGCGCTGCCGTTCGCGCCCGTTGACGTCGATCGTAATGGCGCCGCGTGCGGGATGCCCCACCTCGGCAACGCCGTGAATGGCGCCGCAGGGAGCCGATGCGTCGAACGATTTCCCTCGTTCCCATGGCAGCATCTTCGCTCGCATCTCGCGCTGTCGGTCGCGGCGCGTGAGGTCGATGCCCACCGCGTAACCATAAACGCTCGCCAGCGCGCTGTTGCGCGACAGGTTGCAGCCGCCGGCGCCGAGCGCGACCACGAGTTCGATCTCGAACTGAAAATCCTCCGTATCGGCCGGATAGGGCACGACAGTTCCGTCTTCAACGAGTGCGTCCGCCGGCTTCTGGAAGAAGAAAGGCGGATCGCGCTCGTCGCCTTCCTTCATTTCGCGGATATGCTCGACATAATTCCGTCCGACGCAATAGATCCGGCGTACCGGAAAGCGCTGCGACGACCCTGCAATTGTCAGCGAAGCCGCTGCGACGACGGGAACTGGAAGATCCGGAGCATACGCAGACGACGTCATCACGGATTCCTAAGCGGCGCTTTTGGCGACCGGGCTGAAGAGGCTGAGTTGTTGGATTTCACTGGTGTCTAGCACGAAACCAAACGCGGTGCGGACGCAGAGCAGGCCCGCCTCATGCAGCGCCGGACCGTCCATGGTCTCGACGCAATCTTTCACGACAATCACGGCATAATCGCGCACATTGGCTGCAGTCGTCGTCGCGAGCGCACAGGAGTTGGTGTTGACGCCCGTGACCAGCAGCGTGTTGACGCCGTGCGCGCGCAGCGTGAAACCGAGATCGGTGCCGAGGAAGCAATCGTAGCGCTTCTTCGTGTCGACAACGAGGTCCCGTTCGCTGTCATAGAGGTCGGGGATGATGGCAACACCCGGCATCCCGGCGATATTATGCCGCAGCACATTCTTGCGCGTCGCCTTGGGATCCTCGGCGCGCGTTCGCCAGAACGGATTGGAGGCGATTTCAGCGACATCGCGATACTGCGTAAGCAGATGGATGACCGGGATCTTGGCGCTACGCGCCCAATCGAACAGGCGCTTGTTGGCCGCGATCACCCGCTGCGCAACCTCCGGCGATGTCGGCATGGTCGCGACGTTCATATCCAGATGACCGCGGTGCAAATCGATCGCGATGATCGCAGCCTTGGGTTGGTCGACGCCGAGATTCATGTGCCGCTTCCTTGGCATCCGGATTGTTGGGCAGGAGACAAACCCGCCTGCCCTCACTCTGCAATACATTCTGGCGGCGAGTCAAAGATAATGTATACATTTCGTGCTTGGATTCTATGCGGAGCACGGTCAATCCATATTCAATCCGGCTTGGAAATGCGCAAGCCATGCACAAGATCACGTTCATACGTGACGCCAGACGGCGCTTGAACGGCACTGACGTTTCGCTAGATTGTGTACAAACAAGTTTCGGACCCTTTTCGCATGGCCGCCCTGCCAGCCCCAGAAACGTCATTCTCCACGCGGTTCGAATCCGTGCTCGAGGCAGTTCGCGCCGCCATCCTGGCCGGCGAATTCGAACCGGGCGAACGCCTGCATGAAATCAAGCTAACGACTCTGCTGGGCGTGTCACGCACACCCGTCCGCGCGGCGCTTCAGAAGCTCGCATCCGAGGGCCTGCTCGATTACACCCCTAATCGCGGCTACACCTTGCGGGAATTCTCAATCGACGAGGTGATCAGCGCCTATGAAGTTCGCGCCGTGCTCGAAGGGCTTGCGGCACGGCTCAGCGCCGAGCGCGGGCTGAACGTCGGCGAGATCGCGACCCTACAACAGGCGCTCCGGGACGGCGATGATTTGCTTCGCAATGGGCATATCACCGACGAGCACCGATCCGAGTACAGCCGGATCAATGCATGTTTCCACGTCACGATCCATTCGTCTGCCGGTTCGAGGCTCCTCAATGACATGGTCTATCTGTGTCAACAAGTGCCGGTCTCGTCGCCACGCAATGTCGTGGCGTTTGAAGAAGTCGACGTTCGCCGCCGGCACGAAGATCACCATCGCATCTTCGAGGCCATCGTCGGGCGCGAGCCCTGGCGCGCCGAGATGCTGATGCGAGACCATGTGGCCAGCGTGAAGTCGTCTCTGATAAGGTCCCTCGCCTCTCCGGCTGCAGTTCAAGCAGCCAAGAAGACGGCGCGGCGACTCCGCCGCTAGCATCAGTATGGCGCCATCTCTTCGATTTTCGATTGCCGAGCGACACCACAGCCCTCCAAGAAATCCTCCGGCAGGAAGCCGTCTCCTTTCGGCTAGCGAAGTGCTACGCGCATTTCAGAGTCAACAGGTTCCGTTGTATGGGACGAAGCGGAGCGCACGACAGCTCTCGAGCTATTGTTTTCGCTGAACCAAAGGGCACTCGCTATCTGCCAACGGCCGAAACGCGTCCTTGCCGGGCATTGTTGTAACGACTTTCATAGGATCCCACTCGCCCTTGGATTCGGAAGGATCTTTGGTCGCAAGAAGGTACATGTTCCTGATCACGCGCCCATCATCACGAATGGTTCCGTCCTTCGTCATGAAATCGTTGACCGGCAGCTCCTTCATCTTCCCAGCCCTGCAGGGTGGCCGCGAGCTTCCAGGACAGGTTGACGGCATCCTTCAGCCCGCTGTTGATCCCATAGCCGCCGTAAGGGGGTGGCTGTGCGCCGGCGTCCCCTGCGATGAAGACACGGCCCGCGCGATAACTGTCGGCCCGCGCAAAGCGTAGGTCCCAAAAGCCGATATGATTGAACTCGATCTCGAACTCCGCACCGGCGGCCTCGTGCAGGAGGCGGCGGAAGTCGAAATTGTCGCGCGTGGTGTCGGCGGGAACGGGCGCATGGAAGAACCACGTGGTGCCGAGATCCACGCGGCCGAAGAATTTCCAGTAGCCGTCAAGTTCCGGATGCAGCACGTTGTAGAACGACTTGCCGGGATAACGCTCGAGCAGCCGGTGCAGGGCGGTCGAGCGGAATGTACGCGCGGTGCGCGGCGTCGACGCGGTCGATCACGGCATGGCTGTGAAATATTCCGTGAGCTGATCCAGCCGGGTGCGGGTCGCCTGCTCCAGCACCCCATTTTTCGCCGGCGGCGGAGCGGTGCGCTTTGATGTGGGAAACTGTCGATGGCGACGATCCGACGATGCCGGTCTTGCCAGTTAAAGTCTCGACTGACTCGAACCAGAGACCCTGTCGGCTCCCGCCGTTGAAGCGATTGTAAATCGTCGTGTAGGGACCGTATTCCGGCGGACAATCCCGCCAGCGCGCTCCCGGCCGTAACATATGCACGATCCCGCTGATCACCCGTCGGTCGTACACCCGGTGCGCACCACGCCGTCCTCGCGGCAACAGGGGCTCAAGGCGCTTCCACTCCGCGTCGCTCAACCAGTAAAGTTGCTTGCGCATCAAGGCCTGCTCGAATCGGAAGACCTTGAATCACGATTGAGGCCGCCTGAGAATCCTCAGCTCCGGCGCGCCCAAAACGTAATTAATTTATCCTGAAGATGTCGTTCCGGCTTTCGCTTGTTCGACTTGCTGTCGGCAGAAGCCTCTGCAGTCACAATCGAGCAAGAGAGAAAGATGAGCGAGCCGAAGCAACGAATTATCGAAAGTAATGGTATCCACCTCAATATCGCTGAGCAGGGCGACGGACCGGTCGCATTGCTGGCCCATGGCTGGCCCGAATCCTGGTACTCGTGGCGACATCAATTGGGCGCCCTTGCCGCAGCCGGCTTCCACGCCGTAGCCCCGGATATGCGCGGCTATGGCAAGAGCGACGCGCCCAAGGCGATCGACAAATACACGCTGTTTCATCTCGTCGGCGATATGGTCGGCGTTCTCGACGCTCTCGGGGCAGAGAAGGCGGTAATTGTCGGTCACGACTGGGGGGCGATCGTCGCTTGGCAGGCGGCGCTGCTGCGGCCTGACCGCTTCAGGGCTGTGGCGGCCATGAGCGTCCCGTTCTATCCAGGGGGCATGTCGCTTCGAACCGCGCTCATGCCGCGCACGGAAAACGCGCGGTTCTACATGCTTTACTTCCAGGAGCCAGGACTCGCCGAAGCGGAGTTCGGGCGCGATCCGCGGACCACTTTACGCAACCTGCTGTTTGCTGGGTCGGGCCATGGTGTGGCGCTCGCACGAGCCGCTCAGGCAAGCGGCGGGTCGTCAGAAAATTTCGCTATGGTCCCGAACGGCGGTGAATCCTTGCGAGGTTCCAGCGCACCGGCAGTATTGCCGTCTTGGATCACCGAAAAGGATATCGACTTTTATGGAGAGGAATTCAGGCGAACCGGCTTCCGCGGAGGCCTGAACTATTATCGCAACATCGATCGAAATTGGGAGCTGCTTGGCGCGATGGCGGGCCTGCGGGTGTCGGTGCCAGCGTTATTTATGGCCGGCGATCACGACCTGGTGATTTCCTTTCCCGGCACGGAACAGGTGCTCGCCAATCTCCAAAACCTCGTTCCCGGTTTGCGCGGCATCAAGATGCTGGCAGGCTGCGGCCATTGGACCCAACAGGAGCGGCCTGAAGAGGTCAACGCCGCGCTCTTGGAATTTCTTAAATCGCTGCCGGATCACGGATGACGGAGCATGATCCGGACCGAGTTAGTGCAAAGTGTGTGGCGGTTTTCCGAAGAGCATGCCCTCGGGCTCCGCCCGAGGGATCATGCTCCAACAAAAACATAGAGCGGGATGGCGATACGAAGAAAAGTCATCGCGCTCTAATGCGGACTAGCTCGGTCCTGAGCTGATTGGTTCAATCCTTATTGAGCACGGACCCTAGGCCGCATATGAGCGAGATCTTCTCAGGGTCATTTGGAGGGAACGGTCTCCTTGAACAGCTCAATCTTGCCGTGAGTGTTGTCGGTCACCGCAAAGACCTCGTAGAAATCGATCTCCGGCTTCATGCCGTAGCGCTGGATGATGCCCTCGAGCCACGGTCCGGTGTAGAACGCCTTGGCGTCCTCGATGCGCTCCCACTGGTACACGCCGCCCGCCCAGCCGCTTTCGGTCCAGATAAAGTGCTTGCTGATCAGCCCCGTCACGTCGCGAAAGCCGGGTGCGATCTTGTGGAAGTGCTCGCGGCACGCGGCGCAGTCGATCTGCGGCGGCAGTTTGTATCGTACAACAGCGGTAATCATGCGACCTCCACGTAGGTATGCCCCGGCCCAACATTGATGGCACTCCCGGGATCAAGCAAGTGAAGCGGGAAGCCAACATGGGTCAAAGGCGCAAAGCCCAACCAGTAGCTTCCGTTGTGCTGCAACAAGCCAACTATTCCATAGCATGCTGGACTTCGCGCTAGAGGTTCAGCCTTATCCTGCATGATCTCGATGTAGGCGTCGCTCAATTCGCGCAACGCAAGCTCCATGCTGGAGCGTGCGCTCGACCGAAATATTGATCATCTACTCGCGCCGATCGCGACCAAATCGCGAGTGAGTAGGTCAACACGATTGACAAGAGCCTTAATAGCCGCGCCGCTATCTCCTTCCAATTTTTTGCGTTAATGTGACCGTCTTCACACCTGTGTAGCAGACGGGCTCCGATGATGCCCGCGGAGAGGTGAGCTAAGGCCACCGCAAAGCGCCGCCCGGTTCTATTCCATTCACACGCGAGTTTGGGAGTGACACATGGAAAAGCGCGAAATTGGCAACGGCTTAACGAAAGGTCTGACTGAAGCGAAGCGGGGCGCCTTCTCTCGCCGCTCGGCGCTGACGTTGGTTTGCACCCTCGGCGCCGCGGCGCCGTTTGGAATGTTCGGAGCGGCTCGCGCGCTGACGGCATCCGGGACAGGATCGCTGTCTTATATTCCTGGCGAGCCCCTTATTTGCCGCACCGCAGCGAACAGCGAAGAGCTGCAAGGCCCACCCCGTCAACTAAAACTCGCCTGGAACGCGAACGCGGCATGCACGGTCGCTGCGCCAGTCGCAAAGGAACGGGGTATCTTCGCCAAGCACAACCTCGATGTCGATTTCGTCAATTTCGGCGGTTCGACCGACCAGTTGTTGGAGGCGATTGCAACTGGCAAGGCGGATGCCGGTTTGGGGTTGGCCCTGCGCTGGCTCAAACCGCTGGAGCAAGGTTTTGACGTTCGGATCACCTCGGGTGTGCACGGCGGCTGCATCCGGCTCCTCGGCTCCAAGGCTGCGAATATTGACAGCCTGGAATCCCTGCGCGGCAAGGCTATCGCGATTAGCGATCAAGCGAGCCCCGCGAAGAACTTCTTTTCGATCTACCTCGCCAAGAAGGGCATCGATCCGGCCCAAGAAGTAGAGTGGCGCCAGTACCCGGCCAATCTGCTCGCGCTTGCCGTCGATAAGGGCGAAGTGCAGGCGCTGGCCGAGATAGATCCGCTGCCCTACCTCTGGCTCAAGGAAGGCAAACTTAACGAGATCGCGACGAACTTGACGGGTGAATTCGCCGACCGCACCTGCTGCGTTCTCGCGATACGTGGCAGCCTCACCCGAAGCGAAATGCCGGTGGCGGCCGCTCTGACACGATCGATACTGGAAGCGGCAGATCGAGTTGCCAGCGATCCCGCCGATGCCGCAGCAATCTATTCGGGCTACGGCGGGAGAGGGTCCGTAGAGGATCTCGCCACTATGTATCGTAGCCATACACACCACAGGCATCCCGTCGGGGCGGAGCTCAAGAAACAACTTCTACTCTACACTGATGAACTCAGGGCAGTGAACGTCATCAAGCGAAGCACTGACCCGGCCAAGTTCGCCGACCGGATTTATCTTGACGTTCTAAGCTGAGCCGATTGGGAAGATCCGCAGTGAGCTCGGTCATCGATGAAGTGCCGAGGCCATCAGCGAAATCGGGTTTCGGCTTTTTTGAAAGTTCGACCACTCGGTTGTTGATCGGCGGACTGGCTGTTGCCGTCGCATGGTTGACGGTCGCCGCGCTCACTGCGTTCTGGCCAGATAAGCCCGAGAGCGATTGGGCGTATACGGGGGGCTTCGCCCTTGCCTGCGGCGCATTGGCCCTTGCCCTTGCCTTGGCGGCCTTTGCCGGCGTTCGTTTCGTTGCGTTTCAGCGTCTCCAGCGGCTTTCTCCGTGGCTGCTCGCCCTCGCGCTGTTTTTGGCTGCATGGGAGGCCGTCACAGCAAAGCTTGGATTGCTGCCGTTGCCGTTTTTTCCGCCGCCGCAGGCCATTGTCGAAGTCGCAATCGATGATTGGGGGCGGCTGGCTGAAGGTATCTTCGCCTCAGCGCGTCTGCTCGCGACCGGTTATTTTCTCGGTGCGGCGGTGGGGTTCGTAACCGGTGTCGCGATCGGCTGGTCGCGGCTCGCCGGTTATTGGATCCACCCAGTTTTGCGGTTCATTGGGCCGCTGCCCGCGACAGCTTGGCTGCCGCTCGCATTTTTCATTTTCCCGTCGAGCTTCAGCGCCAGCATTTTCCTGATCGCGCTCGCCACCGGGTTTCCGGTCACCGTGCTCACCTGGTCGGGCGTCGCCTGCGTGAAGAGCGCCTATTACGACATTGCGCGGACATTGGGAGCAACCCAGCGCTTCCTCGTGCTCAAGGTTGCCATTCCGGCGGCAATGCCGCATGTCTTTGTTGGCCTGTTCATGGGTCTCGGCAACTCGTTTGCGGTTCTTGTCGTAGCCGAGATGCTGGGCGTGAAGGCCGGGCTCGGCTGGTATCTGCAATGGGCGCAGGGTTGGGCGGCCTACGCCAATATGTACGCCGCGCTGCTGCTCATGGCGTTCTTGTGCTCCGGGCTGATCACGCTGCTGTTCCGCTTGCGGGACCGCCTGCTATCCTGGCAGAAAGGTGTCGTGCGATGGTAGCGGCAATCGCAAGCGATTGCGCGGTCCGTGGATCGACCCTAACGCTCCGCGAAGTTAGCCATAGCTTCGATCTCGAAGGGCAGTCCTTGCGGGTATTGGACCGCATCAGCATGCAGGTCCGCCGCGGCGAATTCGTCGCTCTCCTGGGACCGAGTGGGTGCGGAAAATCGACCCTGCTGCGGCTGGTCGCGGGGCTCGACACTCCAACAGCCGGCTCCCTGCTAACGGAGGGAAGCGAGATCGAAGCACCCGATCCGTCGCGCGTCGTCGTTTTTCAAGACCCCACGCTTTATCCATGGCGGACGGTGTGGAGCAACGTTGCGCTCGGTCTGGAAGCCCGCGGGCTGCTGCGCACCCATCGCGGACGTATCGAGGACGCGTTGCGCCTGGTGGGGCTCACGGGCTTCGCCAATGCCTACCCGCACCAGCTTTCCGGCGGCATGGCGCAACGCGCGGCTCTGGCGCGTGCGCTTGTCAACGACCCGAAGCTGCTCATTCTCGACGAACCTTTGGGCCAGCTCGACTCGCTGACTCGCATCGCGATGCAGGCGGAACTCGTATCACTTTGGCAGCGCTCGAACTTCACGGCGCTGCTGGTCACGCACGATGTCGAGGAGGCGCTCTTGCTCGCCGGCCGTATCATCGTGCTGAGCGAGCGACCGGCACGGATCAAGGCCGAAGTCGTCAACAGCCAACCCTATCCTCGCCACCGGGGCGATCCGCACTTTGTTGAGCTTCGTCGCGAGGTGTTCGAGCATCTCGGCCTCGATGAGGCATGGTAGCCGTCGAAAGGAGCTCGCCGTGGCAGATCTTCTCATACATATCATAGAGGAGCCACACGGCGTATTCGCCGCGATTGCAATGCGATTGCTTTAGCGGCTTGGTAGCCATGCAGAGGAGGTCTAAAAATCTGGGAAGCGCACGGAGACTTCAATGACCTCGGAATTCAGCGTTCACAACGCCGCGGGCTATGAGTAGCTCATGGGCCGCTGGAGCCGGAGACCGGCGCGGCCATTCATCGACTTCACAGGAGTTGCCGACGGCGAAAGGGTTCTCGACGTCGGCTGCGGCACCGGGAGCTTGACATTCGCGCTAGCCAAAGCAGCCGATCTCGCAGAGATTGCCGCGGTCGACTATTCACCAGTCTTTGTCGAGGAGGTGATCCGGCGCGACACAAACCCGCGAATAAAAGTCCGACAGGCGGATGCCTGCGCCCTGCCCTTCGAGGGCGGCACGTTCGACCGCGCTTTGGCGCTTTTCGTGCTCCACTTCGTTCCCGAAGCCGGCAAGGCAGTAGCCGAGATGCGCCGCGCCGTTCGGTCGGGCGGCGTGGTCGCGGCAGCGGTGTGGGATCATCTCGGCGGCATGCCCGGCATGCGCATGATGGTCGATACGGTGGCGGCACTCGGTGAAAGCGGGCGCCAGCTGCGCAGTCGCTATTGCTTTCAAGCGATGATGCAGCCCGGCGAACTGAGACGGACGTTTGCCGAACAGGGTCTCGTGGACATTGCGGAAATGGAGCTGATGATCCGCATGGACTACAAAAGCTTTGCCGACTATTGGGCGCCGATTGCCGCTGGCGAAGGGCCGCTCGGGAAGTATGTGGCAGCGCTCGACGCTGCGGAGCGAGCGCGCACCGACGCCGCCGTGCGCGATGCCTACGAGGCCGGCCAGCCCGATGGCCCGAGGTCGTTTGCAAACATCGCGGGGGCCTGCCGGCGCATCGTTCCCTAGCCCCAGGGGCAGAGCCGTCTCTTCCGTGAACCCGAAATCGTTCACCCAAACGCGCCGCGGCTTTCCGAATTGTGACGAGGTCAGCTCAGGGTCCAAACACGGAAGTCGCGAATCACGCGCTCGGTATCGACGTTCCCTTCAAGAGCGGATGTCGCAACGCTTAACCGCCGGCTGACTCTAGCGTGGCTGCTTATAGAACTCTAAATGGCGCAGCTCCCCCTCCGCTTCGCGGTCGAGTTGCAGAACCTGACCCTTCAGAGGACAAGCAGTTTTACGTCCGGTCCTCACCTTGAGAGGAGTAGGGTGTCGGGAGGCCTGCTTGGAGGCGAGACTGTCGGGCGCGCCATCGTTATCGATGCAGGCGGCCGAGGTCTGCCTCAGTGATTGTTGTTCATGCAGCGCTTGCCAATATCAGGCGAATGCCCCAGGGGGCTCGCCTTCGGGATATTTGGGTTCGTGGCCGGCGAGTGAATTCATTTTCATGGGTCGCGCTCACGTCACGAAGCAAGGCGGGGTTCGCGGTGGGGTGCGAGCGTGATGGAAGCCAATGCCAGCAGCTATCACAGCAAAGCGCAAACCGAGCTGGACTGGACCGACGCACAACGTCAGAAGCGTACCGTGGGCCGAGTATCTTGCCGGACTTGAGGCCGAGACGCGGGTCCAGGAAGTCGTGGGCAGGCGCGATGGCGGTTCTAACGGGAAGCCGACCGCAGCGCCCGATCGCAAGCTGCCAAAGATGATCTCGCCGTCCGATCCGTCGTCGGCGTGGACGGCAAAAGCCAACAAGCGCGTGCAGTTCGGATACGGGCTCAGCAATCCTTATTGATGTCGAGCACGCGATCATTGTCGATGTCGAGGCGACGCCGGCAAACACTATGATGAGGTGGCGTCAACCAGGACGATAATCGAGCGCACCAAGAGCCACTTTCCCGGTGGGCCGAACATTGCAGCCTAACTCCTTTCCGATCGCTGCCGATGGAGGCCATGCCGCCGCCGCAGCATCCGCATTTGAGAGCCCCGAGAAAGCTCGCTTGGGGGCGCGCCTTTTGCGCGGTCACTGGCGTGGCGTCGCGGCGGCGATCGAGCTTGATCGCTGCGCGGCCTTGAAAGTAACCTCGTCGAAGGCCAACGCCGAGGATGACCGCAGTGTGCGGATCGACATCAAGGGAAGCCCCGCCGCGCTCTGCGGCAATCCGGCTTTATTTCCCACTCGTGCTATGTCCGGGGGATCGTTGGTAGCGGGGGTCCGCTACAGCGCTAGACCCACTATTTCGCCGTTTTCCTACTGGAGAGCAGCTTAACTCGCAAGGTGGAGCCTTTGTAGCTGGTCAAAAGCCGCCGTTCATACGCTATGTCGCCGGTTCGAGGTCGCTGCATAGGTTCAAATCCTGGAGGCAGGCGCTCCCACAAACTTCCTCCGCTCGCAATTTCCGTGAAGTAGGTATCGGCCGTTCGAGAAGTGCGCGAGGGCGTTTCGGGCGCCCGGGGACCGCCGGTATGCTTCGAAGCACGGTAGGAGCAAGCTAGCGCAGGGCTCGCCAACTAAGACCCAGCCGGAAGCGAACTACGCTGGAAATGCCGACGCCTTCGCAAGCGCTGAGCGTTAACTCAAACGCCGGGGCGTTGCTAGCCTCAAACGTCAGCCAACGAGCACAGTCCTGTCCTCGAAGAACGGACCGGACGTCCAGATTCGGTGTCCGCAAATCCACGTGCCGGATTTCAGCTTTGACGGGCAACTCGCCTATGCCCCAATGGTGGAGAGAGGTCCGTGACAGCACTTGCGCAACACAGAGTCGAACCTTGGGCACGTGGCGACACACCTTTCGCCCAAGATCAAGGTCGGCCGCCAAGTCTTCCGAACCGGTCGTGAAAAATTGTGATTGAAGGAAAGCGGCATGGAACAGTCCCCCCAGATCGGTGACAGGATCACTGACAAGTCAGCATCGCCCGATGATAGCACTGTCCGCGACTGGATCGGACCGGGCGCGTTCAAGCATTGGGCCTCTCTGCAGAACTGGATCGAGGACTTCTACCCCGGTGTCTTCGCGCCGGAATGGCTCTATGGCGGCAAGAAGCGCGGCTGGTCCCTACGCTACAAGAGAACAAAAGCGTTTTGCACCTTCGTGCCGGAATACAGGAGGTTTTCGGCCGTGGTGGTCTTGGGGAGAGCAGAACGAGACAAGTTTGAGGCGCGCCGTTATGTCTGGCGCTCGCAGTTGGTCAAGCTTTACGATGAAGCCCAAATATACCCGGACGGGAAATTCCTGACCGTTGCGATCTCATCCGCAGATGATCGGCATGATGTGACGGAGCTTTTGACCATGAAGCGCCCTCCACCGTCGCGCGCTTGAATGTCGCCGGAAAGTTTCGCGGCAAGTCGCGACGCTGGTTATTCAGCAAAAACTCTGTCGGATGGTGCCGAGCGGCCATCCTGCCGTCAAATCTCGCAACGTCGTTGCACGATGCGTTATCGTTTGAAGAGTTCGCTTCCCACCAACTACCGATCAATATGCTCTGGCAGGAGTGTCGTCAATTTCCTTCTTAGCTATCCGGTTTGCGAGCATTCCCCGTTGCTATGGAAACTATACATGCCGGCTATTGGAAACCGTCGCCGCGTGTTGCGAACAATGCGTAGAGCTTTCGCGGATTTCATGAGTGACGTTGCTTGGCTCATGGCTCACTCCCTACGCGCTCAAGAGGCATTCATGGCTTTCACATTAGAGGTCAACGGCTCACCCCATGAGATCGATGTCGACGGCGACATCCCGTTGCTGTGGGTGCTGCGCGATGTGCTCGGCATGACCGGGACCAAGTTTGGTTGCGGCCAGGCACTGTGCGGCGCCTGCACCGTGCATATCGACGGCCAACCGGTCCGCTCCTGCCAGACGTCGGTCGATAGCATCGGCGACGGCGCGGTCACCACGATCGAGGCGATCGGGCGCACGCCGCAAGGCGCGGCCTTGCAGAAGGCGTGGTCGGATCTGGAGGTCGTGCAGTGCGGCTACTGCCAATCTGGCCAGATCATGTCGGCGGTGGCATTGCTGAAAGACACTCCGAAGCCGAGTGATGCGGATATCGACTCAGCAATGTCGGGAAATGTCTGCCGTTGCGGTACCTACCAGCGTATCCGGGCCGCGATCAAGCGAGCAGCGGGAGTTTGAGCCATGGATAGGCTGATTCTAACGAACCGGATCGAACGTGAAACGGCGATGTCGCGGCGCACCTTCTTTCAGGGCGCAGGTTTGCTGCTCGGTTTTGCTCTGGCCGGTGCACGTACGGCGCCCGTGTTCGCGGCGCCTGCTTCGCAAGTAACCGAAAACGAGGTCACGGGTACTTTCGCCCCGAATGGGTTTATACGGATCAATCCGATTGGCGCCGTAACCCTGGTCATTCCGATGATCGAGATGGGACAGGGCGTTTACACGTCACTCTCGATGCTTCTCGCTGAAGAACTTGAAGTGAAGCTTGACCAGATTCAGGTTCAGCATGCGCCGCCAAATCATGCACTCTACGTCAACTCGATCATAGGTATTCAAAATACAGGTGGTTCCGCCTCTGTCCGCGCCTTCTGGACGCCGCTCCGTCAGGCAGGGGCAGTGGGTCGTAATCTGCTGATTGCGGCAGCCGCAAAGCGCTGGAATGTCGATCCGGCGACTTGCCGCGCCAGCGATGGCGTCGTGTTCGATGCATCAGGTTCGAAGCGTCTGAGCTACGGCGAACTTGCGACCGCCGCGGCGAAATTGCCTGTGCCGCCCGCGGCAAACGTCAGATTGAAGGATCCGAAGGATTTCACCCTGATCGGAACGCGCGCCAAGCGCGTGGATTCATCGATAAAAGTCGATGGGCGCGCGCTCTACGGTATCGATACGCGATTACCGGGTATGAAGGTTGCGACGGTTGCTATTTCGCCCGTGCTCGGTGGCAAAGCGAAAACCGTGAACGAGAACGCCGCGTTGGCAGTGAAGGGCGTGCGGCAGGTGGTCAATGTCGATGAAGCTGTTGCCGTGATCGCGGATCACATGGGTGCGGCGAAGAAGGGGCTCGAGGCTGCCGCCATCACGTGGGATGACGGGCCGAACGGCAAGGTCAACAACGCCGATATCGTCAAGCAATTGGAGGAGGAATCCAAAAAGCCGGGCGTTGTTGCCCGCAACGAAGGCGATGCGGGGAAGGCCCTTGCGGAGGCAGCGCAACGCGTTGACGCCGTCTATCAGGTGCCTTTCCTGGCCCATGCGGCGATGGAGCCGATGAACTGTACCGTTCATCTGCAGAACGATCGTTGCGACATTTGGGTCGGAACACAGGCGCCTACGATCACCCAGTCTCTGGTGGTCGAACTCACCGGCCTGCCCAAGGATGCGATCAAAATTCATAATCATCTGATTGGCGGCGGCTTCGGACGAAGGCTGGAGGCCGACGGCACGGTGCTGGCCGTCAAGATCGCCAAGCACGTCGATGGCCCGGTGAAGGTGATCTGGAGCCGCGAGGAAGACATCCAGCACGACATGTATCGGCCGTACTATCTCGATCGGCTGTCGGCCGGACTTGATGCGGCCGGCAAGCCGGTTGCCTGGACGCATCGGATCGCCGGCTCCTCAGTCATGGCTCGCTACTATCCCCCTTACGTCAAGGACGGATTGGACCCCGACGCCGTCGAAGCGGCGGCCGAGCCGCCCTATGCGCTGCCCAATATCCACGTCGACTTTGTCCGAATCGAGCCCCCTGGTGTCCGGACGTCTTGGTGGCGCGGCGTTGGACCGACTCACAACGTTTTTGTGGTCGAAAGCTTCATGGATGAGCTCGCTCATGCCGCGAAACAGGATCCCCTCGCTTACCGCAAGGGATTGCTTGGCCACAATCCGCGAGCGCTCGCTGTTCTGTCGCTCGCGGCAGAAAAAGCAGGGTGGGGATCCCCCCTTCCCGCGCGGCATGGCCGCGGAATTTCGGTACAGTTCGCATATGGAAGTTACACGTCGCAGGTCGCCGAGGTCGAAGTGGCGGCCGATGGCTCTGTCAAAGTCAAGCGGATCGTCTGTGCGATTGACTGCGGCATGTACGTCAATCCAGATACGATCGAAGCACAGGTTCAAGGTGGAACGCTTTTCGGCCTGACCGCCGCGCTCCATGGGTCAATCACCTTCAAGGATGGACGGGTCGAGCAGAGCAATTTCGACAGCTATCTGCCAATGCGTATCGACCAGGTACCGGTGGTGGAGACACACTTGATCAAGAACGCTGAGGCTCCGGGTGGCGTTGGTGAAGCTCCGACAGCCATTGTCAGTGCTGCAGTAACCAACGCGATCTTCGCCGCGACCGGCAAGCGTGTGCGTAGCCTGCCGATCGATACAAATTCCCTGAAGTCGTCGCCTTAGTCCATGCCCGTCATCCCGCGCGCGTTGTAGCGTACGGCATGAGAGTCGGGAACTAAAGCCCCGAAGCATAACGACTATTGGAACATTCGCGTTCTCCGCAGGTCCAAATTTCGTCTAATGGCACGAAACGAGGTTCAGTGGTACGAACATGGCAACGCCCCGCTAATCCTTGGAGAACAGGTTTCGGAGCACTATCGGTAGCGGTAGCCGGCAGTAAAGGGCCACCAGTCATGCACACTTCGAAAGCGGTTCCAAAGCAGGCTCTCGTCGGGCAGAACGTTTCGCCGCCCGCGGCCGCCACTGTCAAATTGTCTAAAACAGACCTCAACAACTTGATGCAGGCGCTCGACATTGATGTCATCGCGCTGACTGAGATTTTGGTGCCGCGCGGCCATCGAGTTGAATTTGGGACGATTGACGTACCCGGGATCCACTACAACTTAAGTGGCGTGGGCCGCATATCGATCAACCGCGGACCGATGATACCCTTGAGGCCTCATTTGCTCATCATCGTGCCGCCAAACACTCCGTTCATGATCGAGGTTGACGGTGGAAGTGGCCCACCGAAGCTCATTTCGAGAGACTGCTGGACTCGTCAAGACGGCATCCTCCGCGTCGCAGTGCCGAACGAGAAGCCCGAAATAGTCCAGATATGCGGCTTTTTTAACGCATCCTTTGGTCGGTCTGTGAGGCTGTTCGGAGAACTCCGCGAACCGGTCATCGAGCAATTCGAGCCGGCGGACAGGATCGATCTGAAGCTTCGCGAGGCTATGGACGAGTTGCTACAGCAAGAGGTCGGCGTTGGGGCCATGACAGCGTCTCTGCTCAAGCAGATCGTTGTCTCGTTGGTGCGACGGTCCCTCAAGTCATCCCAGCGGTGGACTGAACGATTCTCGATACTTGCCGACAGACAGGTCACCCGTGCTTTTGCGGATATGGTGGCGCGGCCGGGAGCCGCCCATTCAGTTCAAAGCTTGGCACACAGTGCAGGATTGAGTCGTTCGGCGTTCATGGCGCGTTTCTCGGACATCTTTGGACAATCCCCGATGGCCATCTTGCGAGACTTGAGAATGCGCCAGGCTGCGATCGATTTGACGACGACTACGATGTCGATCGACGTCGTTGCTCTTAATGCGGGGTACGAGAGCCGTTCAAGTTTTGTGCGAGCTTTTCGAAAGGCGTACAATCGGGATCCGAGCGACTATCGGCGGATAGCCAAGGAGGGTAAAGCCCAGAAGGATAACTGAGAACGGCGATCCCAAAGCAAGAAGGGGCTGCCGCCCGCGACGTCGCCCTCTGCTTTGCCTCACGCAGAGCGGCGCTCAGAATCAGGTGCTTCTCCGCTCGCAACATTTCGCTTCAAGTTGGCTGCGGCGAAGGCGTACCCCCCGGACGCGCCGTCAACGAAGTGCACGTGATTAGCTCGCATGGGTGATGGCACAAAGCACGTAAGATTTGCGGCCAACTGGCGATGCGTTCCAAAAAAGCATGCACCTCGTCGCTGAGCCTCTTCCAAGCGCGCGTCTACGACGTCAGCGAGTTCAGATGAGCAGTCCACTGTCATACGCAGGCCGTCATCGAATTTTCGGTAATCTGTGTTCTCCACAAGCTCTCGTCGGAACCCGGTTTCATCAAAGTTACCAACAGGAACTCCTAGTGGGGTGCCCACCCACGCAAGAATGGCGTGCAAGCGCTTCGCAGCCCCAGCCGCAAAGGGACTCTTTCGACTGCCTTTCTGGATGGCATGATCAAGATCGTCGCCGGCCCATGCGGGAATCGGGCCTTCGGCAGGCAATGGATGTAGGCCGGAGTCATTCGAACGGAGCGTCCGCAGGAGCTCCTGTATGAACTCTACAAACGAAGTAGGATCATCGCGCGGAACGACGATAAGAGAAAAGATGACGCCGTTCTTGGCGCTGATCGGCGCAAATCGGCACGAAAGACCTGTGAGGTCAGCTGTTACTCCCATGGGCGCGCGCGGAAAGGTGTAGCCGCCTTGCTTGAGTTTACGCTCTGCCCAGGCAAGTCCGCCACCGTCGAACATCGCGTAGGTGACGTTCGAGGATGGCGCGAAGCGAGCTACCAGGACGTCCAAGTGCTGAGCGCGAATGTCCGCGACAGGAATGACCGCAATGCGCAACGTGAGACCCAATGCGTCTTCAGCCCAGGCGGCGGTTTTTGCCAACGTATCCCTGATGATGGACGAATAGGCGCCGGGCGCGGCGAAGCTCGCGCCATCTCCTCCGAACGTGGACGGAAACTGTAGGTCGGGTAGTGCATTGCTGACGGCAGCAAGAACCGCCGCACCGGCCGTATTCACCTCACGGTACCGTCCTTGTTCAATAGCTTCGGTCGAATGGCTGACGTCCGTAACAGCGACGATCCAGTCATCAGGTAGAGGGCGATACCGATCTCGCCGCACGACGTCATCGAAAGAGCCGAAGGGCACAAGCGCCTGATAGAAGCGCTCGTCTTCGGCCTCTCGGTCAACCTTGATCTGGAAAAGACCCGCTTCCAAGGCTGGCTCTGACCTATCCACCATCATTTGCACTCCCTTCGATCGTCGTCGGGGTTCAGAGTGGGGCCGCATTGAGAGTCAGCGATCGCCAAAATGGCCAAACCACGCGAACGAGCCTAACGTCAAAGCCCACGACGGGATTTTGCGGGAGCGTAGGCAGTCACCCGAGCTTCACGGGTGGCCATGCGCTCGGGGCTAAGCTCTCCTGGTCGCCTCGAACAGGAACCATGAGCGACTTTCCGCCTCGTCGATCCAGTTTTCGATCAGGCTGGCCGTGGAGACATCGCCATGCTCGTCGCAGACGTTGTGGGTCTGCCGCATGCGCTGGCTTAGCGCCAGATTATCTTCCTTCAGCTCGGCCAGCATGTCTTCGGGCGTGAGGAAGCCAGCATCATTGTCCTCGATATGCTTCACTCTGGCGATGTGGCCGATCGAACGAATCGTTGTGCCGCCAATCTTGCGAATTCTTTCCGCGATGTCGTCCGTCATCGCAAAAATCTGCGCGGCCTGCACATCAAGGAGTAGGTGATAATCCCGGAAATGCAGGCCTGATATGTGCCAATGGAAGTTCCTGGTCTTGACGTAGAGCGCGAACACGTCTGCCAGAAGCACAGTGAGCGCCGCCGAAATATCCCTGGTGGCATTCGAGCCGAGATGGCTCGGCGTGCCGAGTGGCGCCTCGCGGCGCTTCCTCGCGTCTTCTATATCCATTTTGATCCCTCCTTCAGGGCTCTACCTGGGCCACGTTGGCCCGCGCCGGGGCTCCTGAGCTCCGCTTCAGGTCCGCGACCAGCATCGCCACGGCATGGCGCGCAAGCGCCTGGGTCGGGGCATTGGTGTTGCCGCTGGTGATGTTGGGCATGATCGAGGCATCGACTACCCGGAGGCCGTCGACCCCGTGAACCCTGAGCCTTGCGTCGACCACCGCTCGCGCGTCCTGGCCCATCCGGCAGGTGCCGACCGGGTGCCACATCGTCGTCACGACACGCTTCACCCATTCGCCGATCTCCGCATCCGACTGGATGTGTGGGCCGGGATCCATCTCTTCCTCGATCACCGGCGCCAACGACTCCTGGGCCATGACCTTGCGGATCGCGTGCACTGCCTCCACCGCAGCCCTTAAGTCTTCCTCTTCGCCGATGAAGTTCGGGTTGATGAGGGGCATCGATGTTGGGTCGCTGTCGGCCAACCGCACCCAGCCGCGGCTCTTGGGCTGAAGCACCACGAGTTCGAAGGTGATGCCCGAGCGGTCGCCCGCCGGGCCGAGTTGCTCGGACAAGACGATAGGAGCGTGATAACATTGGATCGTAGGCTCGGCGGTGAAATCGGACGGATTCCAGTGTGTCACCGTCTCGATGCCATTGCCCGACGCCGGGCCATCCTTGGTGACGAGATAACGCAAGCCCGCCTTCACGCTGCCGAGGCCCTGCGCGGCAGCCTGATAGCCGAGATCGCCCTTTACATAGACACGGACCGGTACCATCGGGTGGTCCTGGAGATTTTCGCCCACCTCCGGAGAATCGACGACCACCGCGATACCATGCTGTCGCAGCTGCTCGGCTGGCCCGATGCCAGAGTGCATGAGGATCGTCGGGCTATGGACGGCGCCGGCCGACAGCACAACTTCGCCGGCCGTGATCCTCTTCAGGCTCGTGTCCATGAACTCAACGCCGACAGCCCGATTGTTCTCGATCAGGATGCGAAGAACGGTCTTGCCGGTGAGAAGTGTTACGCGGCCCGAGGTGAGGTGCGGACGCAGATAAGCGTCGACCGCGCTGCATCGGCGCTGATCTCCGACCGTCGACTGCACCGGCGAGACTCCGATCTGGCTCTTACCGTTATAGTCGGGATTATAGGGAACCCCATATTCCTGGAATGCCTTGAGGCAATATTGGTTCAGCTTGTTGATGCCCTTGGGCAACTGGACCGCCAGACCACCATTTATGCCGTGATACTCGTCGTGGAAGGTGTCGTTGTCTTCCTGCGCCATGAAGACGGGAAGCAGATCTTGATACGACCATTTGCCGGTGTCGCCGACCGCGTCCTGCCACGCAGAGAAGTCGCGTATCTGACCACGGACGTAGCACATCGCATTGATCGAGGATCCGCCGCCGAGTACCTTGCCTGAGCGATATGCGCGCTTTCTACCGTGCTGGGGAACCGTCTCGTATTTCCAGACATGCCGGTCGTGGGCCAGCAGTTTGGCGAAGCCGGCCGGAATGTGGATAAACGGATCGCGGTCCATGTCGCCCGCTTCGATCAGCGCGATCGACGCATCGGTGTGTTCGGCGAGATAACTCGCGACAACGCAACCGGCCGCGCCCGCACCAACAATGACGATATCATAGGCTTCCCGGGACATCAGTGTCGTTTTTCTTTCATAGTTATCCTTCAATCAACGCCCCGTCGCTGACGCAGCGCCATCGCGGCTCCTGACCCTGAGATTGATCGGACCACTCTTTTGGAGAGTGACGTTGCGACGCCGGCGAGGGAAATGACCTCTCGCCATAGAGTCGATAGACGATCGTTATTGTCGTTGCCCGAGGTCACCCTGGCGATCTTCGCCTCGCCGGCATCGGTGACTTAGCAGAGCAGCGTCGCAGCGTTTCGCGAGACGTGCTCTCGCGCTCAACGAAGCGAATAAACGGTGCGCGTGTCACACCGGCTCCTGCCACGTCGGATGAATCGGGACCGACACTGCCGACGTCGCCTATCCGATCCGAACCCCGCACATACCCGCAATGATCGCGGCCGAGATAGCCGCGCTTATTGCGACGCCGCCGCCCCAAATACGATTTGCGGTGCGTCGATTGACGCCATGCGCTATCAGCACCATTCGCAATCCCGACGTAAGATGGCTTAGGACAAAGAAGACGCCGAGCGCGTAATGAGGCAACAGCCGGATATTCCATGCGTCATGAGTGAGCCCGGTCGGGGCTCCGATCGCGAAATTCCAGTCCGTCGGTATACCGAGAAAGCTACGAGCGTAGATGAAAACGGAGTTCATATGCCCGAGGATGTAAAGCGAGAGGTAGGCCCCCGAGCCGA
This sequence comes from Bradyrhizobium sp. Crot121, assembly GCF_059512385.1. Lineage (NCBI taxonomy): Bacteria > Pseudomonadati > Pseudomonadota > Alphaproteobacteria > Hyphomicrobiales > Nitrobacteraceae > Bradyrhizobium > Bradyrhizobium sp. Crot121. The sequence continues at coordinate 1,872 of NZ_JCAMOR010000058.1, read as the reverse complement.
CCTGAAATGTCCGATGAAAGCCCTGCGGGCCGGCACTCCAACGCCATGCCAGAAACAGGCCGGTGCCGATCTGGAAAACCATGGCCGCGACCAATAGCGGTTCACCCACATCAGAGCGGTAGATAAGGCGGCCGACCTTCATGACGGCCGCATGTGCATCGGGGCCGATCAACCCAAACAAATGATTGGCTAGATGGAACGCCACGTATAGAAACAAGACCGCTGCTGTCATTCCGTGGACAATGCGCCAGCGCCCCACGGTCGGCCGCGTCGCAGCGATTGGATTGCCGGCGGTCCGTGACCAGATTGCGATTGCGAGCCAAAGCACGCACCACACGAGTTCGTCGGGGATGGGGCTATGAATCAGGACCTGAACGACGCCAAGAAAAACGAAGAGCGTTGGGGTCGTTACGCCGGCATAGGCGAGCCGTCGCGCCCCTGGATCGGCGTCGGACCGGCAAGCGAGCGCGAGCGCGAGAAACGGCACGACGAACGCCACGGCCAGGATGAAGGTCGCGGCGACAATTGCGAGAGGCGAAGGCAGTGCGTCCTGCGTGCCAACAACGGTATGGAAGGCGCGGAGTAGAAAAGGGTAGCAGATGGCCGCCGCCGCCGGAGCCAGCGCCGAATAGTCGAAGCGTGGCCCAATCACGGCGCTTCGGTCCCGCGGCCGCGCAAACGCGTTCATCTTAAACCCTTAAATATCAGCCGCCCGATCCGGCGAGTGCTCGCGCCGTATTAGCCCTCCACCATCGGCGCTATCAAGAATGATCCCGGCCCCAGCCCAAGCGCGCCGGTTAGTGACCGACCGCTGCAGACGAACGTTGGCGACGTCACGACGACGCCTTCGCAGCTTTCAGCCAGCTGCGCGCCTGCTCAATTCCGGACGCATCGCAACCGGCTCCTCAGGCGCGTTCAGGACTGACGTCGTGAGCAGGACTGCCGCAGCGAGGACCCAGTAGTACCAGGCGTCGAGCCCAGCGAATTTGAAGGCAAACGGTGCGATGACAAAGACCACCCCGACGGCGCGATCGACCCAAAGGTGCAGCCAGTAGGGAATGATGCGGACAAGCCCGGTGGGATGGTCGGTCAGGGCGGCCAAGAGCAACGCCGCCACACCGACGACAACCGAAAGCTCCACTGCAAGTGGTCCGCTTTGGCCGAGCTTCAGCACGAACGGAGCTGCGATCAAGACGATCGCGACAGGATAGTCGATCAGGTAGGCGTGGATAGACTTGGTGATGAAGCGAAACGACATCGGAGACTCCTCTGCTTGGTTACTCGAGCGGGTCCTTGCGACGTGGAAAGTGCACGCACCCAAGAGGGCGATTTCGCGTCCTGTGATGGCAGGCACTCCGTCACAGGCCAACCCGGTTAGACGAGCACTAAGGGTACGCCGGCACGCCAACCATTAGAAATGCCCGGTCGTTATCGTTTCCATTCCACTCGCCCGACGCCATGGAAGCGGGTTAGTTTGGCGCGTCGACTGCGAGTGTCCGAGGGTGGTGCTTCAGTGTCCGGCTGTCGAGGTCAGGGAAGGCTTGGTAAGACAGCATTGTTCGCTTCATGCGTAGCGCATTTGGGCGGAACCGGCCGCAGTGAACGCGTGCGCCGCATGCTCTGCCCGGACGCTGGACGCATTCCACGATTTCACGCCGTCCGAGCGACGACCGACCAGTCGCGAAGCCGCGTGACCTTGACGAAAGCGTCCAGCGCCGGCGAGTAGCGACGCCCCTGGACAGCCAGGAGCCGCACCTCGCGCGAAAGTGGGTCGCCTTCGAGCGGAATGGTCTTGAGCGTCGGAAGGCGCGGCATGTGCTCGGGCGCGAGTATCACGCCGAAGCCAGCAGCGGCCATGTGCTGCAGGTGCAA